>CBFGPE010000049.1:0-43494 GCA_965650625.1 uncultured Azospirillum sp. | reverse complement strand
GACCCATAAAGCCCTGTGATTACAAGAAAGTTGCACTTCAGAATAGAACCTACCGTGCTGTTGGCCGACCGCGGCATAACGATGGAGAATCTCGAATCGGTGGTACTGGCGATCGGCGAGGACCTGCATGTCCAGCGCCTGCGCCAGATCTGGCGCAACATCGAGCTGAAGCTGAGCCTGGACCTGCCGCAGGTGCTTCGCGACCGCGCGCTGCTGAAATCCGGCGGTTCGCCGTTGCAGCCGGTTCCGGTCGACGATGTGCCGGCGGGAGACATCGAGCCCTTCAAGGAGGCGCCGACTCCGCCGCCGTCCGCCGCCCGCCTTCCGGTTCCGGCCGAATGACGGGCGGTCTGGGAAGGGACAGTAATCATTCTTGACAAGTTCCGCGGTTTTTCTATAGTCGCACCCTCTCGCCGTCCCATCGGGATGGCGGGTAACATTGTGCGTTCCCGATTCCGGCCTTGTGCCGGGCGGGATTTGCTCGGTGTGTAGGCGGCCCGACGGGCTGCCGTTGAGATATCGAGACTGAGGAGAGTAGCGTGGCGCGTATCGCTGGCGTCAACATCCCCGCGCAGAAGCGCGTGGAGATCGGGTTGACCTACATCCATGGCATCGGCCCCTTCAAGGCCAAGGAAATCTGCGCGAAGCTGGAAATCCCGGCCGAGCGTCGCGTGAACGAGCTGACGGACGACGAAGTCCTGAAGATCCGCGAGACCATCGACGCCGATTACCGCGTCGAGGGCGATCTTCGTCGTGAAGTCGCCATGAACATCAAGCGTCTGATGGACCTGGGCTGCTACCGTGGCCTGCGTCACCGCAAGGGCCTGCCGGTCCGCGGCCAGCGCACCCACACGAACGCCCGCACCCGCAAGGGTCCGGCCAAGCCGATCGCCGGCAAGAAGAAGTAAGAGGACGAACGCAAAATGGCCAAGCCCTCCGCCGCTTCTCAGCGCCTGCGTCGTCGCGAGCGCAAGAACATCACCGCCGGCGTCGCTCACGTGAACGCCTCGTTCAACAACACGATGATCACCATCACCGACGCGCAGGGCAACACCATTGCCTGGTCGTCGTCGGGCACCATGGGCTTCAAGGGTTCGCGCAAGTCGACGCCCTACGCCGCCCAGGTCGCTGCCGAGGACGCCGGCCGCAAGGCGCAGGAACACGGCATGAAGACCCTGGAAGTCGAAGTGAAGGGTCCGGGTTCGGGGCGTGAGTCCGCCCTGCGCGCCCTGCAGTCGATCGGCTTCCAGATCACGTCGATCCGCGACGTCACGCCGATCCCGCACAACGGCGTTCGCCCGCCGAAGAAGCGTCGCGTCTGATTTAGCATTGTTTCCGCACCCGCGGGGACCAGCCATTCCGGGACAGGGGGCCGCAGCCATCGCGGCCCCCTCAGCATGGGAATGGTTCGGGCCCCGCGGGTTCGTGTTCACCCGATGGCATCTTGAGGTCGATCCGTGCTTCAGAAGAACTGGCAGGAACTGATTAAGCCGAGCAAGCTGGACATCCAGCCCGGTGACGACGCCGACCGTTTCGCGACGGTGGTCGCCGAGCCGCTGGAACGCGGCTTCGGTCTGACCCTGGGCAACGCCCTGCGCCGCATCCTGCTCTCCTCGCTGCAGGGTGCCGCCGTCACGTCGATCCACATCGACGGCGTGCTGCACGAGTTCTCGTCCATCCCCGGCGTCCGCGAGGACGTGACCGACATCGTCCTGAACATCAAGACGATGGGTCTGCGCATGGGCGGCGATGGCCCGAAGCGCATGCGCCTGCGCGCCGAAGGCCCGGGCGAGGTCAAGGCCGGCATGATCGAGACCGGGCCCGACATCCAGGTCATGGATCCGGAGCTGGTCATCTGCACGCTGGACAACGGCGCGCGGCTGAACATGGAACTGACGGTCGAGACCGGCAAGGGCTATGTCCCGGCCAGCCAGAACCGTCCGGAAGACGCGCCCATCGGGCTCATTCCGATCGACGCCCTGTTCTCCCCGGTCCGCAAGGTGTCCTACAAGGTCGACAATGCCCGCGTCGGGCAGGTCACCGACTATGACCGCCTGTCGATGACGGTGGAGACCAACGGTTCGGTCAAGCCGGACGACGCGGTGGCCCTGGCCGCCCGCATCCTGCAGGACCAGCTGCAGCTGTTCATCAACTTCGAGGAGCCGACGCACGCGGTCTCCGAGGAGAAGCACGAGGAGGTTCCGTTCAACAAGAACCTGCTCCGCAAGGTGGACGAGCTGGAGCTGTCGGTCCGTTCGGCCAACTGCCTCAAGAACGACAACATCGTCTACATCGGCGATCTGGTGCAGAAGACGGAAGCGGAAATGCTCCGCACCCCGAACTTCGGCCGCAAGTCGCTGAACGAGATCAAGGAAGTGCTGTCCCAGATGGGCCTGCACCTCGGTATGGAAATCCCGAACTGGCCGCCGGAGAACATCGAAGAGCTGGCCAAGCGTCTGGAAGAGCCGTACTAAGCATCTCGCTGTTTGCCTGCGCCCTTTCCGTCGTCAGGCGGGAGGGGCGCATTTCCCAGGGCCGTACCGGCCCGTCCCCGTTGCCGTACCAGTTCTCGACTGGGCGGCGGGGTTCACGATCGGCTCCCCGAGGGGGGCCATGCCATGAAGGAGGACCGCCATGCGTCACGGCGTTTCGGGACGTAAGTTCAGCAAGACCAGCAGCCACCGCAAGGCCATGTTCTCGAACATGGCGAACGCGGTGATCAAGCACGAGCAGATCACCACCACCCTGCCGAAGGCGAAGGACCTGCGTCCGATCGTCGAGAAGCTGATCACGCTCGGCAAGAAGGGTGGCCTGGCCAACCGTCGTCTGGCTTTTGCCCAGCTGCGCGACAACGACACGGTGACCAAGCTGTTCACCGTTCTGGCCGACCGCTACAAGGACCGCCAGGGTGGCTACAGCCGCGTCCTGAAGGCCGGCTTCCGCTATGGCGACGCCGCCGACATGGCGGTGTTCGAGCTGGTCGACCGCGACGTCGCCGCCAAGGGTCAGGATTCGGGCCCGACGCAGGATGCCGTCGATGCCGAAGCCGAGACCGCGGAGTAACATGACCGGACATCGCGCCGGTCATCCGCCCCGTGCGGCATCGGGCCTCAGGGCCCCGTGTCGTGCAGGACGGAACCGCCGGTAACGGTGATATGTTAGACCCTTCCTTCGGGGACACCCCCCGGAGGAAGGGTTTTCTCTTATGTGGCCGGTCGAATGTTGCGTTCCCTTTACACGCGCCTCCAGCGCCTGTCCGCCCGCGACGATGCCGTCTGGTGGATGTCGGCGATCTCCTTCGCCGAAAGCTCCTTCTTCCCGTTGCCGCCGGACGTGATGCTGGTGCCGATGTGCCTGGAGAAGCCGAAGCGACTCTGGTTCTACACCAACATCTGCGCCTTCGCGTCGCTTCTGGGCGGCCTGCTCGGCTATGCGCTGGGCTTCTATCTGTTCGAGAGCGTCGGGCGGATGATCATCGACTTCTACAATGCGCAGGAGTCGTTTCATCATTTCCAGGAGATGTTCACCGAATTCGGCCCCTGGTTCCTGATCCTGAAGGGGGTGACGCCGATCCCCTACAAGCTGCTGACGATCACCGCCGGATTCGCCCATCTCGACCTGACGGTCTTCATCCTCTGTTCGATCGTCGCGCGCTTCTCCCGTTTCTACATGATCGCCATCCTGCTGCATTTCTACGGACCGCAGGTTCAGCACATCATCGAGAAGCGGCTGATGCTGGTGGCCACCGTCCTCCTGGTCGTGGTGGTCGGTGGCCTGCTCAGCTTCAAGTTCGTCTGATCGCGCGTGTCCGTCAGTCCGGCATCCCCTGGTCCTGGCGGTTGCGGCGGGATGGGGGCAGGGCGTCGCGGTCCGCGCGGTCGCGGCGGACGATCAGGACGATGGCAACGGCCACGAACAGCCCGCCCAGCAGTGGGATGATCATCTCGGCCATGCCGACATTGGGCAGCGCCAGCGCGCGCGAGGCCAGCATGACGAGGCCAAGGACAAGCAGCGCCAGCAGCAGTCGCAGGGACCGGTTGCGCGGCGGTCTGCCGTCCGAATTCGGAGTCATTTCAGTCATTCCCTTCTTACAGCCGATATCGGCATAGTGGGGGCCGAACGGGGGATGGTCCAGAGGGGTGTGGCATTCCGTCATGCCCATGGCCGTCCTCACAACAAGAAGAATAGGAGCCGTCGTGGCTAAGTTCCGTCCGGTCCGTCTCATCGCCCCGCTGGTGGCCGTGGCCCTGCTCGGCCTGTCGGCCTGCGCCGACCATCCGGCGTCGCGCCCTGCCGCTTCCGGCCCGGCACCCACCGTCACCGTGGTCCCGGGACCCTCCACCCCGCGCGGCGGTGCCGACGACCAGTCGCTGCGGATCGACGGCGGCACCGGTTCTGGCGCCTCCTGTCAGGCCCAGTGCGAGCGCAGCCACAATGTGTGCATGGATTCGGTCGCCGCGCGCAATCAAGGCGGCATCGACCGCACCGACTCGACCCCCTTCAGCCCGACCGACAACTGCAGCTATCAGCTGAAGCAGTGCTACCAGCGCTGCGGCGCGGCGCGCTGAGGCATCCATCATGGCGAAACGCGGCGAGTCGGGCGGGGATGCCGGCCTGTTCGAGTCGGCGGCTCCCCGCCCGCTCGCCGACCGTCTGCGCCCGCGCACGCTGGACGAGGTGGTCGGGCAGGACCATCTGCTGAAGCCCGACGGTCCGTTGGGCCGCATGGTTGCGGCGCGACGGCTGGCCTCCATGATCCTGTGGGGGCCACCCGGCTGCGGCAAGACCACCATCGCCCGTCTGCTGGCCCACAGCACCGATCTGCATTTCGAACCGCTGTCGGCAGTCTTCTCCGGCGTCGCCGACCTGCGCAAGGTCTTCGACGCCGCCCGCGCCCGACGGGTGGCGGGGCAGGGCACGCTGCTGTTCATCGACGAGATCCACCGCTTCAACCGCTCCCAGCAGGACGGCTTCCTGCCCTTTGTCGAGGACGGCACCGTCACGCTGGTCGGCGCCACCACCGAGAATCCATCTTTCGAACTGAACGCCGCCTTGTTGTCGCGGGCGCAGGTGTTCGTGCTGAACCGGCTGGACGACACGGCGCTGGAAAAGCTGCTGTCGCGGGCGGAGGCGGAGATGGGCCGGCCGCTGCCGCTGGACGCCGACGCGCGCGCCGCGGTGAAGGCAATGGCCGACGGCGACGGCCGCTTCTGCCTGAACCTGTGCGAGGAGCTGTTCGCGCTGCCGGGCGAGATTGTGCTGGACACCAACGCGCTCGCCGCCACCATCCAGCGCCGCGCCCCGCTCTACGACAAGGCGCAGGAAGGGCATTACAACCTCATCAGCGCCCTGCATAAATCGCTGCGCGGGTCGGACACCGACGCGGCGCTCTACTGGTACAGCCGTATGCTGGATGGTGGAGAGGACCCGCGCTACATCGCGCGGCGGCTGACCCGCTTCGCGGTGGAGGATGTCGGGCTGGCCGATCCCAACGCCCTGACCCAGGCCATCGCCGCCTGGGAAGCCTACGAGCGGCTAGGCAGCCCGGAGGGCGAACTGGCCCTGGCACAGCTGGTCATCTATCTGGGGACGGCGCCGAAGTCGAACGCCGGCTATACGGCCTACAAGTCGGCGGTGCGGGCGGCGAAGGAAACCGGCTCGCTGATGCCGCCCAAGCATATCCTGAACGCGCCGACCAAGCTGATGAAGACCATCGGCTACGGCAAGGGATACGAGTACGACCACGACACGGCGGAGGGATTCTCCGGCCAGAACTATTTCCCCGAAGGGATGGCGCGGCGCGAGTTCTACCAGCCGGTGGAGCGGGGGTTCGAACGCGACCTGCGCAAGCGGCTGGACTATTGGGCGAGGCTGCGTGAGCGGCGAGGGGAGGAATAGGGGGCGGACGTTATGCCGGTGTCGGAATGACGGCGCCAAACAACGTCCGCTGAACGTGCCTTTTACGCTGCCATCCCATCGGCCGGTGCCGCGGCGATCAGACGATAGTGGCTGGTGTCGGAAAGGACCGAGCAGCTCAGGGTCTTGGAAACGCCCTCGTCTTCGGTGCTGACGACGCGGGCATGTGGGATGCCCAGCAGGTTGACTGTTGCCGTCACCCGCCAACCGCGACCGCCGGCGCTGCCGACCGGTTGGAAAACCTGCCCGATCTGGACATGCTTCTTGCTCATGACGGATAAACCCTCGGACGGCCGGATGCCCGTGGGCGAAATCCGGCCTGTTGCGCAAAACCTCAACCCACAGTTAAGCGCAGCCGCGAGTCGCGATCAACAGGGAAACCATCGGATGTCCACTGAACCGGCAAACCCGATGTGAATTGTCACGGGCCATCGCCCCGCCGTCAACATCCCGACTTCGGCAGCGCCTCGATCTTGTCCAGCACCGCGTTGACGGTGAAATCGCCATAGTCGATCTGCATGGACTCGGCGATGCCGTTTTCCAGCAGATGCAGGCTCATCTCATATTCCGGCTGGGCCGAATCGCTTTGGGTGGGGAAGAAGGCCATGCGGACCGGCCAGGCCTTGCCCACCTTCAGCAGCGGATCCTTGCCGGCGTCAGTCGGCGCGCCGGGCTTGCCGACGACGGTCGATACCTCGGTCGGTCCTTCCGCGTCGGAGCCGTCGAAGATGGTGCGGGTGAAGAAGGGATCCTTCCGTTCGGCATGGTCCAGGATCGCCAGCGTGTGGGCGGTCGGGAACATGGTGCCGGCCGGCAATTCCATCTCCTGCGGTTCGGGCTTGGTGAACTGGGCGGTGCCGGCACCGTCGCGGTTCAGGTTCGCCTCGCCGCGCACCTCCTCGTCCACCTCGCCATTGACCAGCTTACGGACGTTGAAGCGGTAGCGCAGGCCGTCCTTCGATTCCCAGGTCGTGTAGTTGGTGTTCATCGCCATGTCGTCGCCTTCGCTGTAGACGAAGCGCAGCTGGAAGCGCTGCTCCGTCGTCCAGCCGTCGCAGGCGTCGGCCCATTCGAACATCATGCGGCCGCGGACGTCGCTGACTTTCGATCCGTTGCGCGCCGAGGCCAGCGACATGGTGTAGATCGCCCGGTGCGGCTGGATCCTGGCAGCCACCGCCGCCATGGAGGTCGCGGCCGGCTGGGCCAGGGTGGGGGAGGCCGCGAAGAGCGCACCGGTGGAAACGGCGGCCGCGAGGACCGCGCCGACGGTTGCCGGAAAGGCGGAAAGACGGTCGAGCAAGACGGTATCCACAGGTGATTGACGGCTCTTGGTGAAGTATGGGTGTTTTTGCCGCGGTCCGAAAGGCCCGCCACCCGCATGTCTTATCAATGGAAGGGAACCGCCGGAATGACAAGCCCTGCCGAGTTGCCGTTTGCGGCGCAGTCGGACAGTCCCGCCTCCAACTCCGCCTCCAGCCCTGACGCCCGCCCCGTGCTGCTGCTGACCCGCCGCCTTCCCGAAGCGGTGGAGGCGCGGGCCTCGCGCGACTACCTTGCGGTGCTCAATCCGGAAGACCGCGCCTTCAGCGGGGCGGAGATCGCCGCCCGCGCGGCCGATGCCGGGGCCGACGCCGTGCTGTGCTGTGCAGGCGACCGGCTGGACGCCGCCGCCATCGCGGCGCTGCCGCAGCGGGTGCGGGTGCTGGCGACCTTCTCCGTCGGCACCGACCACATCGACCTGGAGGCGGCGCGCGCCCGCGGCCTGACCGTCACCAACACGCCCGACGTGCTGACCGACGCCACCGCCGACATCGCGCTGCTTCTGCTGCTGGGTGCCGCGCGCCGCGCGTCGGAGGGCGAGCGGATGATCCGTGCCAATGCCTGGACCGGCTGGACACCGACCCAGTTGATGGGCACCCATGTCGGCGGCAAGCGGCTGGGCATCGTCGGCATGGGCCGCATCGGACAGGCAGTTGCGGCCCGCGCCCGCGCCTTCGGCATGACCATCCATTACAGCAACCGCCGCCGTCTGCCGCCGGACCTCGAACTGGGCGCCACCTACCACGCCGACCCGGAGGCGATGCTGCCGGTGTGCGATGTCCTGTCGCTTCACTTCCCCGCCACGGCGGAAACCAGACATTGGCTGAACGCCGAACGGATCGGGCGGCTGCCGCAGGGGGCCATCCTCATCAACACGGCGCGCGGCAGCGTGGTGGACGACGACGCGGTGATCGACGCGCTGAAGGCCGGGCGGTTGGCGTCCGCCGGGCTCGACGTGTTCGAGAACGAGCCGAACCTGCATCCCGGCTACCGCGATCTGCCCAACGCCTTCCTGCTGCCGCATCTGGGCAGTGCCACGGTGGAAACGCGGAATGCCATGGGATCCAAGGCGCTGGACAACATCGACGCGGTGATGGCCGGCCGGCCGGCGCCGGATCGGGTGGTGTGACGGGTGGGGGAGCCTTTTGCCGGGCCGGCGTTCCGGTTCTCTTCACCGGCAGGGATTTCCTGCCCCGAACGGATGGGGTGGGCAGAAGATGCCGGTCCGGTAGGAAAGAGGCTCCATTCCTTCCCGATGATCCGGCGGCGCAATCTGCCGGAAATGTATAAAATGCTTGGTATCTGCGGGGTGCGGCGGGTTGGCACAGTGGTTGCTTGGGTGAAGGCGAAGTGTTCCGACCTTCATCAGAGGAGCCGACCCCATGAACGCCATCGTCGCCGCCCTGGACCTGAAGCACCACACCTCCGACCGTTTCGACGTGCCGGCCGGATGGTCGCCGGTCGCGTTGGCCTCGCGTGTCGGGCTTCTGCGGGGGACCGAGCGCCAGACGCTGGACGAGACGATCGCACTGCTTGCCGAGGCCAAGGAAACGATCGCCGAGTTGCATGAGCGCATCGCCTACCTGGAAAGCCTGACGATGACGGACGAGCTGACCGGTCTGTTGAACCGGCGCGGCTTCTACAGCCACTTCCGGCGCGAGTTGGCCTCCGCCCGCCGCAACGGGTCCGCCGGCGGCCTGCTGGTCATGATCGACCTGGACGGCTTCAAGGCGATCAACGACACCCACGGCCATGTCGCCGGCGACGCCTATCTGCGGCAGGTGGCGCGGATGATCGTCGGCAATGTCCGGCAGGAGGACGTGGTCGCCCGGCTGGGTGGCGACGAGTTCGCCGTGCTGCTGACCAACACCGACACCGCCAGCGGCCTCGCCCGCGCCCGTCAGCTGGCCGCCATCGCCGACGCCACCCATGTGGAATGGGGTGGGCAGTCGCTGCCGGTCCGTTTCTCCGTCGGCACCCAGCCCTATGGCGCCGACGACAGCGAGGACGAGGTGATGCGCCGCGCCGACGCCATGATGTACGGCGCCAAGGGTGCCCGCCGCCGCGACGCCAAGCGCAAGACCAAGCGGGCGGCCTGAGCCGCTACCCATCCCCTCCGCCATAGATTGCTGCTGTCGATAATCAGGAACCGCCCGCGCTCGCCGCGGGCGGTTTTCCGTTTGCGCGCAGGGTGATCGGTGGCCATCAGGGGTCTCATCCAGCGGTCCGGTAACGACAATTTAACCGTCGCGACCTATTCAGAAAGGGGCTATACCGGATCCAAGGTTCCGCAACGCCGGTGCGCGATCCGGCATTGGACAGCGTGAACGCGGGGGTCACACCCAGGGAGGATGCATGTCAGCGGAGCCGTGCGGTCCATTGGCGACCGGTGGTGGGCCGACCAAGACCGTCCTCATCGTCGAGGACAACGAGCTGAACATGAAGCTCTTTCATGACCTGCTCGAAGCGCACGGCTATGGCACGCTGCAGACCCGCGAAGGCATGGAGGCGATGAGGCTGGCCCGCCAGCACCGCCCCGACCTGATTCTGATGGACATCCAGCTGCCGGAGGTTTCCGGGCTGGAGGTGACCCGCTGGATCAAGGACGATCCGGAGCTGAAGAGCATTCCGGTCGTCGCCGTCACCGCCTTCGCCATGAAGGGCGACGAGGAGAAAATCCGTCAGGGTGGCTGCGAGGATTATGTCGCAAAGCCCATTTCGGTCGTGAAATTCCTCGAAACAGTCAAGAAGTTTCTCAGTTAAGTCTGTTTTTCTCTGTGGCAATTCTGCAGGAATTTCCTTCCGATGTCCGCGCGTGTCCTTGTCGTTGACGACGTTCTGCCGAATGTGAAGCTGCTCGCGGCAAAGCTGACGCGCGAGTACTTCAATGTTCTGACCGCCTTCAACGGACCCGACGCGCTTGAGATGGTGCGGAAGGAATCGCCGGACATCGTCCTGCTCGACGTGATGATGCCGGGCATGGACGGGTTCGAGGTTTGCGAGAAGATCCGCTCCGATCCCGCCACCATGCACATTCCCGTGGTGATGGTCACCGCGCTGTCGGACATCGCCGACCGCGTCCGCGGGCTGGAGGCCGGGGCCGACGATTTCCTGACCAAGCCGGTGAACGACATCGCGCTGTTCGCGCGCGTGCGCTCTCTGGTGCGGCTGAAGATGATGATGGACGAGTGGCGCCTGCGCGAAACCACGTCCGGCCAGTTCGGCGTCATCGAGCGCAGCGGCACCATGCTGAGCGAATCCTTCGAGCGCGCCAACGTGCTGGTGCTGGAGGATTCCGCCCTCGACCTGGAGAAGGTGAGGGAGACCCTTCAGCGCGACCATAACACCGTGTACTCCGCCGACACCGGCGCCAAGGCGCTGGAACGTGCGCTTGGCACGCCGCTCGATCTGGTGGTGGTCAGCCTGACCCTGCTGAACGAGGACGGTCTGCGGCTCTGTTCGCAGCTTCGCTCGCACGAGCGCACGCGGCAGGTGCCGATCCTGCTGATGGTGGACGACGGCGACCTGGGGCAGGTGGCGAAGGGGCTGGAACTCGGCGCCAACGACTATGTCATCAAGCCGGTCGACCGGAACGAGCTGCTGGCCCGCGCCCGCACCCAGATCCGGCGCAAGCGCTATCAGGAAAGGCTGCGCTCCAACTACGAGCAGAGCCTGTCGATGGCGCTGACCGACAGCCTGACCGGCGTCTTCAACCGCCGCTACGTCAACGCCCATCTGCCGCGGCTGCTGGAACGCGCCATCGACAGCCACAAGCCGGTGTCGGTGCTGATGTTCGACATCGACCATTTCAAGGTGGTCAACGACACCTACGGCCACGCCATCGGCGACGAGGTACTGCGCGAGGTCACCGCCCGCGCCAGCCGCAACCTGCGCACCTTCGACCTCGTCGCCCGGCTGGGTGGCGAGGAGTTCATCGTCATCCTGCCGGACACCGACGGGGAAGCCGCGCTGATCGTCGCCGAACGCCTGCGTTCGCGCATCGCCGATACGCCCTTCACCGTGTCGGCCGGCCGCGGCGAGATCAACGTGACGGTCTCCATCGGCATTTCGATCGGCGGCCGGCTGGGCGACACCGCCGAAGGACTGGTCCGCCGGGCCGACGAGGCGCTGTACGAAGCCAAGCGGTCGGGCCGCAACTGCGTCATCGCCGACGCCCGCGCCGACCAGTTGGAGGGGTAGGGGCGGGGCTTTCGGCTCGTCCTCTTGCCGATCCTGCTGCGCCGCACCATGTGGCAAGGCCGTTCCTGATCACCGGCATCCACGGGGGACCGATGCTCGCCATCGCCAGCGGCGCCATCACCCATCTCGGCAGCAGCAGCCTTCTCGTTCCGCTTTCCGCCCTCTATGCGACCGCGCTGTGGCGGCACCATTCGGCGCCGCTGGCGCTGCGCTGGCTGCTCGCCCTATCGCTGTGCCTGGGCGCCATGGTGGTGCTGAAGCTGGTGGGGCATGGCTGTGGTTTGCCCGACTTTCCGTTGTTCCCGTCACTGTTCGCCGGCGACCGTTTCATCAGCCCCAGCGGCCATGCCGCCTTCTCCGCCGTCTTCTACGGGTCGGTGTCGGCGCTGGCGGCGCGCAATGCCCGGTCGCGCTGGCTGCGCATCGCGCTGCCGCTGGCGGCGGTGGCGCTGGTGCTGGCCATCGGCGCCTCGCGCGTTGCCGTCTCCGCCCATTCGGGGGCGGAGGTGGTGGCCGGGCTGATGATCGGCGGGCTGTCGGCCCTGCTGTTCCTGTGGAGCAGCCGCAAGGACGCCGTGCCGCGCCTGCGCCCATCGCCCTGGCTGGCCGGGGCGATGGCGCTGGGGCTGGCCTTGCTGATCCATGCCGGCGATCCGTCCTTCGTCGAGGGGACGATCCGCTGGGCCGCCCATCAGCTGGGCAGCGAGGGCGGCCTCTGCGAACTGGCCGGCCGGGTGTTCCCCGGCAATCGCGGCTAAATCACCAACCGGGGTGAAGCCGGTGGCGTCCTGTGCTATGACGGACGGCCGCGCCCGGTTCTGCCGTTGCGGCGCCGATCGCGTCAATGCTTGAGCCTAAGGCTTGCGCCGCGCCGCGCAAGATCCTATACCGACGCCCCGTTTCCGTTCCGTTCCGCCCCGTTCCATCAGCTTTCGCCTGGTCACCTCGCACCGCATGTCGCTTTTCGATGCCCTGCCGCGTGGCCCTTCGTCGGGTGGCGCCGCCGTCCCCTTCGGTCAGGAGGACCTGACGCGCGTCTTCGATACCAAGACGCTGCAGCGCGGCCGCACGCTGATGATGACCGGTGCGGTGACGCTGGGTCCTCCCGGCGGCGACCGGATCAAGGCGGAGGTCAGTGACCTCGGCCGCCGGCTGGGGGTGACGGTGTACCCGGTGCAGGGAAAGCGCGGCATCGTGCTCGACCGCAGTTGCACCTGCGGCCGCAACGCCTGCGCTCACATGGCGGCGGCGGCGATGCTGGCGCTGGAAAGCCGGCCGGAATGGCGCCGCGCCTCCCTGTTCGATGTCGCCGACGTGAAAGCGCCGCTGGCCCCGCCTCCGCCCCCGCCGCCTGTCCCGGCGGCGCCCACGCCTGCCGCAACGGCCCCCTCGGCACCGCCCGCTCCCAAGCCCCCGCTCACCCTGGTCCGCCCGCCGGTCCCGCCGCCGATCCGCAGCGTCGCGCCCCCACCGCCTCCACCCCCTGCGCCCAAGCCGGAGCCGGTGCGCAGCCTGCGCTGGACGCTGGAGCCGGGGCAGGGCGACGTCGCCTGCTACATCCTGGTGGAGTTCGTGGCGGAGGGAGCGGCCGATGCCAGCCCCGCCACCCCGCGCGACGTGCTGGCCAGGGCCCCGCGCTCTGTCGACGGCGATGCCGACCGCGCCATCGCCCGCCTGCTCGGCGGTGGCGGGACCGAGCGTACCCCCGTCGCCAAGAGCCGGGGGGAGGCGGTGGACCGGCTGCTGCGCCGCCTGCTCTCCACCGGCCGCCTGCGCTGGCGCGACGGCACCCCGCTGGCCGAGGCGCCGGGCCGCACCGTCCGCGCCTTCCGCGACCCGGCCACCCGCAAGCTTCGCCCGACCGGCCTGCCCGAACGCAGTGTGCTGGTGAAGGGCCAGTCCTATTGGTGCGTCGACAGCGCCACCGGCACCGTCTTCCCGGTCGATCTCCAGGTGGTGGAAGTGCCGAAGGCCAAGCCGGTGCAGGCCGCTCCGCCACCGCCGCCGGTGCCGTCCAAATCGACCCCGTCGCGCCTGTTCGGTCCCTCGCGCAGTGGCCCCCTGAAACCAGGGCCAGCGTCGATGCCGCGCATCACCCCGCCGCCGTCCATTGCAACGCCCACTTTCCGCGACAACGCCATTCCCGGCGTGCGCAGCGGTGCGGCCGACGCGGCGGCCATCGTCGAACGCTCCCCACGGATCCTCGCGCGCCTCGGCCGTGTGGTGACGCCGGCCGATGGGCTGGTCGACGTGCTGCGCCTGTCGTTCGATTATGGCGAACCCGGCAACGTGGTGGAGATCGAGCCCGACGACCAGCGCCAGTTCGCCCGCTATGAGGATGACTTCGGCGACGTCACCTTCGTCCGCCGCGACAAGGCCGACGAGCAGGCGGCGCTGGACCGGCTGTCCGGCCTAGGCTTCGCCCAAGCGCGGATCGAACCGCCGAAGGGTGCGCTGAACGCCCGCGGCTCCCGCGTCCACTGGCTGACCGGCCGGGACGTGGAGGAGCGCTGGCAGCATTTCCTGACCAACGAAGTCCCCGCCCTGACCAAGGCGGGCTGGATCGTCGAGGTCGGCGCCGATTTCGGCACCAAGGTCATCGAACCGGGCGCCGAGGTCGAGGTCGCCGTCCGCGATGCCGGCGACGGCTGGTTCGACCTGGATGTCGGCGTCGAGATCGACGGCGAGCGCCAGCCGCTTCTGCCGATCCTCGCCCGTCTGGTGGAGAAGGGCGGCCTGTCGACCACCCGCGTCATCGACGGCCGCGCCCACATCGTGCTGGACGACGGCAACGTCCTGGCCCTGCCGGCCGAGCGGATCGAGCGGCTGCTCAGCGTTCTCGAAGCCATGCTGGACAGCGGGCGCAGCAGCGGCGACCGGCTGAAGGTGCCGCTGGCCGAGGCCGACTCCCTGCTCGACATCGACGACCTGATCGCCCGGCGCGGCGACGAGACGGCGCAGATCGACGGCTATCTCCAGCGCCTGCGCGCCGACGAGATGCCGGGCGACATGACCCCGCCGCCGGGTTTCAGGGGCGAACTGCGCGACTATCAGCGCGGCGGCCTCGCCTGGATGCAGAGCCTGCGCGCCAACAACGTCGCCGGCATCCTGGCCGACGACATGGGCCTGGGCAAGACCGCCCAGACGCTGGCCCACATCGCCATGGAAGAGCATGAGGGCCGGCTGACCGAACCCTGTCTGGTGGTGGTGCCGACCAGCCTCGTGCCCAACTGGGTGGCGGAGTCTGAACGCTTCACCCCGCATCTGCGGGTCGTGGTGCTGCATGGCATCGACCGCCATGGCAAACTGTCGGAGATCGACCGCGCCCACATCGTCGTCACCACCTATGGCGTGGTGGCGCGCGACATCGATCTGCTGAAGCGCCTGACCTGGCACATGATCGTGCTGGACGAGGCGCAGGCGATCAAGAACCCCGACGGCAAGGCGACCCGTGCGGTCGCGGCTCTGCCGGCGCGGCACCGGCTCTGCCTGTCCGGCACGCCGGTGGAGAACAATCTGGGCGAGCTGTGGAGCCAGTTCGCCTTCCTGATGCCGGGCCTGCTGGGCGACCGCAAGGAGTTCGGCAAGCGCTACCGCGTGCCGATCGAGAAGCGCGGCGACAACACCCGCGCCAACCTGCTGATGCGCCGCATCCGCCCCTTCCTGCTCCGCCGCACCAAGGAGGCGGTGGCGAAGGAACTGCCGCCGAAGACCGAGGTGGTTGTCCGCATCGACCTGGAACGCGACCAGCGCGACCTCTACGAAACCATCCGGTTGTCGGTGAACGAGACGGTGCGCGCGGCGCTGGCCGCCAGCGGCAAGGGGCTGGGCCAGAACGCCATCGCGGTGATCGACGCGCTGTTGAAGCTGCGTCAGGTCTGCTGCGACCCGCGCCTGCTGAAATCCATCGCCGCGCTGGGCGGCAAGACGCGGCCGAGCGCCAAGCTGCACGCCCTGACCGAGATGGTGAAGGAGATGGTGCCGGAAGGCCGGCGCATCCTGATCTTCTCGCAATTCACCACCATGCTCGACCTCATCAAGCTGGAGTTGGAGAAGGCACACATCCCCTATGTCGAGCTGACCGGCCGCACGCTCGACCGCGCCGAGCCGGTGAACCGCTTCCAGAACCGCGAGGTTCCGGTGTTCCTCATCAGCCTGAAGGCCGGCGGGCGCGGCCTGAACCTGACCGCCGCCGACACGGTGATCCACTACGATCCCTGGTGGAACCCCGCCGCCGAGGATCAGGCGACCGACCGTGCCTATCGCATCGGCCAGGACAAGCCGGTCTTCGTCTACAAGCTGATCGCCGCCAACACGGTGGAGGAACGCATCCTCGACCTCCAGCGCCGCAAGGGCAGCCTGTCCGCCGCCACCATCGAGGGTAAGGGGCTGGTCAGCGCGCTCGACGGCGGCGACATCGACTATCTGCTTGGCGACGGGGACGGCGACGAGGACTAGGCGCCCGCCTCAGTGCGCCCGCTTCGCCGCCAGCAGGCTGGCGACCGCCGCGCCGTTCTTGCCGGCGCGCTCGCCGATGGCGGTCAGAGTCTCGCCCGGCGCGGCGTCGATGTTGGCAGTCTTCAGCACGTCCATCGCCTTGTCCGGGGTAAGCCCCAGTGCCGGCGCCGCCGCTTCCAGCGTCGCGTCGGACAGTGCGCCGAACACCGCCCCCGGATTGACGCTGCCGCCGCCGGTGGTGCCGGTCATGCCGGTGAAGGCCACGGATACGACGATGCTGGCGATGAAGGCGGCTTGCGCGGCGTACCGCTTCAGATAGCCCAGGAAAGCCCGCCAGTTCTTCACCAGATGCCAGAGGGCGATGGCGGAGAACGCGATGCTCAGCCATTCGTGGGAGAAGCGCACCAGCCCGGTGTTCCAATGCAGGAGCAGCATCACGCCGGTCACCGTGGACACGACGAAGGTGACGATGGTGACGGGGGTGACCACGTCGCGGGTCATGGTCTTGGAGATGGTCATGGCAGTCGCCCTTGATCAGGTGTCGTTTCTTGTTGGCGTCCATGATCGCGCGCGACTGTAACTGGACAATATCCGGCGAGGTGCTGCTGTGTAACACTGTGTAACGCGCCGGCCGGCATGCTATCGGCCGCTTCGCCCGTCGTTGTCTGCGATGTGTTTGGGGAGTGTCATGGCCTCGATTCAGGAAGCCCTTCGGGTCGCCGTCGACCATCACGGGGCCGGGCGGCTGCGGGAGGCGGAAATCCTCTATGGCCGCATCCTCGACGCCGCCCCGGGGACACATGCCGCCTCCCATCTGCTGGGCATGTTGCTGGCGCAGACCGGCCGTCTGGAGGCGGCGGCGCCGCGCATCGCTGCGGCGGTGCTCGCTCAGCCGGGTATCGCCGATTACCACCGCGACCTCGGCAAGGTCCATCAGGCGCTCGGGTATCCGGCGGAGGCCATGGTCAGCCAGCGCCGCGCCGCCGCCCTGCAACCCGACGACGCGCCGGCTCTGGTTCTTCTCGGCGTGGCGGCACAGATGACGGGCGACACCGACGCCGCCATCGGTGCGCTGGGCCGGGCGCTGACGCTCGACCCGCGCAACGACGAGACCCGGCAAAGGCTGGGTCTGCTGCTCGAGTTGCGCGGCACCCATCACCTGGAACAGGGGCGGACAGTGGCGGCGGTCGCCGACCTGTCGCGCTTGGTTGCCGTGGAACCGCCGACGGCGGAGCGACTGTTCCAACTCGCCAACGCCCTCTCCCGCGCCGGCCGGGCGGACGATGCGATGGCCCGCTACCGGCAGGCGCTGGCGTTGCAGCCCGACCATGTCGGGGCGGTCTTCAACCTCGGCATTCTGACCCGGCAAGCTGCGGGTTTGGATCTGGAGGCGCTTGAACAGGCGGCGACGAGTCTGAGCCGGGCGGTGGCGCTGGCGCCCGATTTCCTCGATGCGCGCGAGAACCTCGCCATCCTTCTGTTCCAGACCTACCGGGAGGTCGAATCGCTGACCCAGATCGACAGGCTTCTGGCGCAGAAGGCGCAACTCGCGGCGCGGGAAGGCGCGGCGCTCGCCCTGCCGCCGCTTCGCGGCCGCCCGGCCGCTCCGGAAAGGCGTATCCGCGATGTCGTCGCCTTCAGCCTGTGGGGAGCGACCGAGATCTACCATCGCGGGGCGCTGGAGAATGCCCGGCTGGTGCCGTCGGTCTATCCCGGCTGGACCTGCCGCATTTACCACGACGACAGCGTGCCGCCGGAGATTCTGGCGGAGCTGGACGCGCTGGGCGCGGAACGGGTGGTCATGCCGTCCGGAGGCGGTCCGGTCAGCGGCCTTTACTGGCGCTTCCTGGCCTCCGACGATCCGACCGTCCGGCGCTTCATCTGCCGCGACAGCGACTCGCGGGTCGGCCCGCGCGAGCGGGCGGCGGTGGAGGCGTGGATCGTGTCGGGCAAGCCCTTCCACGTCATGCGCGACCACCCGCTTCACAGCGAACTGATGCTGGCCGGCATGTGGGGCGGGGTTGCCGGCCTGCTGCCGCCGCTGGAACCGCTGATCGACCGCTTCGCCGCGGCGGAGGCCGACCGCTGGCAGGACCAGCGCTTCCTCCGCTCCCACCTGTGGCCGCTAATCGCCGGTGCCTGTCTGGTCCATGACAGCCACCAGCCCGGCCATGGCGCCCCGTTTCCGGATCATCCCGGCGACCCGGCGGAGCATGCCGTCGGCCGGCGCATCGTGTGATCCAGCATCAATCCTGTCCCCGCAATCCTGTCCAAGACGTCCGGCGCGCCCGCCTGTTAGACTGCGGCATGGACCAGCAATCAGCACTGACCCGGACTCCGGCCGGCGGCGGCGATTTCGCCCGGCTGTGGCGGGAAGCGCGTTTCGACGGCATGGAATGCCTGAACGCCCGCTTCCAGCGCCACAGCTATGCCCCGCACACGCACGAGACCTATGTGGTCGGCGTCATCACCGCCGGGACCGAGCTGTACCGTTGCCGCGGCACCGACCGAATGGCGCGCGCCGGACAGGTCGTGGTGCTGGACCCGGAGGTTCTGCATGACGGCCGCCCGGCCGAGGATGGCTATGCCTACCGCATGTTCTACCCGTCGGTGGCTCTGTTCGAACAGGCGATGGCCGACGCGCTGGGCCGCCCCGTCGCCCCGCATTTCGCCGCGATGGAACTGGACGATCCGGAGCTGTTCCAGGCCCTGCGCGGCCTGCACCATGGGCTGGAGGGTCCATACCGCGAGCCGCTGCGCACCGACACCGACGCGCTGCGTGCCTTCACCGCACTGGCTTTGCGCCATGGCGACCTGACCGCCCGCCCACGCGATCCCGGGCAGGAGCCGGCGGCCGTCCGCCGCACGCGGGAGTATCTGGACGCCCACCTCGACAGTCCGGTGGAACTGGCCGATCTGGCCGAGGCGGCGGGGCTCAGCCGCTTCCATCTGCTGCGCGTCTTTCGTGCGGCGGTGGGCACCACGCCGCACGGCTATCTGACCGACCGGCGCGTCGCCCAGGCCAAGCGGCTGCTGGCCCGGCCGCTTCCCTTGGCCGATGTCGCGCTGGCCTGCGGCTTCTGCGATCAGGCGCATTTCAACCGGGTGTTCAAGGGTCGGGTCGGCGTCTCCCCCGGCCAATACCGGCGCGGCAGCAATCCCATCCAAGACGCGCCCGCCGTGGCCGCCTAACCTCCCGACCATGAGCACGGATACCATCACCATACCGGCATCCCCGCGGCAGGAGTTCGCGGCGGGCGTCGTCCATTGCCTGCCCATCGTGGCCGGCGCGGTTCCCTTCGGCTTCCTGCTGGGCAGCCTCGCCGCCAAGGCCGGCTTGTCGGCGCTGGATATGGGGCTGATGAGCGCGCTGGTCTTCGCCGGCAGTTCCCAGTTCGTCGCCGTCGAACTGCTGGACAAGGGAAGCGCCGGGCTGGCGGTGGTCGGCGCCATCCTGCTGGTCAACCTGCGTCACCTGCTGATGGGGGCGACGCTGGAGCCGCGCTTTCGCGGTGTTCCCCGCGCACGGGCCGGGTTGGCGCTGTTCTTCATGACCGACGAGCAATGGGCGCTGGCCCTGCGCCGCGGACCTGAACTGACGCTGGCCTACTGGTACGGGGTGGCGGCGACGCTCTATCTGGCGTGGCTGACCAGCACGGTGGCGGGGACGCTGGCTGGCGCGCTGATCGCCGATCCGACCACCTGGGGACTGGATTTCACCTTCATCGCCGTCTTCCTTTGCCTGCTGGCCGGATTCTGGCGCGGCGTCGGTTCGCTGCCGCCCTGGCTGGCGAGCGCCGCCGCCGCGCTGGCCGTGCATGCGCTGTCCTCCGGAGGAACCTGGCACATTCTGGCCGGTGCGCTGGCCGGCGGAGCGGTCGCCGCCCTTCAAGCGAAGGGGAAGGGGAGGGCGCAGGATGCTTGAATCGCTGCATTTGGACTGGAGTGTCTTCGCCATCGTGCTGGGCGGGGCGCTGGTCACCTGGATGACGCGGATCGGCGGGCCGTGGCTGATCGCGCGGGTGCGGCCCGGCCGGGCGGCGAGCGCGGCGCTGGAGGCGACGCCGGGCGCGGTTCTGGTGGCCCTGGTGGCGCCCGCCGCCCTGTCGCGCCCGTCCGACGCGCTGGCCGCCGCCTTCGTCTGCCTGATCGCCCGGCGCGTGCCGATGGTGGTCGCCGTGGTGGCCGGCGTGGTCGCCGTCGTGCTGCTGCGCCGCCTGCTGTAGCCAACACCTGTTGCCACTGTTGCAAACTGCCGTCTGGTGAAGCGCGCGGGGGATGCCTATAAGTCGGGGATGACCGACCCGATCTCCGCCCCCGTCGCGCCCGCATCCGCTCCGGCTGTCTTCGACCCGCACGCCCTGCCGCCGCTGCGCGACGTGATCGCGCGCTTCGGGCTGGAGGCGCGCAAGTCGCTGGGGCAGAACTTCCTGCTCGACCTGAACCTGACGGGGCGGATCGCGCGCTCGGCCAACCTGCCGGCCGGCACCACCGCCATCGAGGTCGGTCCCGGTCCCGGCGGCCTGACCCGTGCGCTGCTGGCGACCAACGCGGTGAAGGTCATCGCCATCGAACGCGACCGCCGCTTCATAGAAGCCTTGGCTGACGTGATCGAGGCCTCGCAGGGCCGGCTGAGCATCGTCGAGGCCGACGCCCTGACGGTGGACCCGGAAGACCTCGCCCCCGCCCCGCGCGCCATCGTCGCCAACCTGCCTTACAATGTCGCGACGCCGCTTCTGCTCGGCTGGCTGGCGCGGATCGAGGCTTATGTCAGCCTGACCCTGATGTTCCAGAAGGAGGTCGCCGACCGGCTGGTGGCGAAGCCCGGCAGCAAGGCCTATGGCCGGCTGTCGGTCATCACCCAATGGCGCTCCGACGCCCGCGTGCTGTTCAACCTGCCGCCGCGCGCCTTCACCCCGCCGCCGAAGGTCGAATCGACGGTCGTGCACCTGACCCCGCGGGCCAACCCCGAACCAGCCGACTGGCGCGCGCTGGAGCAGGTCACCGCCGCCGCCTTCGGCCAGCGCCGCAAGATGCTGCGCCAGAGCCTGAAGTCGCTGGGCAACGCCGAGGCCCTGCTGGAGGAGACCGGCATCGCCCCGACCGCCCGTGCGGAGGAGATCGACGTCGCCGGCTTCGCCGCGCTGGCCCGCGCCTTCCGCGCCCGCCACCCGCTGGAGCCGCCACCGGAGGCGTCGACATGATCCGGGTCAACCCCCGCATCAGCCTGGACGAGAGCGAATTGCAGGAGGAGTTCATCCGCGCCTCCGGCCCCGGCGGCCAGCACGTCAACAAGACGGAGACGGCGGTCCAACTGCGCTTCGACGTGCGCCGCTCACCGAACCTGCCCGACCCGGTGCGCTACCGCCTGGAGCGGTTGGCCGGATCGCGCCTAACCCAGGACGGTGTGCTGATCCTGGTGGCCGACCGCTACCGCTCGCAGATGCGCAACCGCGAGGACGCCCGCGAGCGACTGATCGACCTGATCCGCGAAGCCGCCGCCCCGCCGCCGCCGCCCCGTCGCCCCACCAAGCCGACCAAGGGCTCCAAGGAGCGGCGGCTGGAGGGCAAGGCCAAGCGGTCGGAGGTGAAGAAGATGCGCGGGAACGTTCAGGACTGACCCCGCGCTTTCTCGGGCATGCCCGCCATGAGGCAGGCGCATTGGACGGTTCAACCAACCCGTGCCAGCCTTGCGTTTCGCTTGCCTGTGAAACATTCCCCGGTCCGGACAGGTCCGGGGTCGGAGACGGTCCATGAGCCACCCTTCCGCCGCCCTGCCGTCGCCGACCTCGGCGCGGCTGTCCGTCGGCTTCGCCTGGGTCGGGCATTCGCTGATGCACATCGTGTCGGCGCTGTTCCTGACCATCGTGCTGGCGCTGGAAACGGAATGGAAGCTCTCCTATGACGAGTTGATCCGGCTGTGGACGCTGGGCGCCTTCATGATCGGGCTGGGGGCACCGCTGGCCGGCTGGCTGGGCGACCGCTGGAGTTCGGCCGGCATGATTGCGGTCTTCTACCTGATGACCGGTGGTGGCGCGGTGCTGGCCGGGCTGTCGGACGGGCCGGAGATGCTGATGTGGTCGCTGGCCCTGCTGGGTCTTGGGGCGTCGATCTACCACCCCGTCGGCATGGCCTGGATGATGGCGAATGCCGAGAACCGCGGCAAGGCGATGGGCTGGCTCGGCCTGTTCGGCACCTTCGGCGTCGCCACCGCCGCGGTGGTCGCCGGCAGCCTGACGCAGTGGCTGAACTGGCGCATGGCCTTCATCATCCCCGGTGCGATCTGCATCGTGCTGGGTGTTGCCCTGGCCCTGCTGATGATGACCGGCGTCGTTCAAAACCGCCACGCCGACGTGAAGCCGCAGCCCAAGCCGTCGCGCGGCGACGTGTTCCGCGCCTTCTTCGTGTTGTCGCTGACCATGGTCTGCGCCGGTCTGATCTTCAACGCCATGCAGGTGGTGCTGCCCAAGCTGTTCGAGGCGCGGCTGGGCGGCTGGCTCGGCACCGGCACGCTGGGCGTCGGCGGGCTGGTGACGGCGGTCTACCTGATCTCCGCCCTGCCGCAGATGGTCGGCGGTGTGCTGGCCGACCGCCATTCGCTCAAAAGGGTCTATATGCTCTGCCTGCTGGCCCAGATTCCGCTGATGGCAGCGGTTGCCGTCCTGGCTGACGTGCCGCTGGTGGCCGCCGCCGCCTTCGTGGTCATCGCCTCGCAGACGCAGATCCCGGCGGAGAACATGCTGCTGGCCCGCTACACCCCGGACAAGCACCGCGGACTGGCCTTCGGCGCCAAATACATCCTGTCCTTCGGCGCCGGCCCGCTGGCGGTGCAGCTGGTCGCGTGGGTCTATGAGCGCACGGGAGAGTTCACCATGCTCTACCTGACCCTGTCGGCGCTGGCCGCGCTGGCTTTCGCCGCCGCCCTGCTGCTGCCCGACGACCGCCGCAAGGCCGAACCGGTGGCGGAACCCCTGCCGGCGGCGGAGTGACCCGCCGCCGGATCGGAAGCTCTTACGCGAGCGTCTTGTTCAGCGCCTGATCCAAATCGGCGATGATGTCCTCCGGTGTCTCCAGCCCGATCGACAGACGGATCACGTCGGGGCCGGCGCCGGCCGAGGCCTGGGCTTCCGCCGACAGCTGGCGGTGGGTGGTCGAGGACGGGTGGATGATCAGCGAGCGGGCGTCGCCGATGTTGGCGAGGTGGCTGAACAGCTCGACGCTCTCCACCACCTTCACGCCGGCCTCGAAGCCGCCCTTGACGCCGAAGGTCAGCACCGCACCGGCGCCGCGCGGCAGGTACTTCTTCGCGAGATCGCGGTACTTCGACGATTCCAGCCCGGCATAGCTGACCCAGCTGACCGCCGGATGGCCTTCCAGGAACTGCGCCACCTTCAGCGCGCTGTCGGCGTGGCGCTGCATGCGCAGCGGCAGGGTTTCGATGCCGTTCAGCGTCAGGAAGGCGTTCATCGGCGCCTGGCTCGGCCCCAGGTCGCGCAGGCCGACGGCATGGCCGTGGATGGTGAAGGCGAGATGGCCGAAGGTCTCGTGGAAGCGCAGGCCGTGATAGCCGGGGTCCGGCTCGCTCAGCGCCGGGAACTTGCCGGACTTGCTCCAGTCGAACTTGCCGCTGTCGACCACCACGCCGCCGACCGAGGTGCCGTTGCCGGACAGGAACTTGGTGGTGGAATGGACCACCAGCGTGGCGCCCCACTGGATCGGGTTGATCAGGTAGGGGGTGGCGAGCGTGTTGTCGACGATCAGCGGAATGCCGGCCTCGTCGGCGATCTTGGCGATGGCCTCGATGTCGGTCACCACGCCACCGGGGTTGGCGAGGCTTTCGACGAAGATCGCCTTGGTTTTCTCGGTCAGCGCCGCCTTGACGTTGTCGACGGTGTCGGTGTCGACGAAGCTCGGCTGCCAGCCGAAGGCGCGCGGGAAGCTGATGCCGAGCTGGTTCAGCGAACCGCCATAGAGCTTCTTCGACGCAACGATGTGGTCGCCGGGCGCCATCAGCGGGAACAGTGCCAGCAGCTGCGCGGCATGGCCGGACGAGGTCGCGGTGGCGCCGGCGCCGCCTTCCAGGTTGGCGAGACGCTCCTCCAGCACGGCCACGGTCGGGTTGGTCAGGCGGGAATAGATGAAGCCGACCTTCTGCAGGTTGAACAGCGAGGCGGCATCATCGACGTCTTCAAACACGAAACTGGTGGTCTGGTAGATCGGCGTCTGGCGGGCGCCGGTCGCCGGATCGGGTGCGGCGCCGGCATGAATGGCGCGGGTCTCGAAGCCGAAGCTCTTCTGCTCAGTCATCTGCGTGATTCCCCCAATTATTCAGATCAGTTTTTTGAACGATTTCGTCGGCGCCATGCGGCGGGTCACCAGCACGTTGGAATTGACCCCGATCCGGCCGATCTCGCCGTAGAGGCGCTGGATTTCCATCTTTGGGCAGCGGTCCATCACCACGGTCAGGCCGGCGGCCTGCGCCCGCGCCGCCGCCTCGTCGTTGCGGACACCCAGTTGCATCCACACCACCTTGGCCCCGGCGGCGATCGCCTCATCCGTCACCCCGCCGGCGGCGGCGGAGTTGCGGAAGATGTCGACCATGTCCGGCGGCTCCGGCAAATCCTTCAGGCTGGCGTAGACCGGCAGGCCGAGGATGGTCTGGCCCGCCATCTTCGGGTTGACCGGGATGACCTGATAGCCCTTGTCGCGCAGGTACTTCATCACGAAGAAGCTGGCCTTCACCGGGTCGGCGCTGGCCCCCACCACGGCGATGCTCTTCGCGTTTTCCAGAACGCCGCGCAAAAAGGCGTCGGTGTAGTCGGATGGCTCCGTGATCCTAGGCTCGGTCATCGGCCGCACCAGACCGGCGTGCGCTTGCCCAGGAAGGCGTCGATGCCCTCGGCGGCATCCTGCGCCATCATGTTCTCGGTCATCACCTTGGCGGCATAGGCATAGGCGCCTTCCACGTCCAGATCGATCTGGCGGTAGAACGCCTCCTTGCCGGTGGCGAGCGTCAGCGGCGACTTCGAGGCGATCTTGGCGGCGACGCTGTCCACCACCTCGTCCAGCTGGTCGGCCGGCACCGCGCGGTTGACGAGGCCGATGCGCTCCGCCTCCTCGGCGTCGATCAGATCGCCCAGCAGCAGCATCTCCATCGCCGCCTTGCGCCCGACCGCGCGGGTCAGCGCCACCATCGGCGTCGAGCAGAACAGTCCGATGTTGACGCCCGGCGTTGCGAAGCGCGCCTCCTCCTCGCAATAGGCGAGGTCGCAGGTTGCCACCAGCTGGCAGCCGGCGGCGGTCGCCACGCCGCGCACCTTGGCGATCACCGGCTGGCGGACGCGGTTGATCGTCAGCATCAGGCGGGAGCACTGGGTGAACAGCGCCTCGTACAGTTCCCGCGACGGGGCGGCGCGCATCTCCTTGAGGTCATGCCCGGCGCAGAAGGCGCCACCGGCCCCGGCAAGCACCACGGCGCGCACGGAATTGTCCTCGTGAATGGCGTCCAGCGCGTCCTGCAGCGCCGCCATCAGCCCCACCGACAGGGCGTTGCGTGCCTTCGGCCGGTTCAGCGTCAGCGTGGCGACCCCCTCGCGATCCTCACGCAGGACCAGCGGTGCATTGGGATCGTGTGTCGAAACCGCGGCGCTCATGGTCGTTGTCCTCCCGTGCTTCTTCGGTTGTGCACCGCGGGCAGCTTAACGCGCCGGACCCGCGGGTGACACGCAGAACCTTGTGAAGCAGGGGAAATCCCCCTTGCCCATCTGGGGAAAGGGGGATCTGGTTACGACGCCTTGGCGGTCTTCTTCGGCGCGGCGGCTTCCGCCGGAGCATCCTTCGCGGCCTTCGCCTTGCTCGCCTTCTTGGCGGCCGGCTTCTTCGCGGGGGCCTTCGCCTTAACGGGCTTCTCAGCCTCCGCGCCTTCGGCCTTGGCCGGTTCGGCGTCCTTCGGCGCCTTGCCCTTCTTGGCAGCATCCTTGGCGACCTTGGCGTCGATCAGCTCCAGCGCCTGTTCCAGCGTCACGCTGTCCGGCTCGGTTCCCTTGGGGATCGAGGCATAGACGCTGGCATGCTTCACATAGGGACCGAAGCGGCCGGAGCCCATGGTGATCGGCTTGCCGGTCTTCGGATGGTCACCCAGCGTCTTGGCCGGGGCCGACGCCTTCTTGGCGGCACCGGCCAGCAGGTCGACGGCGCGGTTGATGCCGATGGTCAGCACGTCGTCATCGGGCGTCAGCGACTTGTAGACGCTGCCATGCTTCAGATAGGGACCGAAGCGGCCGATGCCGGCGCTGATCTCCTCGCCGGTTTCCGGGTGGTTGCCGATGACGCGCGGCAGGGCCAGCAGCCTCAGCGCGGTGTCGAGATCCACGTCGCCCGCGGCCATGCCCTTGGGCAGCGACACCCGCTTGGGCTTCGGCGTGTCGTCCTTCTTCTTTTTCTTCGCCTTCGGCTTCTTGCCGTCGGCCGCCGGTTCTTCCGCAGGCTCCTCCGGCGGAGCGACCGCCGCGGTGGGCGCCGGGCCCAACTGGATATAGGCGCCGTAGGGGCCACGGCGCACCGTCACCGGCAGACCGGTTTCCGGATCGTTGCCCAGTTCGCGCGGGCCTTCCTGCGCCTCGCCATTCTCGTCGTTGGCGACGGCCAGCGGTCGGGTGTAGCGGCATTCGGGATAGCGCGAGCAGCCGATGAAGGCGCCCATCTTGCCCAGCTTCAGCCCCAGCCGGCCCTCGCGGCAGACCGGGCAGACGCGCGGGTCATGGCCGTCCTCGGTGGCGGCGGGGAAGAAATGGGCGCCGAGTTCATTGTCGAGCGTGGTCAGCACCTGGGTGATCGTCAGATCCTTGGTGCCGTTCACCGCCACGTCGAAGGCGGTCCAGAAATCGCGCAGGACGGTCTTCCAATCGATCTTGCCGTCGGAGATTTCGTCCAGCTGGTTCTCCAGCTCCGCAGTGAAGTTGTACTCCACATAGCGGTGGAAGAAGTTCTCCAGGAAGGCGGTGACCAGCCGGCCGCGGTCCTCCGGGATGAAGCGACGCTTGTCCAGCCGCACGTAATTGCGGTCCTGCAGCACCTGCAGGATGGACGCATAGGTGGACGGGCGGCCAATCCCCAGCTCCTCCAGCTTCTTGACGAGGCTGGCTTCGGAATAGCGCGGTGGCGGCTGGGTGAAATGCTGGTCCGGGATGATGTCGCCACGGTCGAGGGCGTCGCCCTGGTCCATGGCCGGCAGGCGGCGTTCCTGCTGGTCGTCCTCGGCCGCGTCGTCGCGGTCCTCCTGATAGACCTTCAGGAAGCCGTCGAACACGACGATGGAGCCGGTGGCGCGCAGCACCACGTCCTTCGACGGGCTGGCGATGTCCACCGCCACCTGATCCAGCACGGCGCTTTCCATCTGGCTGGCCAGCGTGCGCTTCCAGATCAGCTCATAGAGCCGCAGCTCGTCGCTTTCCAGATAGCCGGACACCGATTCGGGGCGGCGGTGCAGGTCGGTCGGCCGGATGGCCTCGTGGGCCTCCTGGGCGTTCTTGGCGGCGGTCTTGTAGACGCGCGGCTGGGCCGGGACATAGCGCTCGCCATAGTGTGAGCCGATCAGGCTGCGGGCGCCGTCGATGGCCTCCTGCGACAGGCTGACGCCGTCGGTTCGCATATAGGTGATGAGGCCGACCGTCTCACCGCCGATGTCGACGCCTTCATACAGCTTCTGCGCCGTGCGCATGGTGCGGGTGGCGCCGAAGCCCAGCTTGCGCGAGGCCTCCTGCTGCAGGGTGGAGGTGGTGAAGGGCGGCGACGGGTTGCGGCGGCTCTGCTTGCGCTCGACCTGCGACACGGCGAAGGCCTGCGGGCGGATCTTCGCCACCGCGGCCTCGGCCGCCTCGCGGTTGGGCAGGCCGAACTTGTCGAGCTTCTTGCCGTCAAGCTGAGTCAGCGACGCGGTGAAGGAGGACCCGGCCGGCGTGGTGAAACCGACCGCGATCGACCAGTATTCCTGCGGCTTGAAGACCTCGATCTCCGACTCGCGCTCGCAGATCAGGCGCAGCGCCACCGACTGCACGCGGCCGGCCGACTTGGAGCCCGGCAGCTTGCGCCACAGCACCGGCGACAGGGTGAAGCCGACCAGATAATCCAGCGCCCGGCGCGCCAGATAGGCGTCGACCAGTTCGCGCGACACGTCGCGCGGATTGGCGATGGCGGCCTGCACCGCGCTTTTGGTGATCTCGTTGAAGGTGATGCGCTGGACATCGCGATTGTCGGTCAGGTGCTTTTCGCGCAGCAGTTCCGACAGGTGCCAGGCGATGGCCTCTCCCTCGCGATCCGGGTCGGTTGCGAGATAGACGCGGTCGGCCGACTTCACCGCCTTGGCGATCTCGTCGATGTGGCGCTTGGAGCGGTCGCCCAGTTCCCATTCCATCGCGAAGTCTTCATCCGGGCGCACCGAGCCGTCCCGCGCCGGAAGGTCGCGGACATGGCCGAAGCTGGCGATGACGGTGTAGTCGTCGCCCAGATACTTGTTGATGGTCTTCGCCTTGGCCGGCGATTCGACGATGACGACGTTGCTGCCCGGCAAGAAACCAGCCCTTCGCGTATGCCCACCCAAACCACGGCGATGCCGATCAGGCGAGAGAGACCTGATGACCGGGAAGACGCTGGACTCGGCCGGCAAGCTCGAGTTCCAGAACCACGGTCAGCACCACCGGAGCGGACAATTGGCACCCGCGAACGAGTTCGTCAATGGTGACGGGCGAGTGGCCCAGGTTTTCCAGCACCAGGGCGCGTGCCTTGGCGAGGTCGGATTCGTCCGGTTCCGCCGCAGGGGAGGGGGTATGGATGGGGGCGCTGAACAGGTCGCGCTGCCGTTCCGCCAGCGTCGGCGGCCGCAGGTTCTCGATGGCGCGCAGCACGTCGTCGGCCCGTTCCACCAGCGTGGCACCCTGGCGCAGCAGGTTGTTGGTGCCGTGGCAGCGCGGGTCGAGCGGAGAACCCGGCACCGCCATCACCTCGCGCCCCTGTTCCAGAGCCATCCGCGCGGTGATGAGAGAGCCGGAGCGCAACGCCGCCTCCACCACCAGCACGCCCAGCGACAGGCCGGAGATCAGGCGGTTGCGGCGGGGGAAATGGCGGGCCTGCGGCTGGGTGCCGATGGCACTTTCCGCCACCACCACGCCCTGCGCCACGATGTCGCGGTACAGCCCTTCGTTCTCGGGCGGATAGACAACATCGATGCCGCCGGCCAGCACGGCCGCGGTGCCGTTGGCGATCGAACCGGCATGGGCGGCGGTGTCGATGCCGCGGGCAAGGCCGGAGACGACCAGCAGCCCGGCCGCCCCGAGTTCGCGAGCCAGCGATTCGGCAAACTTCTTGCCGTTCAGCGAGGCGTTGCGCGCTCCGACGATGGCGACCGCGCGTCGCCGCAGCAGATGGGCATGCCCGGCGACCGATATCACCGGCGGCGCATCGTCCACAGCGGCCAGCGGTTCCGGATAGTCGGGTTCACAGGCGCAGAGCAGCCGGGCGCCGAAGCGCCGGTTGGCCTGCACCTCCCGTTCCGCCTCGGCCTTGGAGGCGACCCGCAACGGCTTGGCCCGTCCGCCGCGCCGCGCCAGATCCGGCAGGGCGTCCAGTGCCCTGGCGGCGCTGCCGTACTGCTCCAGCAGGCGATGAAAGGTGATCGGCCCCACGTTTTCCGTACGGATCAGGCGAATCCAGTCGATCCGTTCGGTATCGGTCAAGGGATGGCGCGGTTGTGTCATGCCGCAAGTTATTACAACCATCCGGTGGTGCGCACAACATACATTCGCATGAATATGGTCTTTGCGCGATGCTAATGCTCCTGTTCGTGCGGGGCGATGCATGTCCGGCGCCTCCATCGCCCCCATTGACTTCGGGAGTCGGTTCCACTTGGCCTGTTCTGATCGGTGCGGCGTCGCGACATGAATGGCATGCTGCGGAGCAACATTGTTTTCACGCCCCCAGTGCTCAACCAAAGATGTTGCTGCGGCTTGCTTTGTGGGACTTGTTTGGCGGCTTGCTGGTTAAGTCGTGGAACGTGATCTTTTATTTCAGGAAATCAAAGAAAATGTCACAAGATGTCGGAGTCGCCCTTATGGAATTTTCATAAATTGTCGGCATGATCCGAACCATACCAGCGTACTCACGAGGGAAGGCCGATGTTCGGACGGGGGAAGATCAATCAGGCGCTCGGGCGCAAGATGGCGGCGCTCGATGGGTTGCGCGCCAGGGTGATGGTGGCGGATGAAAATCTGACCATCGTCCACGTCAACCCTGCCGTGGTGACGTTGTTGCGCGAAGCGGAGAGCGATCTGCGGAAGGATCTGCCGCGTCTGGACGTCAATCGCCTGGTCGGCAGCAACATCGACGTGTTCCACAAGAACCCGAGCCACCAACGTGGATTGCTGGCGTCGCTGACCAAGCCGTATGGCGCCACCATCAAGGTCGGCGGACGCCAGTTCGACTTGCTGGTCACGCCGCTGACTGAGGACGGTCGGCGCATCGGCTTCGTCGTCGAATGGGCCGATGCCAAGGAGCGGCTGGAAAACCTCGACTACGCCGCGCAGATGGCGGCGATCAACCGGTCGCAGGCGGTGATCGAGTTCACGACCGAGGGCATCATCACCAAGGCCAACGACAATTTCCTGAAGGTGATGGGTTATCGCCTGGACGAGGTCGTCGGCAAGCACCACAGCATGTTCGTCGAGCCGGCCTATCGCGACAGCTCCGATTACGCCCGTTTCTGGGAAACCCTTCGGCGCGGCGAATTCCAGGCGGCGCAATACAAGCGGATCGGCAAGTCCGGCAATCCGGTTTGGATCGAAGGCGCCTACAACCCCATCCTCGACGAGAAGGGCCGGGTCATCAAAGTGGTGAAGTTCGCGGTCGATGTAACCGCGCAGGTCTCGCTGTTGAACAACCTCAAAGTTCTGATCGACAAAAACTTCGGCGAGATCGACCAGGCGCTCCATCTGTCGATGGGGGAGGCGCATTCCGCCAACGACGCCGCCGGCTCGACCTCGGCCAGCGTCCAGGCGGTGGCGGCAAGTGCCGAGGAACTGGTCGCCTCCATCGGCGAAATCTCCCAGAGCATGACGCGCGCCCGCTCGGCGACCGATGGCGCCTTCGACCGCACGGTCGCGGTGGCGGAAAGCACCGATCGCTTGGCCGCCGCTGCCCAGGCGATGAACGGCATCGTCGGGCTGATCAACAGCATCGCCGGCCAGATCAACCTGCTTGCGCTGAACGCCACCATCGAAGCGGCCCGTGCCGGTGAAGCGGGCAAGGGCTTCGCCGTCGTCGCCTCAGAGGTGAAGAACCTCGCCAATCAAGCCGGGAAGGCGACCGAGCAGATCTCCGCCGAGATCGAGGGCATCCAGTCGACCTCGACCGAAGTCGCCAACGCGCTGAACGCCATCCGCGAAGCCGTGTCCGTGGTGCGGGAGCATGTGACCGGCACGGCGTCGGCGGTGGAGGAGCAGAGCGCCGTCACTCAGAACATGTCGTCCAACATGCAGAGTGCTTCCGCCGCCGTGGCGACGGTGACATCCAACATCTCCGCCATCTCCACCGCGGTCAGTCAGGTGGCTGGTGCGGTCGGACGGACGAAGGAGGCGGCGCACGTCCTTGTGCGGTGATGCAGAGCCGGCCGGGTGGCGTTACGGACGGCGCCCGGCCCGCTTTATCGCTCAGCGTTTGTGGAACACCGGCCGGCGCTTCTCGAAGAAGGCGGTGATGCCCTCCTTCGCCTCGCCATGGTGCAGGGCCTCGACGAACAGGTCGCTCTCACGGGCAAGCTGGGTGGCGAAGCTGCCATAGGCAAGTTCCATCAGCTTCTTCGCCCGGCCCATGGCCCCCGCCGGCCCTTCGGCGATGATCTGCGCCCAGGCGGTCGCCTCGTCCAGCGCCCGGCCTGGCGCGGTGACGCGGTTGACCACACCGGCGGCATGCAGACGCGCCGCATCGACCGGGCCGCCGGTCAGCATCAGTTCGGCATAGAGTTGCGGCGGCAGCGCGCGGGCGAGCGAGGCGGAGGCGCCGCCGTCGGCGGTCAGCCCGACCCTGACATAGGCGGTCAGGAACTGCGCATCCTCCGCCGCGACGATCAGGTCGCAGGCCAGTGCCAGCGAGAAACCGGCACCGGCGGCCGGCCCCTCCACCGCGGCGATGATCGGCTTGGGGCATTCGCGCATCGCCCGGACCCAGCCGTGGAAGCGCTCGATCCCGTCCCGGTTCTCCGACCGCGAGCGGCTGCCGTGGTGATAGAGGTTGTTCAGGTGCCCGCCGCTGCTGAAGGCGCCGCCGGCGCCGGTCAGCACGATGGCGCCGATGCCGGGGTCGTGCGTCGCCTCGTCCAGCGCGTCGCGGCCGGCAGCCATCATCTTCAAGCCCAGCGCGTTGCGGGTGCCGGCATCGCTCATGGTCAGCACCATGACGCGCCCTTGGCGGTCCACCGTCATGCTGCCGGTATCCTGACGTTCGTTCATGGTCGTTTCTTCCCCGGTTGTCATTGCCCGGCGAAGGGGCCCTCGCCGGACGGTAGAGCCACTGTGCCAGCCGGTGACCGGCGCTCCAATCCGTCCGACCGGTATAGGAAGACCCTGTGCGGGACAGAAAGCGGCTGTTTTTCGCCAATATCCCTTCTTACATTGGGGTGAGACTTATCGCCGCGCGAAGCGGCGGCACCGAACTGCGGGGGCAGGGGATGGCGCTGGCGCTGGACCGGCATGGCCGGAGCGGGGGAACTGGGCCGGTCGCCGTCGTGCCCATCCCGCCCTATGCCAACCGCACCGTCATCCTTGTCTGCGTGCTGGCTTTCGTCCTGCGGCTGCCGCCGGAATCCTTCGCCTTCGTCCCCGCCTATTTCTTCGGAACGGTCGAACTGGCGGGGCCGCTGCCCACCGGTGCGCTGTGGCGCGGGCTGTTCGGGCATGTGCTGATCCACGGCGACCTGACGCATCTGGTCTCCAACATGGCCGTGCTGTGGCTGTTGGGCGACGTGGTGGAGCGGGAGGCCGGGCATCTCCGCTATCTGGCGCTGTTCCTTACCGGAATGGTGGCGGCGGCACTGACGGAGGGGCTGCTGACCGTCGACCGGATGGCGCCGCTGATCGGGGCGAGTGGGGCGATCTGCGCTCTGATGGGCGCCTTCCTGTGGATGCGGCCGCACTTCGGGCTGCTGTCGCGACGGCTGCCCCGGCGGCTGGTGCAGGGGGCGATCCTGGTTTTCGCGCTGTTGAACGCGGCGATGACGCTGGTGCCGCTGGATGCCGACTCGCCGCTGGCCGAGGTCGGCTGGGCCGCGCATGCGGGCGGGCTGGCGGCCGGGCTGCTGTTGGGCGGCGTGCTGCTGTGCCTGCGTCCCAGGCACGGCCGGCCGGTTGGGGTTCGTTGAGCGGTCGCGATTCTTTCCCGCCAGCGATCATGAAGCACATGTTGGGGTGAGGCGTTGCCGTCGGCGTGAAAAAGCACTATTTTCGGGGTGGGTGTGCCGAGGCTCCAATCCCCGGCACACCCACCCGATCAGCGGTTCAGGTACTCAAGCACCAGCTTGACCACCTGCAACAGCAGGATCAGGAGAGTGAGGATTTTGTCCATCCTCTTGCCCTCCGTTGGTGCGGCGCGGGCGGTGGCCGGTCCACCGCCCCGACCGCGCGGCAAACATGCCAAGCATCCCTGCAATTTTGAACATGTAAGTTGTATGTAATTCTGTGTGCTCGCTTTTATGCGTGCACAATGAGCTTGCCCACGAAATGGAATGATGTATGCGCACCTCATCTCCTGCGGATGAACGAAAGTAGGGGTGGGTGCCATTCCGCGCGTCGCATATATCATCGGTACACGTAACCATTCAGGCGACGGCAAGACGGTTCCGCGGTTGATCGATGAGGCTGATGGATGCTCCCCCGAGCGGACGCCAGTTGTCGTTTCTTCCCGCGATGCATTGCTTTAGAAATCCCGCAGAAGGCGACGAACTTTCGCCGCTTTTTCAGTCGCGCCTGCGCGCTGTATTTTTCCATGCGATGGAATAGGGCGGGAATGGAAGCCATGCGTTTTGACGAATTGTCCAACAGCCGTCGCAATTCTTAGGATTGTTCAGGCACCATAGTGTCTTCTGTTCGGCAAATGGCGTCATCGTTCAACCGGCGCCATGGCCATAACGATGAGGAAACGTTCATGAAGCGTCGTTCCTTCCTGACCTCCGCCGGTGTCGGCGTCGCCGCCAGCACCCTGGCGGCCCCCGCCATCGCGCAGACCCAGCCGGAGATCCACTGGCGTCTGGCGTCCAGCTTCCCCAAGAGCCTGGACACCATCTATGGCGCCGCCGACACGATCGCCGCCCGCGTCGCCGCGGCCACCGACGGCAAGTTCCAGATCCGTCCCTTCGCCGCCGGTGAAATCGTCCCCGGCCTGCAGGTGCTGGACGCGGTGCAGAACGGCACGGTCGAATGCGGCCACACCGCCAGCTATTACTATGTCGGCAAGGACCCGACCTTCACCTTCGATGCGACGGTGCCCTTCGGCCTGAACGCCCGCCAGCAGAACGCCTGGATCTACAATGGCGGCGGCATGCCGCTGCTGCGCGAGTTCTTCGATGGCTACGGCGTCGTGAACTTCCCGGCCGGCAACACCGGCGTGCAGATGGGCGGCTGGTTCCGCAAGGAGATCAAGACCGTCGAGGATCTGAAGGGCCTGAAGTTCCGCATCGGCGGCTTCGCCGGGCAGGTCCTGGCCAAGCTGGGCGTCGTGCCGCAGCAGATCGCCGGCGGTGACATCTATCCGTCGCTGGAAAAGGGCACCATTGATGCCGCCGAGTGGATCGGCCCCTATGACGACGAGAAGCTCGGCTTCAACAAGGTCGCCAAGTATTACTACTATCCGGGCTGGTGGGAAGGCGGGCTGAACGTCTCGCTGCTGGTCAACAAGCAGCAGTGGGAACAGCTGCCCAAGCAGTACAAGGCCGTTCTGGAGGCCGCCTGCTTCGAAGCCAACCTGACCATGAACGCCAAGTACGACGCCGAGAATCCGGCGGCGCTGAAGCGTCTGGTCGGCGGCGGCGCCCAGCTGCGTCCCTTCCCGCGCGACGTGATGGAGGCCTGCTACAAGGCCGCCACCGAGCTGTACGAGGAAACGGCGAAGAGCAACCCGAAGTTCGCCAAGATCTACGAGCAGTGGAAGAAGTTCCGCGACGACGAGTATCTGTGGTTCCGGGTGGCCGAGAACTCCTTCGACAACTTCGCTTTCACCGCCGGCCTGAAGCGCTGACGGCAGAAAGCTGCGACTGAGAGAGCAAAAACTGCCGCCCCCGCATCCCCTCCCGGATGCGGGGGCTTTCTTTTCAGGCGTTCGCTTTTTCAGCTGGGGCGGCCAGGTGCCAGCAGGTTGGCGATCATGGTCTGCACCACCTCGTCATTCTGGTTGAAGGTGGTGGTCTTCACCCGCAGCACGCCCTGGTCGGGGCGCTTGGCGGAGCGGCGGGCCTCCATCACCTCAATCTCGATGCGCAGCACGTCGCCGGGCCGGGTCGGGCGGGGCCAGCCGATGGAATCGACGCCCATGCCGATATAGCCGCCCGCCAGTTCGGCGTTGCTGCCCACGATCATCCGCATGGTCATCCCGGCGGTGTGCCAGCCGCTGGCCGCCAACCCGCGAAACAGCGTGTCCTTCGCCGCATCGGGGTCCAGATGGAAAGGCTGCGGGTCGAACTTCTCCGCATAGGCCATGATCTCCGCCGCCTCGACCGTCAGCGGACCGCCGGTGAAGCGGTCGCCCACCGTGACATCTTCGAAATAGCGCATCCCCCGGAACTCCGTTCATTGTGGTGGTCAGGCCCGGATCGCCCGGCGATGATACAGACCTGTCTCTTCGTTGCGATGGTAGAGACAGGTCTGTATCATTGTCAATGCCGGGCTTGAACCCGGCCGTTCGGAACGGATGGGGTGGGAATGTCAGAGGCGGCGAGCGCAAGGAAGCCGGCGCGGGAGCGGATTCTCGATACGGCGGCGGAGCTGTTCTATCGCGAGGGCATCCGCGCGGTCGGCATCGACACGATCATCGCCAAATCCGGCGTCGCGAAGATGAGCCTGTACCGGAACTTCGAGTCGAAGGACGATCTGGTCTGCGCCTATCTGGAACGCAGCATGGCCCAGCATGGCGCATGGTGGGACCGGGTGGTGGCCCGCCATCCCGGCGACCCGCGCGCCCAGATGAAGGCGCTTTTCGTGGCGCTCGCCCACTGGATCGATCACCCGAAATTCCAGGGCTGTCCCTTTACCAGCGCCGCCGCCGAACTGCGCGACCCCGCCAATCCCGCCCGTACACTGGCCCTGGCTCACAAGCGCATGGTCCGCGACCGTCTGCACAGGTTGGCGGTCGCGGCCGGCGCCGACGATCCGGACCGGCTGTGCGCCCAGTTGCAGTTGTTGATGGAAGGTGCCTATGCCGCCGGGCGCGCGCTGGAGCTGGGACCGGACAACGACGCGGTGGCAAGTGCGGCTGCGATGCTGATCGACGCGGCGTGTGGGCAGGTGCGACCATAGGCGACGGATGCCCCCGGCCTCTGTCGCCCCAAACACAACGAAGCGCCGCAGGTCAACCCTGCGGCGCTTTGTCGACTCTCGTGCGCTGTCTCAGTCCGCGCCGATACGGTCGCGGACGGGCTGGCCGGGCCGGTAATCCTGCAGACGGGTGGCGCGCAGGCCGCGCATGCCGTGGCTGTCGATCAGCCGCTGCCAGGACAGGAATTCCTCCACCGATAGCGTGTAGCGGCGGCAGGCCTCTTCCAGGCTGATCAAGCCCGAACGGACGCCGGCGACCACTTCCGCCTTGCGGCGCATCACCCAACGCTTGGTGTCGGGCGGGGGGAGGTCGTTTTCGGTCATGGGACGTCCCTCAGGACCAATGACCGATGCACCGGCTGCAGAGTCGTCGCCGGTGTCGAGTTCGATGAGTGCCATGCGCGGACGCTCCAACCCAAACTGTGGATTCCACGATTTCGGGGTACTGTATGCGCCGGCACTTAACAAATGCCTAAACGAAAGGGTTAACTTTTTATCGGGTGGTAGTCGCTTATCCGACCGGGTGGGGCGCTAGCGGCGCTCCGTCCGGCAAGCGTGCCGACAGTCCGTCCGTGCAACGAATCCCGATCAATAGACGGTGGTCAGCTTCGACAATGGGACTTCGCTGGCGCCGATGTTCAGCACAGTTTCGCCGTCCTTGCTGCTGCCGATACCGGCGACGGTGCCGAAGGTGTAGGTGGTGGTCTTGATGGTGTCGGCCTTGTTCTCCGCCACCGGCGCCACGTTCATGCGATAGGTGCCCGGCTGCACCGGGCGGCCGTTGTTGTCCTTGAAGTCCCAGCTGACGGCGTGCTTGGTGCCGGCGGTGGTTTCGCCCGGCATGGAGCGGATGATGTTGCCGTTGGCATCCAGGATGTCGACGCGCACCGACTTGGCCGAGGTTGCCAGCTCGTAGCCCAGCGGCGCCTGGGTCATCCCCTGGCTGTACTGGAAGCTGTCGCCCTCGAAGGCGACGGTGCGGCCGAGATAGGCGAGGTTGGTCGACGCGGTGCCGGCCGACTGCAGCTGAACCAGCTTGTCCAGGCGGCTGTTGGTGCCGATGTTCTGCTCGACGTTGGCGAAATCGACCAGTTGCTTGGTCATGTCGTTGGTGTCGAGCGGCTTCAGCGGGTCCTGGTTCTTCATCTGCGTGGTCAGCATGGTGAGGAACGTCTGGAAATTGTCGCCGAGGCCCTTGGTCGCCGATGCGGTCTTGTCGGCATCGGTCTGCGGAGTCTTGGCCGTTTCGGACGCCGTCTTCGACCCGGTGGACAGGCCACCCGAATAGGTGCCGTACTGGTTCAGGGTCGGGCTGGTGGTGTTGGTCGTCGTGGTCATGGCGGTCGTCCTTCGTTGGCCTCGCGGCCGATATCTCTCATGTGACGGTGGGCTGTGGCGGGATGGCCGCCGGCGTCGTCAGGCGCGGATGTCGACGCGCCCGTTGCCGAGCGTTGCCGTGTAGACGGCGCTGTCGGTCCCGTCATCGTCGCCCCCCCCGCCGAAGCCGCGGCCGCGCCGACCCCATCCACCGCCCTTGCCGTCGCCCCGGCCGTCACCGGCGAAGGGGTTGCCTTCGCCGCGCAGGCTGAAGTTCAGGCTGTTCGAGTCCGTCTGCAGTCCAGCGTCTTGCAAGGCGCGTTCCAGGCTGCGGCTATCGCGCTGCAGAAGCTCGAGGGTCTGTGCCTTTTCCACCGCGACCATCGCGTTAACCCGGCCATCGGCGCCGATGTCCAGCTTGATGTCGATCCGGCCCAACTCGGCCGGATGCAGATTGATGGTGAACTGGTCGACCTCGTCGCCGACATTCTTCTTGATGTGGACGGCGATCTGGTCGTGCACGCCCATCGGCATGCCGGCGCCGCGCGACGGACGAAGCGTCGCGGTGGCCTGCGGCTCGTCGAGGCCGGCAATGCCGGAATGGGCGCCTTCCATCGCGGCCAGAGCCGGGTGGGTGTGCGGGCTGGCGGTGGCGGATGCCCCGCCGGCCGCGCCGGCCGCATCGATTCCCTCCAGCGTCGTGGCGGCCGTACCCGTCGCAGCCGTCGTGACGGCTTCCGCCACCGGAGCGGCGGGCGTCGCCGGCAGAACCGGCTGCTGCGGCATCGCCTGAGCCTGGGTTTGGGCGTCGTTCCGGCCGCTGCCCTCGCTGCCGGCATGCTTGCCGTTCTGCCTGGCTTCGACCGTCTTGGCCTTGGCTGCGGCCAGCAGGTCGGCGAAGCGGTCGGGCAGGGCGACGTCCTCGTCGCTCGGCAGGGCTTCGGCGCCGGCGTCGGCCTGGGACGCGTCCGCCGTCTTCGCGGCGTCGCCGTCCACGGCACCGCCCTTGCCGGCCGTCTTCGCGGCGGCGTCGGCACCGGCGGTCGGTGCGCCCGCCACCGCGCCGGCAGCGGCAGCCTGCGCCTGGGCGAGCTGTGCGGCGGGATCGAGAGTGCCGGCCGTGCCGGTTCCGGCTGCCCCGGCCGTCGCGGCCGCGTCGGTGCCGGCGTCCGTCTTTTCGGTGGCATCCTTCGCCGCGGCCTGTCCGGCCGGCATCAGTCCGGCGAGGATCAGATCGCTGGCCTGCGGCACCGGCTGCGGCGGCACCAGCTGAGCGGCCGGAGGCTGTTCGGCGGGCGGCTGGTCGGCAAGCTGGGCCTGCTCGTCGGCTGCGGCAGTCGGATCGCCGTCGCCTTCGGCATCGGCCGACGCAGTTTCGGTCTGCCCGGCATCCTCGGCCGAAGCGGCGGCATCGTCAGTTGCAGCGGCCTCGTCGGCGGCCGTGGTGCTGGCGCCGTCCGTCTTCGCCGCAGCGGCCTTGGAAGGATCGGTCTTCGCCGCCTCTGCCTTCTGATCCTTCGCCGGCTTTTCGGCTTTGGTCGGCCGGCGGTCGTCCTGCCCGGCCTGAACCTTGCGGTCATCGTCGGCCTTGGCGGTCTTCGGTTCCGGAGCGCGGGCCGTGTCGGCGGCATCGGTGGCCTGACGGGCGGCCTGGGCCGTGCGGTCGCGGGTCAGGTCGGGCTTCGGTTCGGCGCGCACCGGCTGCTTGCGCTGAGCCTCCGCCCTGCGGGCGTCACTGGCCTCCTTGGCTGCATCCTTTGCGACATCCTTGGCAGCGTCGCGTGCCGCCGCATCGGCCTGCTCGCGCTTGCGCGCGGCGGCGTCGGTCAGCATGCGGTCCATCATCTTGGAAAACAGGTCGTTCTTCGTCCCCGTCCCCTGCGTCTGCTGGGACTGGCTGAGACCGTCGAACAAGGACGCGGCGATGTTGTTCGATTGGACTTCCATGGAACGGCCTCTCAGGGACGGCGGAACGCACCGACGGCGATGCGGAGAGACCAATGCAACAGGTGGGCCAGTTGCGACCCCACGCCGTTGGGCCATCCATGCGGTGCGGGGCGGCAGTTCCCGCCCCATGGCGCAGGCCGGACCGGCAATTTCCGCCGGGTGCGGTGCCATTCTTGCCGCAGCGGCCCCATCCCAAGGAGAAATGGCCCACAAAGAAAAAGGCCGCCCCTGTGGAGAGAGGCGGCCGTCCGAAAAATCTCGGCAGTCACGGATGAAGGCTGTTCGAATCAGAGCCGGGTGTTCAGCGCCGCCGAGGTGCGCGGCCCGCTGGGCGGCGGGGAATAGCCGCGGCCCCCGCCCATGTGGGCGGCATAGGCGGTGGTCGGCGCCTTCTGCTGGCGGGTGATGACGGTGACCACGGTGTCGACCATCACCTTCTGCGCCTCGCCGCCGATGCGCAGGGCCTCGGCATTGTCGGCGGTGGCGGCATAGAGCTTGCCGGTCGCCTCCTTCAGCGCGGTCTTCAGTTCCTGCGGCAAAGCCATCAACCCCTCGCGGTCGACGCGCAGCATGCGGCTGATCTCTTCATAGACCAGCGTCATCGGCTGCTTGTCCTTGACGATCTGGGCCAGCTCCTTGGCCGGGCGGCGGGCACGGACGGCGGCGGCCTCGCGCTCCAGCAGGGCGGTCAGGCGGCCCATCAGTTCGACCAGCGCCACCGCGCGTTCCTGAGCGTTCTTCGGCAGGTTGGCGGCCGGCTTGGCCGGCTGGGGGAAACGGACGTCGACCTTATCCATGGCTGGCCTCCTGGGCGCGAAGAAGCTCTGCGTAAACCTGTTTGGCGATGCCGAATCCGCCGCGCTGGGTGATCTGCTTGCCGAACTGCTCGACCAGCATCGGCCGGAACATCTCCTCGCCGCGCCCGCCGCCGAAGGTCTCGTCGGTCTCGATCCCCTCGAACATCGGGCTCAGCATCTGCGACACGAACTGGCTCTCGAACTCGTTGGCGGACTTGCGCAGCTGGGCAAGCTTTGCCGGGTCGGTCTTGGCCTCCAGATCGGAAATCTTTGCCAGGGTCCGCACGCCATATCCGGCGGCCTGGGCGCGCTCCACCAGTGAAGCGCTACGCGGGGCCGAAGCGGCGGAAAGGGCGGGGCTCATGGACATCAGATCACCTCGATCTCGGCTTGCAGGGCTCCGGCGGCCTTGATCGACTGGAGAATGGCGATCATGTCCCGCGGACCCACTCCAAGCGCATTCAAGGACTGTACCAACTCCTGCAGCGTCACCCCGGCATTCATCACGGCGAGGCGGTTGTTGGACTGTTCGTCGACCTGGATGTCGGTGCGCGGCACCACCGCGGTCTGGCCCTGGCTGAAGGGGCCGGGCTGGCTGACCTGCGGGGTTTCGGTGATGCGGATGGTTAGGTTGCCCTGGGCGATGGCGACGGTGGAGATGCGCACATTCTCACCCATCACGATGACGCCGGACTTCTCGTCCACCACCACGCGGGCGACCTGATCGGGGGTGATGCGCAGCTGTTCGATCTCCGTCACCAGCCCGACCACGTCGCCGCGCCGCGTCTCCGGCACGTTGATGAGGACGGAGGCCGGGTCGGTCGCCTGGGCGCGGTTGCCGCGCAGCTGGATGTTGATGGCGGTCGCCACCCGCTGGGCGGTGGTGAAGTCCGGATTGCGCAAGGACAGCCGCAGTACCGGCAGCTCGGCCAGCGAGAACTGGATTTCCCGTTCAACGATGGCACCGGAGGAGATGCGGCCGGAGGTCGGCACGCCGCGGGTCACGCTGGCGCCCTGGCCCTGGGCGGTGAAGCCCGAGACCGCGATCGGCCCCTGCGCCACCGCATAGACCTCGCCGTCGGCGCCCATCATCGGGGTGACCAGCAGGGTGCCGCCCAGCAGGCTCTTGGAGTCGCCCATCGCAGACACGGTCACGTCGATGCGCGTGCCCTGCGCGGCATAGGCGCCCAGCGTCGCCGTCACCATCACCGCCGCCACGTTCTTGGTGCGCAGGTTGGTGCCGCGGGTGTTGACGCCCATCCGTTCCAGCATGCCGGTCAGGCTCTGCTCGGTGAAGGGCGAGTTGTTCAGGCTGTCGCCGGTGCCGTTCAGGCCCACCACGAGGCCATAGCCGATCAGCATGTTGTCACGCACGCCCTCGACATCCACGATGTCCTTGATACGGGCGGATGCGGCCAATGCCGGTGCGGCCGGGACACCGAACGCCAGCAGGGCGGTCAGCACGGCCAGAACGGCACGGCGGCGCAGAAGGCGAAGGGCGGTGGGAAGCATGACGCGGACACTCCTGAACTCGTGCCCATCCTTATACAAACGCCGTGCCAGACGACGGAAACGGCGGCAATCCGTGCTTGTCCTGAAAAACGGCCCAAAGATGGCGCCTTTCGGTCACAGTCGACCGGCAAATTTTGCCCGATTGCGGCAAACCTTGACCGGATGTTAAGGTTGGTCCATCTACAGTGCGCGCGTTTACGCATCCTTTACTGCAAACGGTTGCACGGATCATGAAAGTCGAAGGCTCCGGTAACATACGCGGCAGCGGTTCGGTACGCCGCACCGGCAAGTCCGAAGGCTCGTCCGGCGCCGCGTTCTCCAAGCAATTGGTGGGGGAGGCGGGCTCGGCCCACGGCGTCAGCGGCACCGCCGCCACCGCTGGGGTTTCGGGCGTGCTGGCCCTGCAGGAGGTCGATGCGACCGACGACGCCACCGCGCGTGCGTCGCGCGGCAAGATGCGGGCGGAGGAGATGCTCGACCGGCTGGAGGAAATCCAGCACGGCCTGCTGTCGGGCACCCTGTCGATGCAGAAGCTGGTCGATCTGGCGAAGGTGGTGCAGACGCGCCGCGCCCAGGTCGACGATCCCGGTCTGGCCGAAATCCTGGATGAAATCGATCTGCGGGCGCAGGTCGAGCTGGCGAAGCTCACCTCCTGAGCCCGTCCGAGCAGGTGGGCCGATTCCCCGTTGCCAAGAGCCGGCAGTCAGGCGGGGCCGGGCGCGGCCTGACCCACGGCCCCATGCCCCGAAGGGGTAGCGGCACGGCGCGGCCAATGTGCCACTCTGACAAATCTTTTTTATTCCAAGGGCTTGTTTGGTCGTTGCGGGGGCGAACCAATGGGTTGCGGTCCCGACGTGGCGTGCCTATACTCCGCGCCGCCCGGATCACCCCTTTTTCGCTGGATGCTTTCGGATGACGTCGCCGCTTCTGCCCCAGAACTATTCCCCGTCGGAAGACGAGGAGTTCATGAACCCGATCATGCGGGAGTATTTCCGCCAGAAGCTGCTGCGCTGGCGCGCGGAGCTTCTTGCGGAATCAACCGGCACGCTGAACAGCCTCCAGGAAGGCGGTATCCAGGAACCGGATATCGCCGACCGCGCCTCGGCGGAGACCGACCGCGCGCTGGAACTGCGCACCCGTGACCGCGAACGCAAGCTGATCTCCAAGATCGACGCCGCGCTGGAGCGTCTGGTCGACGGCAGCTACGGCTATTGCGAGGAGACGGGCGATCCCATCTCCGTGCGCCGGCTGGATGCCCGTCCGATCGCGACGCTGAGCCTGGAGGCCCAGGAGCGTCACGAGCGGATGGAACGGACCCAGCGCGACGACTGACGCCGCGCCGTCTTCCGGCAGGTCACGGCCTTCCCGGCGCCGGTTGCCGGGTCGGGGACGTGCGTTTTGCCGGAAGCCACACCGACGGATTTGAAAGCGCCGGTCCCCGACCGGCGCTTTCGTCGTTT
>CBFGPE010000048.1:0-43628 GCA_965650625.1 uncultured Azospirillum sp. | reverse complement strand
CTAGGGCGATGATTTTGTTGGCGCCGCGAACAGTCACGGGCATCGGCGGGGTCGTCGACGCCCGAGTGCGAATAAGTCTCAATACCATCATTGCTCCCCGCTGTCGTGGAGAATCTCGACGCGGTGCAACCTTCCGGCGCTCCCGCCGGTTGAACTGGCCGTCGAGACAGCGCCAAGGAGAGTGCCGATGACCCAGGTTTCGGTTGTGGAGGAAAAGGGCAGTTTCCGGCTGGTGGCCTGCGACGGCCGTTTCGCCGTGGTGGAGGCGCGGGCGGGACAGGTGTTCGGCATGCCGGACGACGCGGACGGTGGCCGCGACGGCGCCTCGGACAGCCCCGACGGCATCGCGACCGTCGCCCGCTGGACCGGCGAGGACGAGGCCCGCGCCCTGATGCGCGACCTGTCGGAGCGTGGCGACCGGCTGGCCCGCCGCATCTGGTGATCCGCCGGAACCCCGGCCGCGTACTGTAGCCGGGACCTTGTGCGGAGCGCGTCATGGATGGAACTGGCGGCGAAGCGGATAGCGAGCCGGACGGCAAGGCGCCCGGCATCACCTGGATCACCGGCGCCAGCAGCGGCATCGGCCGGGCGCTGGCGATCCACCTTGCCGACGGCGGTGCGCGGGTGGCGCTCTCCGCCCGCTCCGTCGACGACCTGACGTCAACGGTCCAACACAGCCCGGACCGCATGCGCCTGTTCCCGCTGGACGTCACCGACCGCGTCGCCACCACCGCCACCGTCGCCGCCATCGAACGCTGGTTCGGCCCGATCGACCGGGCGGTTCTGAACGCCGGCACCCACGTCCCGATGTCCTTGGAGGATTTCTCCGCCGACACCGCCCGCCGGCTGATGGAGGTCAACTATATGGGCGTCGTCCATGGGCTGGAGGCTCTGCTGCCGCGGATGCGGGCGCGCGGGCATGGACAGGTGGCGGTGGTCGCCTCCGTCGCCGGATACCGCGGCCTGCCGACGGCGGCGGCCTACGGCCCGACCAAGGCGGCGCTCATCAACCTGTGCGAATCGCTGAAGCCCGACTGCGACCGCGCCGGGATCAGGCTGCAACTGGTCTGCCCCGGCTTCGTCGACACGCCGCTGACCGCCCGCAACCCCTTCCCCATGCCCGACCTGATGCCGGTGGAGGACGCCGCCCGCCAATTGGCCGACGAGATGGAGAGCGACCGCTTCGAGATCACCTTCCCCAAACGCTTCACCCGCAAGCTGAAGCTGGCGCGCTGCCTGCCCTATCGGCTTTACTTCCCGCTGGTGCGCAAGGCGACCGGAACATGACGGACGATCTTAGAAGCGGTGGGCCCAAAATCCAGGGGCTGGACGCCTGGGTCGATTTCTTCGAGACGCTCAGCGTCGAGACGCTCGACCGGCTGCCGGCGCTGACCGTGCCGGAGGTGCGTTTCCGCGATCCTTTCAACGACGCCCGCGGTCGCGATGCGGTGCGCGCGGCGCTGGTCCACACGCTGAACGGCTGCCGCGACCTGCGCTTCACCGTCACCCACCGGCTGTTCGCCGCCGATCTGGCGATCCTGCGCTGGCGGTTCGAGGCGACGGTGACCGGCATCGGCCGGATGGACGTGATCGGCACCAGCGAGGTGCGGCAGGTTGCCGACGGCCGGGTGGCCGAGCACATCGACCATTGGGATTCCGGCGAGCATGTCTATCTGCGCCTGCCGCTGCTGGGCGCCCCCCTGCGCCTCATTCAGCGGCGGCTGGGGGCTGCACAGCCGCGTTGACGGCGCCGCCGGGCTGGACCAGCCGGCCTTCGGGCAGGAAGAACAGGCTGACCGTGCCGATCCACAGGCCCCAGCGATAGACGTTGGCACGGTTGATCAGCGCATCGCCCGGCTGCAGCCACATCCAGTCGTCGAAGCGCACGCGCCAGCGGTCTCCGCCCACCTTCAGCGCCATCTCATAGGTCCAGTTCAGCGCGTTGCCGGCCGACCGCCCAACCGCCGTACCGATCACATCGTCGGCCCGCCCCTCATAAGTTCCCCCGTCGGCCGCCTCGGCCGTCCTGACGATGCGCCAGACCCGGCGGTCGGTCTCGCCGTCGGCATAGAGGAAGTGCTCGTCCAGCACCAGCTCCCGCCCGTCCCACTGCCCGTCGATGGCGACGGTGAAGCTGCGGCGCAGCGTGCCGAACCGGTCCTCGAACACGCCCCAGGCATGGGTGCGACCGGCGAAATAATGCTCGATCCGCAATTCGGGCCTGTTGCCGGCGAAATCCCCGATCTTCATCGCTAAGGTGCCTCCGCTTACGGCTTGCGAAAGCGCCAGAGCCCGACATCGATGGTCCCGGCGCGGAACCCGGCCTCGCAATAGGCGAGGTAATAGTCCCACAGCCGGCGGAACCGGTCGTCGAAGCCCATCGCCGCCACCTGCGGCCCGGCCTCCAGGAAGCGCCGCCGCCACTCCGCGCAGGTCCGGGCATAGGAGTCGCCGAACGTCTCGACATGCTCCACCACCAGCCCGGCCCGCTCCGCCTCGGCGCGCAGGGCCGACGGGCAGGGCAGCATCCCGCCGGGGAAGATGTGGCGCTGGATGAAGTCGCAGCCGCGGCGGTAGCGCGGGAACCGCGCGTCGTCGATGGTGATCGCCTGGACCACCGCCGCCCCGCCGGGCACCAGCCGGTCGCGCAGGGCGGCGAAGTAGCGCGGCCAATGCTCCTCCCCCACCGCCTCGATCATCTCGATGGAGACGATGCGGTCGAAGCTGCCATCAGCATCGCGGTAGTCCATCAGCCGCAGGTCGGCCAGCCCGGCCAGCCCGGCCCGCTCCAGCCGCGCGCGGGCGAAGGCCAGCTGCTCCGCCGACAGGGTCAGCCCGACCACCGACGCGCCGCACCGGCCGGCCAGATGTTCAGCCATCCCGCCCCAGCCGCAGCCGATCTCCAGCACCCGGTCGCCGGGGCGGAGTTGCAGCAGGTCGGCGACGCGGACGATCTTGGCCTCCTGCGCCTCCTCCAGGCCCTGCCCCTCCCGCTCGTACAAGGCGGAGGAATAGGTCATGCCGGGATCGAGCCACAGCCGGTAGAAGCCGTTGCCCAGGTCATAGTGGAAGGCGATGTTGCGGCGGCTGCCACGGTAGGAATTGGCGCGGCTGCGGTGGAACAGCCGGTTGGCAGCCGCCGCAACGACCGTACCCCTGAAACCTCCGCCCTTCGCCCCTCCACCGATCGCCGCCTCGTTGCGGATCGCCAGTTCGATCAGCGCCGGCAGGTCGCCGCTGCGCCACAGCCCGTCGCCATAGGCCTCCGCCATGCCGACCGCGCCGCCCAGCGTCAGCCGCCGCGCCGCTGCATCGTCGAGCAGAGTCAGGTCGGCCCGCGGCCCCTCGGCCGGGTCGCCGACGCACATCGTCCGCCCGTCGGGCAGGCGCAGGGTCAGTTCGCCCCGGCGGATGCCGCCGGCCATCCTCACCAGGGCGCCGGTCCACAGGTCGCGTCCGGTCACCAGCCGCAGCCACCGGGGGTGACGCCGAGGCGCGGTCGCAGCGATGTCGGTCATGAATGGCCTTCTCGGAAACGGTCGGGAACGACGATGTTCTTCACGACGGTGACGGGATAGTCGGGGGCCGGCGGGCGTGGCCGGATCGCCAGCCCCTTGCGCCACAGCTGCAGCGCCTCCCAATGGATGCCGGCGACCACCTTGGCAGTCATCAGCGGGTGGCGGGCCCAGGCGCGCAGGATGGCGCCGTCGGTCAGCTCCACCCGCCTCAATGTCAGCGACGCATGCAGCACCGGCCCCCCGGCGTCGGTCTGGCGGATGGACACCGCCAGCGGCTCCCCCGCTTCGCCCATGGGCGGGCGGATGCGGAAGTGATAGGCGGTCTCCATGTCCATGAAGGGCGAGACGTAGAAGCGCTTGTCGCAGCTCTGGCGCACCAGCCCGTCCGGTCCGGGCGCCGCCGGGATCAGATAGGCGTGGCGCTGGCCGAAGGTGTTGGACACCTCATGGATGACGGCGGCGAGCGCCCCGTCCCGGCGGTGGCAGAACCAGACGCAGAGCGGGTTGAAGACGAAGCCCAGCACCCGCGGAAAGCACAGCAGGCGGATCGGCCCGCCCCCCTCGATTCCGGCGGCTGCGAGTTGGCGTTCGGCCCACTGTTTCAAGCCCCCTATCCCCCTCTCCCCCCCGGGGAGAGGGGACTCTCCCAACGGCCCGAAGTCGCGGTCCTGGAACCCGATCAGTCCGAATCGGTTGTGGGCAAACAGCCGCAGTTCGCGATCCAGCCGGGGAAGCTCGTCCAGATCGGCCAGCAGGCTGAACACCCGGTAGGACAGGCGGTGCCGCACCGGCTTCACCCGGTTGTGCATCACCGTGCCGACATAGAGGCCGGAGGTGAAGCGGGGCGCCTCCATCACACGGTCTCCAGCTCTGCGCTACGGATTGCCGGCGCCGGCCCGACATGGATGCGGCCGGATTGGTTCGGCACATTCCAGGGCCGGCGCATGCCGCCCAGCGCCTCCGCCACCGCCAGCCCGGACTGCGCCCCGTCCTCGTGGAAGCCGGCGCCGAAATAGGATCCGGCGAACCAGGTCCGCCGCCGGCCCTGCAGGCTCCACAGCTGCCGCTGCGCCGCCAGCGCCTCCATCCCGAAGATCGGGTGGTCGTAGAGCACGCTGCGCAGGATGCTGCCCTCGCGCGGCGGGCGGATGGGGTTCAAGGTGACGAACAGGTCGCGCTCGCGCGGCAGGAAGCCCTGCAGCCGGTTCATCCAATAGGTCACGCACAGGGCGTCGTGCCCGCCGTCCCCCCGTTCCGACAGATAGTTCCAGCTCGACCACACCGCCCGGCGCTTCGGCATCAGGGCGCGGTCGCCGTGCAGGATGGCAAGGTTGCGCTCGTAGCCGAAGGCGCCGAGCAGCCGGCGCTCCTCCCCGCCGGCATCCTCCAGCAGGGCCAGCGCCTGATCGGCATGGGTGGCGAGCACGACATGGTCGTGGGCGCGCACGTCGCCGCGGCGATCGCGCAGCAGCACGCGGCCCTCCTCGCGGACGATGCCCTCCACCGCGCAGTTCAGGCGCAGGGCGCCGGGCATGTCGGCCAGGATGCGGCCGACATAGCTGCGGCTGCCGCCCTCCACCGTGCGCCAGACTGGCCGGCCCTTGAGCTTCAGCAGGCCGTGGTTGTCGCAGAAGCGGATGAAGGCGGCGGCGGGATGGCCGCGCATCGACTCCGCCGGGCTGGACCAGATGGCGGCGGCCATCGGCAGCAGATGGTCGCGGATGAAGGCGTCGGAATAGCCGCCGCGGTCCAGCACGTCGCCCAGCGTCAGCGTCTCCGCCTCCGGATCCGCCAACAGCCCCGGCGCCTCGCGGTAGAAGCGCATGATGCCGGCGATCATCCGCCAGAAGCGCGGGCGCAGCAGGTTGCGCTTCTGCGCGAACAGGGCGGCGGGGGTGCCGGCATACTCCACCCGCCCGCCGTCCAGCGAGGCGGCAAAGCTCATGTCCGTCGCCCGCGTTGGCACGCCCAGATGGTCGAACAGGGCGACCAGATTGGGATAGCAGGGCTCGTTGTAGACGATGAAGCCGGTATCGACCGGGCCGGCACCGTCGGCCTCAACCGTGTTGGCATGGCCGCCCGCCCGGTCCTCCTTCTCGTAGAGGGTGACGCGGTGCGCCTTGGACAGCAGCCAGGCCGCCGACAGCCCGGCGATGCCGGACCCGACCACCGCGATGTCGAGCGGGGCCGGTGAGGTGTGGTCGGGCTGGGAATGCGGCATGGAGCGGTCCTTGGGCGGGATCGTGTCAGAAGTCTTGGCGGTGTGTGGCCCCAGAGCCTAACCCGAATTGGGTAGGTCCGGCTTGTGATCGGAATACGGCGGCAAATCGCCGTCGGATCATCGCCACGCCCACGCTTTCCCGCCAGCGTCGAAAAGACAGGATCGGCGGTGATCCGAAGCGCAGGCTGCGGCGTATCCTGGCCATGATCGCCCAATTGGCCTCCCTTCTGACGCATGCCGCCGGAGCCGACCGGACGCCGGATCCCAAAAGGATCGGACAGGCCGCCCGCGCGTCGGCCAATCCGGCGGCGGCCGATCCCACAGCCGCAAGGCCGGCGGCGGACCAATCGGCCGATCTGGTCGCGGTGGCGGCGGGCGACCGGGCGGCCTTCGCCCGGCTGTTCGCCCATTTCGCCCCACGGGTGAAGGCCTACATGCTGAAGCTGGGGATGCCGGCGCAGCGGGCGGAGGATCTGGCGCAGGACACCATGCTGTCGGTGTGGCGCAAGGCCTCCCTCTACGACCCGGCGAAGGCGGAGGCGGCGACCTGGGTCTTCACCATCGCGCGCAACCTGCGCATCGACATGCTGCGCCGCGAGCGCCATCCGGAGGTGTCCGACGACGAGCTGCTGGAGCATGAGGACGACCGCCCGCGCGCCGACGAGGTGCTGGACGGCGACCGCCGCGCCCGCCGCCTGCGCGGCGCGCTGGCCTCGCTGACGCCGGAACAGGCGGAGGTGGTGCAGCTGTCCTTCTTCGCCGACCTCGCCCATCCGGCCATCGCCGAACGGCTGGACGTTCCCCTGGGCACCGTGAAATCGCGCCTGCGTCTGGCCATGGCCAAGATCCGCAAGGCGCTGGGAGACGACGACCGATGACCGCCCGCCAACCCGCCGCCCGCCAACTTTTCCTGCCGAACCACCACCCCAGCGACGCCCTGCTGGTGGCCTATGGCGCGGGCAGCCTGAAAGAAGGGCTGTCGCTGGCCGTCGCCGTCCACCTCGCCCATTGCCCGGACTGCCGCGCCACCCTGGCGGAGGTGGAGGCACTGGGCGGCGCCCTGCTGGAGGATCTGCCGCCGGCCCCGCTGGAAAGCCTGTCGCTGGCCGCCACCCTCGACCGCCTGGAGCGGGAGGAGGCGCCGGCCAACCCCTGCAAGGCCATGCGGATGCGGCCGCGATGCAGCCGCCCGGCCGCTCCAGCCGCCGCGTCCCCGGCTCTTCCAAGCCCGCTGCGCGCCTATGTGCCATCGCTCGAGGATCTGTCCTGGCAGCGGCTGGCTCCCGGCGTGCGGCGGGTGGAGCTGCTGCCGCGCACGGCGTCGGGCGGCGCGGCCCAGCTTCTGCGCATCGCCCCCGGCACCGCCCTGCCCCACCACGGCCATGGCGGGCTGGAGCTGACCGTGGTGCTGAGCGGCCATTTCGCCGACGAACTCGGCCGCTACGGCCCCGGCGATCTGGCGGAGGTCGACGGCGACACCAACCACCAGCCCATCGCCGACAGCCACCGCGACTGCGTCTGCCTGATCGCGACAGACGCGCCGCTGCGCTTCACCGGTCTGATGGGCCGGCTGATGCAGCCCTTCATCGGGCTATAGCAGATCCTTGAACAGCAGCTGCGCCGGCGGTTCCTTGTCCTTGCCCCGCTTGCGCGCCTTCTTCGGCTTTTCCTTCGCCACGTCGGGTGGCAGTTCGGATGCCGGTTCGGCCGGCACTTCGGCTGCCGCTTCGGGCTGCTCCACCGGCAATTCCGGCGCGGCCATCGGCATCGGCGGTTCGGCCGTCGGCTCCGGCGCCGGCGCCGGCTGCGCGGCCGGTTCCTGAGCAACCGGCTCCGGCGCGGTCACCGACTCGGCTGCCACCTCGGCCGGCGGCTCCACGGGCTGTGCGGCCTCGGGGGCGGCCTCCACCTTTTCCTTCTTCTTCCGGGGCGGACGGCGCGGGGCGACGCCGACGCCTTCCTTGGCGCGCTGCTTGGCCTTGTCGCGGGCTTGGGCCTCCGGGGCCTCGGGATTGTCGGCCAGCCATTTGCGGCGCTTGATGACCTCGTTCACCCGGCCCTGATTCACGCCCAGCTGGAAGGCGATCTCCTGCTGGGTCATGTTGGTGGTCTCGTGCAGGTGCAGGATCTCGGCGGCCAGTTCCGGCGTCATCTTGCGCCCGGTCAGGCGCCGGGCCGGCCGGACGGAGCGCTGGGAGCGGTCGCGCGCCCGCAGGGACTCAAGGATCTCCAGCGCGGCCGTGTTGCCCGCCGCCTTCAGCGCGTCCTCGAATTCCTTCAGCGTCGCCATAAGTCCCCCTCCCGCTGTCGTCGGCCCGTCTCCTGCCGGTCCCCGCAGCAACCGGCAGGATCACAGATAGTTCGCCGTCTGGCGATGGAAAAGCCACCATGGTTGTCGGGGGGATGTCGGGGCAAGCATGGCGGTCAGGCCGGAAAGCGCAGGTCGATCCGCGTGCCGCTGCCGCCGGCGGGGCCGTGGCTCAACTCGCCGGACAGCTGGGCGGCCAGGCTCTGGATGATCTTCCAGCCCAGGCTGGGCAGGCGCTGCACGTCGAAGCCGTCCGGCAGGCCGATGCCGTCGTCCATCACCAGCAAATGCAGATGGCCCGGCCGGCCCCGCACCGGGTTCAGTTCGATGGTGACGGTGCCGCCGCCGCGGCCGGCGAAGGCGTGCTTCAGGCTGTTGGTCAGCGCCTCGACGATCAGCATCGCCAGCGCCAGCAGCCGTTCGGGCGACTGCGGCGCCGCCCGCACCGTCACGCGGCAGGCCACGCCGGGGACGCCGGCCGCCGCCAGCATGTCCCGGCACAGCGCCTCGACATGACTGCCGAAATCGTCGCCGGAGCGCGGGTCGTGCAGCCGCCGGTGCACCCGCGCCATGGTGTCGAGCCGCCGCCCCGCCTCCTCCAGCGCCGCCATCGCCCCCTCCGGCGAGCGGGCGACCGACCGCCTCTGCAAATCCAGCACGGAGGAGACGAACTGCATGTTGTTGGCGACGCGGTGCTGAAGCTCGTGGAACATGGTGGTCTGCGCCTCAAGCAGGGAGGCGGTTCGGCGGCGCTCCTCCTGCAGGCGGGCCAGCGCCGTCCGCATGCCGTGGATCAGCGCGATGTCCACCCCGACCACCGCCGCATAGAAGGCCAGCGCCAGCCCGACCGACGGATTCAGCGTCAGGGTGTCGTAGGGCGGGATGAAAAAGTACCAGGCTGCCAGCCCCGACAGCACCGCCGCGACCACTCCCGGCCACAAGCCGGCCAGGAAGGTGGTCAGCATCACCGCCGGAAAGAAGGTCAGATAGGGAAAGCCCGTGGGCAGGGCGTCGTCGGCGGCAAGGCGCAGCAGCAGCGCGGCGGCAACCGTCAGCAGCGCCACGCCATAGCGCGGCACCCGACCGTGCCGCAGCAGCGGAAAACGCGCGAACCACTGCCAGACCGACCGACCGGACCCCATCTCCCCAGCATCCCCGAAATTTCCACGCACAGACATATGACCGGCACCCGTCGCTTGTAAGGTCAGGGTGAAGTCCGTGCACGCGAAATAACGTCCGCCCCCCGTGACCATCGTCGGGCGAAGCCCGGCGGCTGCCTTCGCCGCTCACGCGCCTGATTTGTCCAAAGCTGTTCACAACTCCACCACATCCGTTCATGCCGGGCGGGCACTTTGTTCAATCAACGGAGCGATTGTGACGTTGCGCGGCGGCCGGAGCCTTCCGCCCCGGCGCCCCATGAACCACCAAGGCTAAGGAGCCCCGCCCTGTGAAGACCCGTCTGAGCGCGCTCGCCATCGCGGCCACCCTGTCCGTCTCCGCCCTTGCCCTGTCCGGTACGGCCCAGGCCGGCGCCACCTTCGACGGCGTAAAGCAGAAGGGCTATGTCCAGTGCGGCGTCAACCTGGGCCTGTACGGCTTCTCCTCGCCCGACGACAAGGGCAAGTGGTCGGGCCTTGACGTCGACATGTGCCGCGCCGTCGCCGCCGCCATGTTCGGCGATGCCGAAAAGGTGAAGTACACCCCGCTGTCGGCGCAGCAGCGCCTGCCGGCGCTCCAGTCCGGCGAGGTCGACATCCTCGCCCGCAACACCACCCGCACCCTGACCCGCGACACCGCCAACGGCCTGAACTTCGGCCCGACCAACTATTTCGACGGCCAGGGCTTCATGGTCTCGGCCAAGCTGGGCCTGAAGAGCGCCAAGCAGCTGAACGGCGCCACCGTCTGCGTCCTGCCCGGCACCACCACCGAACAGAACGTGTCGGATTACTTCCGCGCCAACAAGATGACCTTCAAGCCGGTCGTCATCGAGAAGAACGAGGAGCTGAACAAGGCCTTCTTCGCCGGCCGTTGCGACGCCCTGACCTCCGACGCCTCGCAGCTGGCCGCCATCCGCGCCGCCGAGGTGCAGAACCCCAACGACTACGTCATCCTGCCCGAGCTGATCTCGAAGGAGCCGCTGTCCCCGGCCGTCCGCCAGGGCGACGAGGAGTGGATGAACCTGGTCACCTGGGCCTTCTACGCCATGGTCCAGGCCGAGGAGAAGGGCCTGACGTCGGAGACCGTCGACGCCGCCATGACCTCCCCCGATCCGGACGTGAAGCGCCTGCTGGGCGTCACCGCCGGCAACGGCAAGGCGCTGGGCGTCGAGGAGAACTGGGCCTTCAACATCATCAAGCAGGTCGGCAACTACGGCCAGAGCTTCGAGCGCAACGTCGGCGCCGGCTCCAAGCTGAAGATGCCGCGCGGCCAGAACGCCCTCTACACCGAAGGCGGCATGATGTACGCCCCGCCGATGAAGTAAGGGCGCTCCCCTCTCTTCCCCTGCCGGGGAAGAGAGGGCTTTTACCCCCCGCACGGAGCAACACCATGACAAACCCGGTCCAGGCGCTGAATTCCGCGCGCGTGCGGGGGTGGCTGTATCAGGCATTGTTCCTGGCCTGCGCCCTCGCCGTCGCCTGGTATCTCATTTCCAACACGCTGACCAACCTCGCCACCCGCGGCGTCGCCACCGGCTTCGGCTTCCTGCACCGCGAGGCCGGCTTCGAGATCGGCGAGAGCCTGCTCACCTATTCCGCGTCCGACACCTATCTGAAGGCGCTGGTGGTCGGCCTGCTGAACACGCTGGCGGTATCGGCCGCGGGCGTGGTGCTGGCGACCATTCTCGGCGTGCTGATCGGCATCGCGCGGCTGTCCTCCAACTGGATGGTGAACCGCTTCGCCACCCTGTATGTCGAGACGATCCGCAACGTGCCGCTGCTGCTGCAGCTGGTGGTCTGGTACACGATCATGAACCGGCTCCCCAGCCCGCGCGAGGCGCTGGAGGTGCTGCCGGGCATCTTCCTCAGCAACCGCGGCATGAAGTTCCCGGTGCTGGTGGAGCATGCCGGCCATGGCTGGGCACTGCTGGCCCTGATCGCCGGCATCGCCGCCGCCATCGCCATCGTCCGCTACGGCCGCCGCCACCGCGAGACCACGGGCAAGCCCTTCCCGACCCTGCCGGCCGCCATCGCCGCGGTGCTGCTGCCGCCGGCGCTGGTGTTCCTCGCCACCGGCGCGCCGCTGGCCTTCGACGTGCCGGTGCTGTCCGGCTTCAACTTCGAGGGCGGCGGGTCGGTCACCCCGGAATTCACCGCGCTGCTGATCGGCCTGTCGGTCTACACCGCCGGCTTCATCGCCGAGATCGTGCGCTCCGGCATCCTCGCCGTGCCGCATGGCCAGACGGAGGCCGGATTGGCGCTGGGCCTGTCGCCGGGCAAGATCCTGCGTCTCGTCATCCTGCCGCAGGCGCTGCGCGTCATCGTGCCGCCGCTGACCAGCCAATATCTGAACCTGACCAAGAACAGCTCGCTGGCCGTCGCCATCGGCTATCCGGATCTGGTCAGCGTCTCCAACACCTCGGCCAACCAGACCGGACAGGTGGTGGAGGCGGTGGCGATGATGATGCTCGTCTATCTCATCATCAGCCTCAGCATCTCCGGCTTCATGAACTGGTACAACCGCCGCGTGGCTCTGGTGACCCGATGAGCAATCACTCCCCGGCCGATCAGGCCCCCATTCCCACCGGTCCCGTTCCCCCCGCCCATTGGGCCGCCTCCTACGAGGAGGAGCCGTCTCAGGCCTCCGCCCCGCCCCAGCCGAACGGCATGACGGCGCTGAAGCCCTTCGGCTGGGCCAGGGACAACCTGTTCAACACGCCGCTGAACACGGCGCTGACCGTCGCCTGCCTGTTCCTGCTGTGGCAGATCCTGCCGCCGATGGCGAACTGGCTGCTGCTGAAGGCCAGCTGGTCCGGCTCGTCGGAGGCCTGCCGCGAGGCGGCCGGCGCCTGCTGGTCGGTGATCGTGGTCAAGCACCGGCTGATCTTCTTCGGCACCTATCCCTATGACGAGCAGTGGCGCCCCTTCCTGGCCTGCGCCCTGTTCGTGGCGATGCTGGGCGCCAGCGGCGTGCGCGCCTTCTGGCGGCCCTGGCTGGCCGGCGCCTGGGCGCTGACCCTGGTCGGCATGGGCGTGCTGATGTGGGGCGGCGTCGCCGGCCTCAGCTATGTGCCGAACGACCGCTGGGGCGGTCTGCCGATCACGCTGATGCTGTCGGTCTTCTCCATCGCCATCGCCTTCCCGCTGTCGATCCTGCTGGCGCTGGGCCGCCAGTCGTCGCTGCCGGCGATCCGCACCTTCTGCGTCGGCTTCATCGAGACGATGCGCGGCGTGCCGCTGGTCAGCGTGCTGTTCATGGCGTCGGTGATGTTCCCGCTGTTCCTGCCCGAAGGCGTCACGGTGGACAAGCTGCTGCGGGCGCTCGCCGGCATGACGCTCTTCACCGCCGCCTACCTTGCCGAAGCCGTGCGCGGCGGGTTGCAGGCGATCCCCAAGGGCCAGTACGAGGCCGCCGACGCGCTGGGCCTGTCCTACTGGCAGAAGACGGTGCTGATCGTCCTGCCGCAGGCGCTGCGCATCGTCATCCCGCCCATCGTCAACCAGTTCATCAGCGCCTTCAAGGACACCTCGCTGGTCACCATCGTCGGCCTGTACGACCTGCTGACCGCCGCCACCGTGGCGACGACCGACCCCGAATGGCGTCCCTACTTCGCCGAGGTCTATGTCTTCGCCGGGCTGATGTTCTGGATCTTCTGCTTCAGCATGTCGCGCTACAGCCAGTGGCTGGAGCGTCTGGCCAATCGCTACAACCGCCGCTGACCGTCTTCTGGAGACCGAGCAATGACCGAGAACGCCATCATCGAACTCCGCAAGGTCGGCAAGTGGTACAACAGCTACCACGCGCTGCGCGACGTCAGCATCAGCATCAAGAAGGGCGAGAAGGTCGTCGTCTGCGGCCCGTCGGGCTCGGGCAAGTCGACGATGATCCGCTGCATCAACCGGCTCGAGGCGCACCAGACCGGCCACATCATCGTCGACGGCATCGAGCTGACCGACGACGTGAAGGCGGTGGAGAAGATCCGCCGCAAGGTCGGCATGGTGTTCCAGAACTTCAACCTGTTCCCGCACCTGACCGTTCTGCAGAACCTGACGCTGGCCCCCATCTGGGTCCGCGGCATGGCGAAGTCCGAGATCGAGGAAATCGCCATGATGTACCTGAAGCGGGTGCGCATCCCCGACCAGGCGCACAAGTTCCCCGGCCAGCTGTCGGGCGGCCAGCAGCAGCGCGTCGCCATCGCCCGCGCACTGTGCATGCGCCCCGAAATCATGCTGTTCGACGAGCCGACCTCCGCGCTGGACCCCGAAATGGTCAAGGAGGTGCTGGACGTGATGACCGAGCTGGCGGGCGAGGGCATGACCATGGTGTGCGTCACCCATGAAATGGGCTTCGCCCGGCAGGTCGCCGACTCTATTGTGTTCATGGCCGAAGGCTCGATCATCGAGAGCGGGTCGCCGGCACAATTCTTCGAGAACCCGAAAAGCGAGCGCACCCGCCAGTTCCTGGGCCAGATCCTAGAGCATTGAGTCGGGAGCATTGAGGCGGCACCACCGGTAAGGTGGGGCGCGAAAGGCGGACGAGAGGGCCATGCCGGCGACCATTGCCATCACCGACGACGACGCGGTGACGCGCGAGACGCTGAAGTCCTACCTGACGGACGAGGGCTTCGACGTCCTGCTGGCCCGAAGTGCCGAGGAGCTGAAGGAGCTGCTGGCGACGACGGCGGTCGACCTCGTGTTGCTCGACATCCGGCTGCCGCGCCAGGACGGGCTGACCCTGACCCGCGAACTCCGCGCGGTGTCGGAGATCGGTATCGTCCTGGTCAGCAGCCGGGCGGAGAAGCTGGACCGCATCATCGGGCTGGAGATGGGGGCCGACGACTACATCGCGAAGCCGTTCGAGCCGCGCGAGATCCTGGCCCGGGTGCGGAACCTGCTGCGCCGGCTGAAGGCGCCGGGCGACCAGCGCGACGACCGGCGGCGCAGCTTCGCCGGCTGGACGCTGTGGCTGGACCGCATGCGCCTGACCGACCCGCAGGGCAATCCGGTGCGGCTGACCGGTGCGGAGTTCGAGCTGCTGTCGACCTTCGTCTGCAACCCCGGCCGGGTGATGAACCGCGACTATCTGCTGACGGCGACGACCCGACGGAAGACGGACGCCACCGACCGCACCATCGACAGCCTGGTCCGCCGCCTGCGCCGCCTGATCGAGATCGACCCCGCCGACCCAAGGCTGATCGTCACCGTCCACGGCACCGGCTATCTCTTCGCCGGCGACGTCACGCAGGACGGCTGACCGCTCCAATCCTACCCCGAGCAAACTCCCCCGTCGCTTCAGTCTCGCGGCGGCCACGCGCTCGGCAACCTGGGCCACGGAGACCGCGAAAAAATTTTTCGCGCGCTTCCGTGGCCCATTCTTTATGCACCGAAGCAGGCAATCGGCCTCATCCCAAGTCAACTCACCACACCCGGTTGCTTTTCGTCTTGCAGCATTCCCCCATAGGAAAGTCATAGACCGTCAGGCGGCTCAAGAAAGCCGTCCGGAGTCTTCCCGCCGGTAGCCTCACTTGTCTCAAATCCAAACGAAAAAACACGAGTTATTCACAATTAGACGCTAAACCGTTCAAAGGGCCCTGCGACGATGTGCGGGTAGCAATCCGTGGAAACCGGTGTGGCGGCGGGGGGTTTGGGCATGACGGCAATCTCGACGAAAGCAGGCGTGACGAAAACGGGCGGCACCCTGGACGAGGGCGGCGCTCGCCACCGCTTCTGGACCCTGCGCCGCGCCATGGTGTCGGTGGTGGGCGTGCTGGTGGCGGCGTTGATCGCCAGCCAGGCCTGGGTGTCGCAACGCTATACGAACTTCGCGCTCGAAACCTTCAACAGCAGCGCCGCAGCGACCTTGCGGGTGCTCGCCAACGACCGCATCCGCAAGAACTACACGGACTGGCTCCAGAACCACGCCAACGAATGGAGCCGCGACGCCTTCCTGGTCGACAGCATCAACCAGAAGGACCCGGCCAAGACGATGCTGGCGCTGAAGAACATCAACGCGCGGCCCGTAGTGGTCGACCGCGAGGTGCGGCTGATCTCGGTCGCCGTCTATGACGCCGACATGACCCGGATCGCCGCCACCGGCGGGGAGCAGGACAGCGTCGCCACCGTCGCCCCGCTGTTCGAGGCGCTGAAGTCGCGCGACATCGCCGACAAGCGCCGCCCGGCCAGCCTGCTGTGGCGCGACGGCCAGGGCCGGCCGCTGTTCAGCATGATCGTGCCGATCGGCGGCTTCCGCGTCCTGGGCTTCCTGGAGGTGGTGACCGATCCGCTGCCCGCCCTGTCCAGCCTGGGCGCCGTTCTCGACGCCGACATCCGCTTCACCGACGGCAAGGGCGGCGTGCTGTTCGAGGCGAAGGGCAACGAGCCGTCCGACCATGCCAAGCTGTCCACCACCAAGGTGGCGCTCGGCGGCGACGGCGGCCTGCCCTGGGCGACGGCGGAGATCTCGCGCGACGTCGCCGACTTCGTCGGCGCGACGGAGGAGCTGCGCAACGGCGCGCTGGAAATGGTCGGCGCCTTCGCCCTGGCCGTCGCCATCGCCGCCGCCCTGCTGCTGCGCGTCGCCGTCTTCGCCAACCTGCGCAAGTTCGCCCGCGCCATGGAGCAGATCGCCGCCGGCGACCTGTCCATCGAGATCCCCCGCACCGGCCGCGACGAGCTGGCGGTGATGGCGACCGCGCTCCGCCACCTGCGCGGCAGCGTGGAGCAGGTGCTGCTGATGAAGCGGATGGTCGACAGCAGCCCGGTGCCCACCGCCCTGCTGCGCACCGACGGACAAGTGGGCTTCGTCAATCCCGCCGCCCGGACCTTCTGCGAGGCGCACGGCATCGACCCCGCCGGTCCCGACCTGCTGGCCCAGGGGCCGGACTTCACCGCCGCCTGCACCGATCCCGCCCGCCCGCCGATCCCGCGCCGCACCCTGACGGTGGGCGAGACGACGGTGGAGGCCCATGTCGACACCGTCTTCGACGACCAGGGCAACGTGCTGGGCAAGACCCTGTCCTGGACCGACGTCAGCGAGCAGATGCGCTCCGCCGCGCTGGCCCGCCAGCTGATGGAGGACGTGCATCACGTCGCCTCCGGCGTCGCCACCCAGTCGGGCCAGCTGCGCGAGCTGGCCGACGCGCTGCGCCGGGAATCGGCCGGCACCATCGACAGCACGGTCAGCGCCGGCAGCTTCGTCGCCGAAAGCAACCGCAACGCCACCACCTGCAACGACAGCGCAGAGGTGCTGATGGACACCATCGGCACCGTCTCCACCCTGACGAGCGAGGCGGCGGGCGTGGTCGGGGCCACACTGGGTGAACTGACCGCCGCCCGCGAGGTGGTCGGCCAGCTGGGCGAGAACACCGAGCAGATCCGCCGCATCGTCGATGTCATCACCGGCATCGCCCACCAGACCAAGCTGCTGGCCCTGAATGCCACCATCGAAGCGGCGGCGGCCGGCGTGGCGGGCCGCGGCTTCGCCGTGGTGGCGGCGGAGGTGAAGAAGCTGGCGGAGGAAACCGCCAACGCCACCGTGCAGATCGCCGGCTCGGTCACCGCCATCAACGGCAGCATCCAGAACACCGTCGGCACCTTCGCCCGCATCTCCGGCTCGGTCGAGCGCATCAACGAGGTGCAGGAGCTGATCGGCGAGGCGGTGGCCCGCCAGACCGACTCCTCCACCGACATCCGCAACCGCGTCGGCGTGATCGCCGGCAACACCGGGGAGGTGGCGGCCCTGATCGACGGGGTCAGCGCCCAGGCGTCGCGCACCGGCGACATCGCCGCCTCGCTGACCGAAACGGCGAACACGCTGGCCGAGGAAGCCGCTTCGCTGCATAGTCTGCTCGGCACGCTGCGCGCCGGGCAGGCGGCCTGACCCCGCCCGCCGCCGCGGGACGGCGGGGACTGGGACGGGTCAGGGGATGGATATCGGGATGCGGCTGCTGTTGCTTCTGCTGCTGTTGCTGGCGATGGCCTCGCCGGCGCTGGCCCCACCGGCGCGGGCCGAGGACGGCGACACGCTGGAGCGCATCCACAGCCGCGGCTTCCTGATCTGCGGCCTGCGCAGCGGGGTCAGCGGCATCTCCTTCTCCGACCCGCAGGGGCATCTCGACGGCTTCTTGGTCGATGTCTGCCGGGTCTTCGCCGCGGCGACGCTCGGCAACGCCCAGGCGATCCGCGTCGTCCGCCTTCCTGAAAAGCCGCAGGAATATTCTGCGGTCGAAAAGCACGAGGTCGACGTGGCGCTGACCACCACGACCTGGACCTTCAGCCGCGACCTGTCGAACGACATCGAATTCCTGATGCCGCTGCTGCATGACGGGCAGGGCTTCGCCATTCACGCCGATGGCACGCCGCCGCCGCTCGACCGGCTGGGCGCCCGCACCGTCTGCGTCAAGACCGCCACCACCACGGTCCGCAACCTGGAAGACTATATCCGCAAGTCCGACCTGCCCTGGACGATCCGCACCTTCCAGACGCTGGACGAGGCGCTGCAGGCCTTCCTCGCCCATGAATGCGACCTGCTGACCACCGACCGCACGGTGCTTGTGACTTCTCTGGCCGGCTACCGCCAGGCCGGCATGGGCATCTACATCTACCCCGACGTTATCTCGCGCGAGCCGCTGACCCCCTACATCGCGCGCGGCGACCGCAACTGGTACGACATCACCCGCTGGGTGCTCCACGCCATCGTGCTGGCCGACGCCAAGGGCGTCACCTCGGCCGACGTCCAGGCCGGCCGCATCCCCGACGACCCCGAACTGCACCGCATGCTGGGCCACGCCGGCAGCGTCGCCCGCACACTGGGCCTGCCCGACGACTGGGCCCTGCAGGTGCTGGCGCAGGTCGGAAACTACGGCGAGATCTTCGACCGCAACCTCGGCACCCCCTATGGCATGGACCCCGGCATGAACAAGCCCTGGACCCAGGGCGGCCTGCTGTACGCGCCGCCGTTCCGATGAAAACCTCCCTCTCCCGCCCCGGGAGAGGGAAGGGGCCCATGCGTAGCATGGGAAGGGTGAGGGGTAATCCAAGGAACCATGCGGTTCGGGATGCTTGGATCACCCCTCACCCTCCCGCCTTCGGCGGGTCCCTCCCTCTCCCGGGGCGGGAGAGGGCATTTTTCTAAGCCGCCAGCGCCACGCCCAGATGCCGTTCCAGCAGCGCCGGATCGGCCTTCGCCTGCGCCGCCGGTCCGGCATGCACCACCCGGCCGCGGTCGAGGAAGACCACGCGGTCGGCGAAGTCCAGCGCCCGGTCGACCTGCTGCTCCACCAGCAGGACGGTCATGTTGAGATTAGACAGCGCCGCCATCAGCATGTCGCAGATCACCGGCGCCAGCCCCTCCAGCGGTTCGTCCAGCAGCAGCACCGTCGGCTTGCCCAGCAGGGCGCGGGCGACCGACAGCATCTGCTGCTCGCCGCCCGACAGCTCACCGCCGCCGTTGCGCCGCCGCTCGCCCAGCCGGGGGAACAGCGCATAGGCCTCCTCCAGCGCCGAGCGCGGACGGCCCTTCAGCCCGGTGACGAGATTCTCCTCCACCGTCAGCGACTTGAAGATGTCGCGCGTCTGCGGCACATAGCCGAGCCCCGCCGCCGCCCGCGCCGAACTGCTCATCGTTCCCAGTTCCACCCCGTCCAGGCGGATGCTGCCGCCATGGCGGGTGGTCTGGCCGACCAGCGTCGCCAGCGTCGTCGTCTTCCCCACCCCGTTGCGGCCGAGCAGCGCCAGCCGCCCACCCGCCGGCACACTCAAAGACACGCCGTCGAGGATCAGCGTCTTACCGTAGCCGGCGCGCAGGTCCGCAACCTCCAGGGCTCCACGCGGTTCAGTGGGCATCGGCACGGCTCCCCAGATAGACCTCGCGCACGCGCGGGTCGGCGACGATCTCCTTGGCGGTGCCGCTGCACAGCAGCCGCCCCTGCGCCAGCACGACGATGGTCCTGGCGAAGCGGAACACCAGATCCATGTCGTGCTCGATCATCAGCACCGCCAGATCCTTGGGCAGCCGGTCGATGGCGTCGAGGATGCGTTGGCTTTCCGAATGGGGCACGCCGGCCGCGGGTTCGTCGAGGATCAGCACCTTCGGCTTCATCGCCAGCGCCAGCGCGATCTCCAGCAGCCGCTGCTGCCCGTAGGCCAGCGAGCCGACCGCCGTGTGGGCGACCGGCGTCAGCCCCATGGTGTCGAGCAGCACCGCCACCTCGTCGGCCAGCCCGGCCACCTTGGCGACGTTGGCGAACAGCCTGAAGGTGCGGCGGTCGCGCTGCAGCACCGCCAGCTCCAGATGCTCGCGCACCGTCATCGACTTGAACAGCCGCGCCACCTGAAAGCTGCGGATCAGCCCCAGCCGCACCCGCTCCGCCGCCGACAGCTTCGTCACGTCGCGGCCGTCCAGCCGGATGGTGCCGGCGCTGGGCGGGATCACCCCGGTGACGAGGTTGACGAAGGTCGTCTTGCCCGCCCCGTTCGGCCCGATCAGGGCGCAGCGGTCGCCGGCATTCAGCGTCATCGAGATGTCGGACGACACCTGGAGGCCGCCGAAATTCTTGCTCAGCCCCTCGACTTCCAGAAGCCTGGTCATGCCCCGCCCTCTTTACCGCGCAGCAGCCCGCCCAGCCGCTCCAAACCTGACGCGATGCCGCCGGGCAGGAACAGGACGATGCCGATCAGGAACAGGCCGATGAAGGCCATCCAGTGATAGGGGTCGCTGGCGGCCAGGATATGGTGGACGCCCATGAAGGCCGCCGTGCCGATCACCGCGCCATAGAGCCGCCCGGTGCCGCCCAGCACCAGCATCACCAGCGCCTCCGCCGACCAGGAGAAGCCGACGCTGTCCAGCCCGACGATGCCGCTGGTCACCGCGGTCAGCGCCCCCGCCACCCCGGCGAACACCCCGGCCACGCCATAGAGCGCCACCAGATAGGATTTCGGCGAGCCGCCGATGGCGGAGATCCGCAGCGGATCCTCACTGACCCCGCGGCAGGCCAGCCCGAAGGGCGAGCGCACGATCCGCCGCGCCACCAGCAGCCCGACCACCAGCACCGCCAGCGCGAACAGGTAGGAGGTGCGGCCATACATGTCGAAGCGGAACATCCCCAGCACCGGCGCCGGGTCGATGCCCGACAGCCCGTCGCTGCCGCCGGTCCAGTCGCGCGCCTTGTTGGCGACCTCCTGCACGATCTGTCCGACCGCGATGGTCAGCATCAGCAGGGTCAGCCCACGGGCATGCAGGATCAAGGCGCCGGTCGCCAGCGCGATCAGCCCGCCGGCCAGCCCGCCGGCCGCCAGCATGACGAAGGGGTCGTTGCTCCAGTTGACCGCGACGATGCCGGCGGCATAGGCGCCGGTGCCGAACATCGCCGCCTGCCCCAGCGTGGCGATCCCGCCATAGCCGAGCACGAGGTCGAGCGAGAGCACGAACAGCGCCGAGGCGGCGATGCGGGTCAGCAGCGCCAGATCGTCCGGCAGCAGCCAGAAACCGGCCAGCCCGACTGCCGCGATCAGCGGGATGCCGATCCAGTCCAGGTCGCGGCGCCTGCCGAGCGGGATGGGTCGGGTCATCTGGCCAGCCTTGCCGTCTCGCTCGGCGACGCTCGTCATGCCGTCCTCCCTTTGAAGAAGCCGTGGGGCCAGCGGAACAGGATCAGGATCAGGGCGGCGTAGAAGAAGAACTCGCCGAAACTCGGGATCAGGTATTTGCCGGCGGTGTCGACGATGCCCAGCGCCAGCGCCGCCGCCGCCGAGCCGAAGATGCTGCCGGCCCCGCCGACCGCCACCACCGCCAGGAACAGCACGATGTAGCGGATGGCGTAATAGGGCTCCAGCGGCAGCAGCTCCGCCCCCAGCACCCCGCCCAGCGCCGCCAGCCCGGTGCCGAGCGCGAAGGTCGCCAGATAGAGCCGTTCGGTCCGGATGCCCAGCGCCGCCGCCATGGCGGGATCGTCGACCGCCGCGCGCAGCCGGATGCCGAAATCGGTGCGCTCCAGGAGCCACCACAGCCCCAGCAGGGTCATCGCCCCGGCGGCGATCACGAAGGCGCGGTGGGTCGGGATCGCCTTCGGCCCCAGCTCCACCGTGCCGGTCAGCAGCTCCGGCAGCGGAATGCGCTTCAGCGTCGGGCCGAACAGGTAATTGATGCCGGCGACGATGACGAAGGTCAGGCCGATGGTCAGCAGCACCTGCGCCAGCTCGTTGGCCGAGCCGTAGATGCGGCGGTACAGCAGCCGTTCCAGCGGCAGCGTCGCCAGCACCGTCAGCGCCACCGCCACCACCAGCGCCGCCGCATAGGGCAGGCCTGCCTCCTGCGCCGCATAGGACGCGACATAGCCGCCGACCATGGCGAAGGCGCCATGCGCCAGATTGACCACCCGCATCAGCCCCAGCGTCACCGACAGCCCGACGGAGATGATGAAGAGGATCATGCCGTAGGCGACCCCGTCGACGGCGATCCCGAACATGGTTTCCATGATGTCTCTCCACCTGCCCTCTCCCGCCCCGGGAGAGGGAGGGGACCCGCGCCGTCAGGCGTGGGGAGGGTGAGGGATGATCCAAGGATCAGGTACTTTATTCTTGCCTCATCCCTCACCCTTCCCGCTTCGCGGGCCCCTTCCCTCTCCCGGGACGGGAGAGGGAGACTTTCCCCTTACTTCGCCAACTTGTACCCATAGTCCGGCTGCTTCGGGAACGCCTGCTTCTCGACATTCTCCAATTTGCCGTCGACCTTCTCCACGGTGCGCAGATACATCGTCTGGGTGATGTGGCGGCTGTCCGGGTCGATGGTCACGGGGCCGCGCGGGCTTTCCCAGCTCAGCCCCTTCACCGACTCCACCGCCTTCACGCCGTCGATCTTGCCGCCGCCGTTCTTGATCATCTGATAGATCAGATGCGTGCCGTCATAGGCGCCGACCGTGGTGAAGGTGGCGGTGTCGTCGTTGCCGAACATTTCCTTATGCTTGGCCAGGAACGCCTTGTTCACCGCCGAATCGTGGGCGCGGCTGTAATGGAAGCTGGTGGTCATGCCCAGCACCGCGTCGCCGAGCGCCGGCAGGTCCGGCTCCTGGGTGATGTCGCCCGGACCGAACAGCTTGATGCCCTTGTCCTTCAGCCCGTTGTCGGCGAAGGCCTTGGCGAAGGCCAGCGCCGTCGGGCCGGCGGGCAGGAACGCATAGACCGCCTCGGCGCCGCTGTCCTTGATGCGCTGCATGAAGGGCGCGAAATCGGTCGATTTCAGCGGCATGCGGATGGTGTCCGCCACCTTGCCGCCGTTCTTCTCGAACGTCGTCTTGAACGCGGCCTCGCCGTCCAGGCCGGGGCCATAGTCGCTGACGGCGGTCACCGCGGTCTTGATGCCCTGCTTGGCCATATGCTCGGCCAGCGGAACCGTGTTCTGCCACAGGGTGAAGGAGGTGCGGACGAAACGGGGCGACTTCTCGGTGATGGCGGAGGTGGCGGCATTGAAGATCACCGCCGGGATGTTCGCTTCGTCGATCAGCGGGGCTACCGCCATGGCGTTGGGCGTGAAGGCGAAGCCCGCCAGGAAGGACACCCGTTCCTTGACGATCAGTTCCTGCGCCAGCGCCTTGGCCTGGGACGGGTTGGTCTGCTCCAGGTCGCGATAGACGAACTCCACCGTATCGGCGCCGACCGTCTGGCCATGCTCGGCCTGATATTGGGCGATGCCTTCCTTGAAGGTCTTGCCGAACATCGCGAACGGTCCCGAGAACGGAGCGATGACGCCGACCTTGATGGTGGCGGCGCCGGCCGGACCGGCCGCCAGCGCCAGACCGAACGCCGCACCCAGCAGCGCGTTGCGCAGAGTCCTCGTCATTGTCCCTCCCACATGTGACCATATGCCGGTGCCGGAAGCTTTGTCCCGGTCGTTGACTGTTCAGACCACCGTACTGAGGGATGCCCGAACCGTCAAGTTCGATATATGAGCTTGCGTTCTTTAATCGCACAAATTCGGCCACCCGCATAATTGGCTGATAATAAACATTATTTTCCGCATAATCCGGATTTTTCCTTCGAGATTCCCAATGCTGCGTCGCAATATGTGCGATTAACGTACATACACACGTTTTTTCGCCCTTGACACGGACCGAGCGCCGTCGCCACTCTGTACCGAAAGACGATCATCTGTGCGATTTTCGCACATTCGGGAGGTCATATGGCGAAGATCACGCCCCTGCGCGAGGCGGTTGCGAGCCTCGTGCACGACGGCGACACGGTCGCCCTGGAAGGATTCACCCACCTGATTCCCCATGCCGCCGGGCATGAGATCATCCGGCAGGGCCGGCGCGACCTGACTTTGGTGCGCATGACGCCGGACCTGATCTATGACCAGCTGATCGGCATGGGCTGTGCCAAGAAGCTGATCTTCTCCTGGGGCGGCAATCCAGGCGTCGGCTCCCTCCACCGCTTCCGCGACGCCGTCGAGCAGGGCTGGCCGCATCAACTCGCGATCGAGGAGCACAGCCACGCCGGCATGGCGAACGCCTATGTCGCCGGCGCCTCGAACCTGCCCTTCGCCCTGCTGCGCGGCTACACCGGTTCCGACCTGCCGAAGGTCAACCCGAACATCCGCTTCGTCGAGTGCCCCTTTACGGCTGAGAAGCTGGCCGCCATCCCCTCCGTCCGTCCCGACGTGACGGTGATCCACGCCCAGAAGGCCGACCGCCGCGGCAATGTCCTGCTCTGGGGCATCCTCGGCGTCCAGAAGGAGGCGGTGCTGGCCGCCAAACGCTCCATCGTCACGGTCGAGGAGGTCGTCGACGATCTGGACGCGCCGCCGAACGCCTGCGTGCTGCCGAGCTGGGCGCTGTCGGCCGTCTGTCCCGTCCCCGGCGGCGCCTATCCGTCCTACGCGCAGGGCTATTCGGAGCGCGACAACCGTTTCTACAAGGCCTGGGACCCCATCGCCCGCTCGCGCGAGGATTTCCGCGCCTGGATGCAACGCCATGTGCTGGACACCGACGATTTCGCCGGCTTCCGCCGCGTGCTGGCCGAAAGCATGAAGGAGGCCGTGTGATGAGCAGCGCCGAAACATTGGATTTCACGGCGACCGAGATCATGACGGTGGCGGCCAGCCGCCTGCTGAAGGACGGCACCGTCTGCTTCGTCGGCATCGGCCTGCCCTCCACCGCCGCCAACCTCGCCCGGCTGACCCATGCGCCCGAGGTGGTGCTGATCTATGAATCCGGCCCGATCGGCGCCAAGCCGACGGTGCTACCGCTGTCGATCGGCGACGGCGACCTCGCGCTGACCGCCGACACCGTGGTCGGCACGCCGGAGATCTTCCGCTACTGGCTGCAGGGCGGGCGGATCGACGTCGGCTTCCTCGGCGCGGCGCAGGTCGACCGCTTCGCCAACATCAACACCACCGTCATCGGCCCCTATGACGCGCCCAAGGTGCGGCTGCCCGGTGCCGGCGGCGCGCCGGAGATCGCCTCCCAGGCCAAGGAGGTCTTCATCGTCCTGAAGCAGAGCCCGAAGGCTTTCGTCGCCAAGCTGCCCTTCGTGACCTCGGCCGGCTATCTCGACGGCGGGGACGCGCGGGCCAGGGCCGGCATCCCCGGCGCCGGGCCGACCGCGGTCATCACCGACCTCGGCATTCTCACCCCCGATCCGGTGACCAAGGAGCTGACCCTGACCAGCATCCATCCCGGCGTGACGGTGGAGCAGGTGAAGGCCGCCACCGGCTGGGACCTGAAGATCTCGCCCGAGCTGAAGACCACCGAAATCCCGGACGCCGGCGCGCTGGCCGCGTTGCGCGACCTCCAGGCCCGCACCGCCGCCGCCCACGGCCAGGCCGGCGGCGGAGAAGGATAAGACCATGCGTGACGCCTATATCTGCGACGCCATCCGCACCCCCATCGGCCGCTATGCAGGATCCCTGTCGTCGGTGCGCGCCGACGATCTCGGCGCCGTGCCGATCCGCGCCCTGATGCAGCGCAATCCCTCGGTCGACTGGGCCGCGGTGGACGACGTCATCTATGGCTGCGCCAATCAGGCCGGCGAGGACAACCGCAACGTCGCCCGCATGTCGGCCCTGCTCGCCGGCCTGCCGGACGCGGTGCCGGGCACGACGATGAACCGGCTCTGCGGCTCCGGCCTCGATGCGCTCGCCACCGCCGCCCGCGCCGTCAAGGCGGGCGAGGCCGATCTGATGATCGCCGGCGGGGTGGAGAGCATGAGCCGCGCCCCCTTCGTCATGGGCAAGGCCGACGCTCCCTTCTCCCGTCAGGCGGAGATCTTCGACACCACCATCGGCTGGCGTTTCGTCAACCCGGCGATGAAGGCGGCCTATGGCACCGATTCGATGCCGGAGACGGCGGAGAATGTCGCCGACGACTGGAAGGTCTCCCGCGCCGACCAGGACGCCTTCGCGCTGCGCAGCCAGGAACGCGCCGCCCGCGCCATCGCCGACGGCAGCATGGCCCGCGAGATCGTCCCCGTCACCATCAAGACCCGCAAGGGCGAGACGGTGGTGACCACCGACGAGCATCCCCGCGCCACGACCATCGAGGCGCTGTCGGCGCTGAAGCCCATCGTCCGCCCCGGCGGCACGGTCACGGCCGGCAACGCGTCGGGCGTCAATGACGGCGCCGCCGCCCTGCTGGTCGCGTCGGAATCGGCGGTGAAGCGCTTCGGCCTGACCCCGCGCGCCCGCATCCTCGGCGGCGCCACCGCCGGCGTCCCGCCGCGCGTGATGGGCATCGGCCCGGCCCCCGCCACCCGCAAGCTGTTGGAGCGTCTCGGCCGCACCATCGCCGACATCGATCTGATCGAACTGAACGAGGCCTTCGCCGCCCAGGGTCTTGCCGTGCTGCGGGAGCTTGGCCTGCCCGACGATGCCGCCCATGTGAACCCGCAAGGCGGCGCCATCGCGCTCGGCCATCCGCTGGGAGCCAGCGGCGCCCGTCTGGCGACCACCGCGCTCTACCAGCTCGAACAATCCGGCGGCCGGACCGCGCTCTGCACCATGTGCATCGGCGTCGGCCAGGGCATCGCGGTGATGATCGAGCGGGTGTAGCCTCGGGCTCCGACCGCGCCCGCACCACAACAAGCGAAGGCAGTCTCCATGCCCTTCATCGAAGCCGCCGGCATCACCCAGCACTACGACCTGACCGGCCCGGCCGACGCGCCGGTGCTGCTGTTCGCCAACTCCATCGGCACCAGCTTCCACATCTGGGACGCCGTGGTGCCGCACCTGTCCCAACGCTACCGCGTGCTGCGCTACGACATGCGCGGCCACGGCCTGACCCAGGTGACGCCGGTCACCGAAGAGGCCGGCTACAGCATGGACCTGCTGGCCGACGACGCCGTCGGCCTGCTCGATGCGCTGGGCATCGACCGCGCCCATGTCTGCGGCCTGTCGATCGGCGGCATGATGGCGCAGCGGCTCGCCGTCAAGGCGCCGGGCCGCGTCCATGGCCTGATCCTGTGCGACACCGCCGGCGTCATCGGCCCGCCCTCGATCTGGGCCGACCGCATCGCCGCCATCCGCGCCCGCGGCATGGCTGCGATCGCTGACGGCGTCATGGCCCGCTGGTTCACGCAAGCCTTCCGCGACGGCCGCCCCGACCAGATCCGCGGCTACACCGCCATGGTCGCCCGCACCACCGAGGACGGCTATGTCGGCTGTTCGATGGCGATCCGCGATGCCGACCTGCGCGCCGCCAACGCCGGCATCACCGCCCCCACCCTGGTGATCTGCGGCGAGCATGACGTCGCCACCCCGCCCGACGCCGCCCGCGAGCTGGCTTCCGGCATCCCCGGCGCCCGCTTCGAACTGCTGCCCGGCGCCGCCCATATCCCCGGCGTCGAGAAGCCGGCGGAGCTGGCCGCCCTGATCGACGGCTTCCTGGGGAACCTGTGATGAACGACCCTGAAATGAAGGATGGGGATCTCTACGACCGCGGCATGGCGGTGCGCCGTTCGGTCCTGGGCGACGCCCATGTCGACCGCTCGCTGGAGCGCGCCACCGACTTCGACGCCGATTTCCAGGAATTCATCACCAAGACCGCCTGGGGCCAGATCTGGACCCGGCCGGGGCTGGACATCCGGACGCGCAGCATGCTGACCATCGGCATGCTGGCGGCGCTGGGCAAGGACGGCGAGCTGAAGCTGCACATCCGCGCCACCCGCAACACCGGCGTCACCCGCGACGAGGTGAAGGAAATCCTAATGCAGGCCGCCGTCTATGCCGGCATCCCCGCCGCCAACCACGCGATAGCGCTGGCCCGCGCCGTCTATGCCGAGATGGACGAAGAGGACGGGAAGAAGGGGTGAGCCGCATGACCGCCGACCGCTATTCCGACCCATTGCTCGACCCTCTCTTCACCAGCGACGCGGCGGCCGATGCCTTCTCTCCCGCGGCGCGGCTGCAGGGCATGCTGGAGTTCGAGGCGGCGCTGGCACGGGCCGAAGCGGCGGTCGGCGTCATCCCCGCCCTCGCCGTCCCCGCCATCGAGGCGGCGTGCAAGGCCGACCTCTACGACCTGACCGCGCTGGGGGCGGAGGCGGCGCTGGCCGGCAACACCGCCATCCCGATGGTCAAGCACCTGACCCGCAGCGTGAAGGCCGCCGACGAGGAGGCGTCGCGCTACGTCCATTGGGGCGCCACCAGCCAGGACGCGATGGACAGCGGCCTGATGCTGCAATTGCGCCGCTTCCTCGATGGCCTCGACGCCGATCTGGCGGTGCTCGCCGACGGGTTGGCCGACCTCGCCGACCGCCACCGCGCCACGCCGATGGTCGCCCGCACCTGGCTGCAGCACGCGCTGCCCACCACCTTCGGCCTGAAGGCCGCCGGCTGGCTCGACGCGCTGGGCCGCGACTGCCAGCGCATCGCCGCCGCCCGCGACCGCCTCGCCCTGCAATTCGGCGGCGCCGCCGGCACGCTGGCGGCCCTCGGCGACACCGGCCCGGCAGTGGCGGAGGCCCTGGCGCGCGAGCTGGACCTCCCCCTGCCCGCCCTGCCCTGGCACGCCAGCCGCGACCGCATCACCGAACTGGCGTCGGCCCTCGGCATCCTCGCCGGCACGCTCGGCACGCTGGGCCGCGACATCTCGCTGATGATGCAGATGGAGGTCGCCGAAGCCTTCGAGCCCAGCGGCCCCGGCCGCGGCGGCTCCTCCACCATGCCGCACAAGCGCAACCCGGTGTCCTGCGCCGTCCTGCTCTCCACCGCCATCCGCGCCCCGGCCCTGGTCGGCGGGCTGCTGGCGGCGCAGGTGCAGGAGCATGAACGCGGCCTCGGCGGCTGGCATGCCGAGTGGCAGGCCTTGCCCGACCTCTGCCGCCTCGTCGCCGGCGCCGCCCGCCACGCCCGCGAGACCGTCGCCGGCCTGACCATCGATGCCGAGCGCATGCGCGCCAACCTCGACCTGACCCGCGGCCTGATCCTGGCCGAAGCCGTCACCATGGCGCTGGGCGACCGCATGGGCCGGATGGCCGCCCATTCCCGCGTCGCCGAGGCCAGCCGCCGCGCAGCCGACACCGCCCGCCCGCTGCGCGACGTGCTGGCCGAGGATGCCGAGGTGGTGCAGGCGCTGGGCGCCGAGGCGCTGGACCGCCTGTTCGATCCGCTGCGCTACACCGGCTCCGCCGGCCATTTCATCGACCGCGTGCTGGAAACCCACAGACCCCAACAGCGTCAGCAGAACTGACCGCCGCCAAGGAGGACACCCGAGATGGACACAGCCGTTCACGAGCAGGAGGGCGATTTCCGCCCCCGCGATTGGGCGCAACACCCGCCCTACCTGTCGCCGCTCTACAAGTCGACGGTGCTGCGCTCGCCGTCCAAGCCGCTGATCCCGATGAAGCAGTGCCTGTCGGTCCGCACCGGCCCGGTTTTCGGCCATGACAGCGTCGACGCGCTGGACAGCGACCTGACGAAGAACGGCCGCGTCAACGGCGAGCCGATCGGCGAGCGCATGATCGTCACCGGCCGCGTGCTCGACGAGAACGGCCGGCCGGTGCCGCACACGCTGCTGGAGATCTGGCAGGCCAACGCCTGCGGCCGCTACGTCCACCGCTGGGACCAGCATGACGCGCCGCTCGACCCCAACTTCTTCGGGGCCGGCCGCTGCATCACCGACGCCGAGGGCCGCTATCGCTTCACCACGATCAAGCCCGGCGCCTATCCCTGGGGCAACCACCACAATGCCTGGCGTCCGGCGCACATCCATTTCTCGCTGTTCGGGCCGTCCTTCCTGACCCGTCTGGTCACCCAGATGTATTTCCCGGGCGACCCGCTGCTGCCGCTCGATCCCATCTACAACGGGGTGCCGGAGGGCGCGCGCGAGCTGTTGGTCTCCCGCTTCTCCATCGACGTGACGGAGCCGCTGTGGGCGCTCGGCTATGAATTCGACATCGTCCTGCGCGGACGCCAGGCCACGCCGATGGAGGGCTGACCCGAGATGACCACGATGCTGAAACAGACCCCGTCCCAGACCGTCGGCCCCTATTTCGCCTATGCCTGGACCCCGGAACTCTACGGCCGCCGCCCGCTGGCGACCAACCGGCTGGCCACCCGCGACACGCCGGGCGAACACATCCGCATCGAAGGCGTCGTCACCGACGGCGAGGGCGCGCCGATCCGCGACTGCGTGGTGGAGATCTGGCAGGCCGGCGCCGACGGCAAGCACGCCCCCGGAGCCGCCGGCTTCGGCCGCTGCGGCACCAACGACGCGGGCTATTATTTCTTCGACACGGTGAAGCCGGGCGCCTGCGACCCCGGCCACGCCCCGCACATCGCGGTGACAGTGTTCGCCCGCGGCATGCTGAGCCACGCCTTCACCCGCCTGCACTTCTCCGACGAGACGGCGGCAAACGCCGAGGATCCGGTGCTGGCGACCGTCCCCGACGACCGCCGCAACACCCTGATCGCCCAGCGCGCCGAGGTGCCGGGCGGCGTGGTCTACCGCTTCGACATCCGCTTGCAGGGCGAAGGGGAGACGGTGTTCTTCGACTGTTGAGGGGAGCGGGGTCAGGTGGGGGCGTCGTCAGCCGCCCCCACACACCACACCTCACCCCTCCCGGATCGTCGCCACGAAGCGCTGCACTTCGGTCCGCAGCTGCGCCGACTGGTGCGACAGCGTGTCGGCGGCGGCGCGGGCCTGGGAGGCCATGCTGCCGGTCTCGCTGGCGGCGCGGGTGACGCCCTCGATGTTGGTCGACACCTCGCGGGTGCCGGCGGCGGCCTGCTGGACGTTGCGGCTGATCTCGCGGGTCGCCGCCCCCTGCTCCTCCGCCGCGGCGGCGACGGCGGTGACCGTCTCGCTGATTCCGAGGATGGTGCGGCCGATGGCCTGGATGGCGCCGACGGCGCTGCCGCTGACCGACTGGATCTCGGCGATCTGGGCGGCGATCTCCTCCGTCGCCTTGGCGGTCTGGCTGGCGAGGTTCTTCACCTCCTGCGCCACGACGGCGAAGCCCTTGCCGGCCTCCCCCGCCCGCGCCGCTTCGATGGTGGCGTTCAGCGCCAGCAGGTTGGTCTGGCCGGCGATCGACTGGATCAGGTTCACCACGTCGCCGATCTTCTGCGCCGCTTCGGCCAGCCCGGCGACGGTGCCGTTGGTCTTCTCGACCTCGCTCACCGCGTCGTTCGCCATGCGCGACGAGGCGGCGATGCGCTGGTTGATTTCCTCGATGGAATGGGCCAGCTCCTCCGCCGCGGCGGCGACCGTCTGCACGTTGCTGCTGGCGACGTCGGCGGCGCTGGCGACCGCAGAGGCCTGCGCGTTGGTCTGCTCGGCGATGGCCGACAGCCCTTCCGAATCGGTGCGGATCGCCTCGGCCTGCTGGGCCACACTGGCGACCACGCCGCCGACCGTGCCCTCGAACCGGTCGGCCATCCGGGCCAGCTCCTGCCTGCGCCGCTCGGCGGCCTCCGCCTCGTCCCGGCGGCGCTGCTCCTCCATCTCGGCGACGCGGCCGGCATTCTCCTTGAACAGTTGCAGCGCAGTGTTGATCGCGCCGATCTCGTCGGAACGGTCGCGGTCGGTCACCTCCACGTCGTGCCGGCCGGAGGTCAACGCCTGGATGGTGGTGATGACCCGGCGCAGCGGCTGGCCGACCACGACGCGGCTGGTCAGCCACAGCGCCAGCAGCAGCCCGGCGGTCAGCAGCACCGCGCCGACGGCGATGAAGGTCCGCAAGTCGTTTTTCGGAATTTCGATCCGGTTGATCGGCAGATTGACCAGGATCGACCAGGGCGTTCCCGTGCCGTCGATGACGACCGGCTTGAACAGCTGCTTCACCTCGGTCTTCAGGCTGGCCGACACCGAGAAATGGGCGAAGGTCCGACCTTCGCGGATGGCGGGCAGCGCCTCCTTCAGCCGGGCGTTGGTCTCCACGATCGGTTTGCCCAGATGGTCGGGATTGCTGTAGGCCGCCCATGCGCCGCCATTCGAAATCAGGAAGACCGATCCCGTTTCAAACGGCTTCGCGGCTTTCAGTTCATTCCAGATTTGGTCGTTGGCGATGTCCACGCCGGCAACGCCAATGACTTTGCCGTCTTCCATGATCGGAACGACAAGCGACACCATCAGGACATTTTTGCCGGCGACAAGATATGAATAAGGCTCGACGATGACTTCACGCTTTGTGCGCTTGGCTTCGTTATAGTAAAAGCCGTCAGGGCCGGAGCTTTCATAATGGGACAGCGGCTGATAGTTGATCTTGTCGCCGACCCTGTTCCAATACGGTATGAATCGTCCGGTGGAGTCTCCGGTGGGGGCGTTTACGAAATCCTTGTCCCTGCCATCGAGAGCGTTCGGCTCCATGCCCACCCAAACACCCAGCAGTTTGGGATCGGCAACCAGCAGGCTTTTCAGCCACTCGCTCAATTTGTCACGATCGACGACTCCCTGGTGCTTCAGGGCAAGCAGAGTGGTGCTAACGAGCCGGCTGACGTTCATCGCCTCGTTCAGCCGCCGTTCGACGGTGGCGGCATGATACTTGCCCAACTCCTCGCCAGCCTGAAAGGACAGCGCGTCGGTATCCTCCCCGCTCTTGGCGGATATCACCACTGTACCCAAACTCAATCCGACCAGGAGAACAAAGCCGATCGCAAGCACCAGCTTGGTCACCAAAGGCAGCTTCTTGAACATGAGCCTTCCCCGCGACACATCCGAGTGACGATATATCAGTCCAGGCCACAGTTTGACGATTTACCGTTAAATTCGCGTAAATAACCCGAAAAAAGATGCTGCGATAAGATTGCGATATTGCGAACCATTCCTAAACACTCGCTCGAAAGTCGTTCGTATCATATCTTCCACTATGTTTTCAGAGGCGATGTCACTGGACAAATCCTTCCGCGATTTGTTTATTTCTTACTGCCTTTCCGAATGTTGCTCAAAAAACGAAGGGGGCGAACCGGTCGTCCCGGTCCGCCCCCTTCACACCGTCACGCCAAGTCGCCCGTGATTACTTCCGGGCGGCGGCGATGGCGGCCTGCAGCTCCTTCAGCACCTCGGCACCGCCGTCGGCGGCGTACTTGTCGAAGGCGGGCTTGACCATCTCGCGCATGCGCTCCAGCTCGGCCGGGCTCAGCTCGTTGATCTGCATGCCCTTTTCCTTCAGGTAGGCCACGCTCTGCGCCGAGGCCTCGCGGCTGTCCTTGCGCTCGAAATCGCGCGAGGCGACGGCGGCCTCGTTCAGGATCTTCTTCTCGTCCGCCGACAGGCCGTCGTACCAGCGCTTGCTGGCCAGCATGATCCACGGGCTGTAGACGTGGCGGGAGATGGTCAGGTACTTCTGGACTTCATAGAACTTGGACGACTGGATGGTGGTGACCGGATTCTCCTGGCCGTCGACCGTGCCGGTCTCCAGCGCGGTGAACAGTTCGGAGAAGGCCAGCGGCACCGCGTTGGCGCCGAAGCGGTTGAACATGTCGATGTAGACCGGGTTCTGCATCACGCGCAGCTTGATGCCGCCCATGTCCTCGACCTTGGTGATCGGCCGCTTGCTGTTGGTCAGGTTGCGGAAGCCGTTCTCCCAATAGACCAGCCCGACCAGCCCCTTGTCGTTCAGCGACTTCAGCAGCTTCTCGCCGAACGGACCGTCCAGAACGGCGTCGGCTTCCTTCTCGTTGTTGAACAGGAAGGGCAGGTCGTAGACGCCGAAATCCTTGACGATGCCGACCAGCGTGGCGGTGGAGCCGACCATCATCTCCTGCGCCCCGCCGATCAGGGCGTTCTGCATCTGGATGTCGCTGCCCAGGCTGGCGTCGCCGAAACCCTTCAGCTTGAGCTTGCCGCCGCTGCGCTTGGAGAGTTCCTCGGCGAAATACTTCACCGCGCGGCCCTGGTTGCTGTTCTCCGACAGGCCGTAGCCGAAGCGGATGATGCGGGTCTTCACGTCCTGGGCGGCAGCGGTCGTCGAGGCGGCGATCGGGGCGAGCAGTGCGGCGGCGATGCCGGTGGCGAGCAGCAGTTTGCGGAACATGGTGTCGAACTCCCTTAACGTCTGGTGTTTCGTTTTGGTTGATCTCAGTGGAACAGGTGCAGCGGCATGGTGATGATCTCCGGCACGGCGATCATCAGGCCAAGCAGGACGATGTAGGTCAGCAGGAAGGGCCAGATGCCCTTGGTGGCGCTTTCCAGCGAAATGCGGGCGACGCCGCACACCACGTTCAGCACCGTGCAGACCGGCGGATGGATCAGGCCCAGCGTGCCGATCAGGACGAACATCACGCCGAAATAGGTCGGATCGATGCCGGCCTTGATCGCCAACGGGGTCAGCACCGGACCCAGCACCAGGATGGTCGGCGTCAGGTCCATCACCGTGCCGACGGCCAGCAGCAGGAAGGCGATGGCCAGCATCAGCAGCTTGGGATGGCTCATCAGCGGGGCCAGCAGCTCGGTCATCTGCTGCGGCAGGTCGGCCAGCGTCACCATGTAGGACGACACCAGCGCGGCGGCGCACAGGAACATCACCGTGCTGGTGGTGCGCGCCGCCTGGACCAGCAGCGGGACCAGCTGCGGCAGCGTGACCTGCCGGTAGACGAACAGCGCGACGAACAGCGAATAGACGGCGGCGACCACCGCGGCCTCGGTCGGCGTGAAGATACCGCCGCGCAGGCCGCCGATGATGATGACCGGCAGCGCCAGCGCCCAGACGCCGTCGCCCAGCGCCTTCAGCCGCACGCGTCCGCTCGCCTTCGGCTGCAGCTTCACCGTCATGTCGCGGCAGACGAAGACCCAGGCGCAGACAAGGCCGATGCCCATCAGCAGGCCGGGCACGATGCCGCCCATGAACAGCGCGCTGATCGAGGTGTTGGTGGTCACGCCGAAGATGATGAAGGGCATGCTGGGCGGAATGATCGGGGCGATGATGCCGCCCGACGCGATCAGACCGGCCGAACGCGGCACCGGATAGCCGTGGTCGCGCATCATCGGGATCAGCAGCGTCGCCAGCGCGGCGGTGTCGGCGATGGCCGAACCGGACAGGCTGGCCAGCATCACCGAGGCGCCGATGGTGACGTATCCCAGACCGCCCTTGATGTGGCCGACCAGGCTGACCGCCAGGTTGATGATGCGCTGCGAGATGCCGCCGGCGTTCATCAGCTCGCCGGCCAGGATGAAGAAGGGCACCGCCATCAGCGGATAGTTGTCGGCGCCGCTCAGCATGTTCTGGGCGACCAGCTGGGCGTCGAAGAAGTCGAGGTGGACCATCAGCGCGACGCCGGTCAGCATCAGCGCGAAGGCGATGGGCATGCCGAGCAGCATGAAGCCGAACAGCGAGCCCAGGAAGATGGTGAGCGTCATGGCGGCGTCTCCGTCCGCAGGAAATCTGTTGGTCTGGGCTCAGTGCTTGGCGGCGGCCGCACCGTGGCCGGCCGGATGGCCGGCGCCATGTCCGGCGGGTGCCGGCGGGGCAACGGCGGGTCCGTGCGAGTCCGGATGGTCCAGCGTGGTGTCGGGGTCGCCGGGGACGCGGGCGCCCGGCTGGTTGGTGACGATCCGCACCAGGTTCGCCAGCACGATCAGCGCCATGGCGATGGCCGGGAAGAAGCCTGCGGCCGCATAGAAGGCCATGGGGAAGCGCAGGACGGTGGAGAAGGTCTCCATCCCGATCAGCAGCTGGATCCAGCTGCCCTGCACGAACAGCCACAGGGCGTACAGCATCATCAGGTGCGCGATCACCGCGCAGGCCCGCCGCACCTTGGCCGGCAGGCGGCTCTGCAGGATCTCCAGCCCCAGATGCCGCTGGTGGCGCAGCGCCACGGTGGCGCCCAGGAACACCAGCCAGACGAACATCAGCCGCGCGATCTCCTCAGCAGCGACGATGCCGCTGTTGAAGACATAGCGCAGGACGACGTTGCCGAAGACGAGACCGACCATGACCGCCAGCATCAGCGCCATGATCCATTCGGTGACCCGCTCCAGCAGATCAGCAACGCGCTTCATGCGTTCCTCCCAGCGGCGGAGCCGCTATTCTCCCCAGCGGCGAGGCCGCTATTCTCCAGGCCAGCGGCGGAGCCGCTAACGTTCATTTCTTCACCGCCGGTCAGGCGGGCATGCGCATCGGCGACGATGGCCTCGGCCGGCAGCGTCACCTCGTAGGACAGCACCGGTTCGTCGGCCGCCGGCATCTCCAGGTCGGCGAACTGGCTGTCGACCAGGGCCATCGGCATGAAATGGGCGGTCCGCGCCCCCATGCGCGAGGCGATCAGCGCCTTGTCGCCGTGCAAATGCAGGAACACCACCCGCTTGCAGTCGCCGCGCAGCTTGTCGCGATAGCGCCGCTTCAGCGCCGAACAGGCGACGACCAGCCCCCGGCCCTCGCGGTCGGCATCGGCGATGAAGCCGGCCAGCGTGCCCAGCCAGCCGTCGCGGTCGGCGTCGGTCAGCGGGATGCCGGCCGACATCTTCTCGATGTTGGCGGGCGGGTGGTGGGCGTCGCCCTCGACGAATTCATGGCCCAGGGCCAGGGCCAGGGTCTGGCCGACGCTGGACTTGCCGCAGCCGGCCACACCCATCACCACGACGATCAGCGGCCGGGCGCCGGCCGGTTCTTCGGACGGCGGTTGGGGCTGAGGGGCGTTCATGCCGGGGGACGGCGCGATGGAGGGACCGTTCATGAGGCTCATATTCCCGAATACCGGTGCGGGACGGCGTCCGCGGGTGCAAGTCGCGGCGGGCCACGCACTGACAAGGTTATGTTAGCGCTATCATTCGCGGGTCACTGAGAGGTCCACGACCATGGAGGCCGGACTGCACGGATGACGCCGAGACGAGGTGCTGATACTGTTAGCGCTAACCTTGACGCGCGTAAAGAGTTTTGTTTGAGTTGCGGACAAACTGATCGGGGATGGCCGCGGGTTGCAGACTTAAGCTCTGCGTGGCATGCGGCTGTTGCTGAGCATGATACACATCGGCGGCCGGCGAGCCCGCGCGACCTTCCGTCGCGCCGGGCGAAATCGGAACGCGGAATTGAATTGAAAGGACGAAGCCCTGTGACGACCCGTGGCGGTGATCGGTCCTCATCCTCGGCGGTCAAGACGCGCAAGCCGCGCTCCTCGCGCACCGGCCGCGCCACCATGGCGGACGTGGCGGAGCGGGTGGGCATCAGCGCCATCACCGTGTCGCGCGCCTTCAAGCGGCCGGAGCTGGTGGCGCCGGAGCTGCGCCAGCGCATCCTCGACACCGCTCAGTCGATGGGCTATGTGCCGAATCAGGCGGCGAGCGCCTTGGCCTCGGCCCGGTCGATGACGGTGGCGGTGCTGATCCCGTCGATGACCAACATGGTCTTCGTCGAGACGCTGGCCGGCATCCACGACATGCTGCTGCCGCGCGGCTACCGCGCCCTGATCGGCGTCACCCATTATTCCCCGGTGGAGGAGGAGCGGCTGATCCGCACTTACCTGCAGTTCCAGCCCGACGGCATCCTGCTGACCGGCACCGACCATACGGAGATCACCCGCACCTACCTGTCGGCGCTCTCCAGCCCGACCGTCCACATGATGGAGCTGCTGGACGACCCCGACAGCCTCAGCGTCGGCTGTTCGCAGGAGGAGGGCGGCCGGCTGATGACCACCCACCTGCTGGAGCGCGGCTATCGCCGCATCGGCTTCGTCGCCGTGCAGCTCGACCCCCGCACGCTGGCCCGCCTCGACGGCTACCGCCACGCGCTGGAGGAGGCCGGGCTGTATGACGAAAAGCGCGTCTGGCGCCTGCCCGACCCGTCCTCCATCCATCTGGGTGCTGCGATGATCGACCGGCTGATGGCGGAGAACAGCGACTGCGACGCCGTCTTCTTCTGCAACGACGATCTGGCGCAGGGCGCCCTGTTCCAGTGCCAGCGCCGCGGCATCCGCGTGCCCGACCAGCTCGCCGTCGCCGGCTTCAACGACCTGCCGGCCTCGGCCTGGACCACCCCGACCCTGACCACCGTCGCCACGCCGCGCTACGCCATCGGCCGCCACGCCGCCGCCATGCTGCTCGACCTGATGGACGGCAAGGAGCCGCCGCAACGCCGCCTCGACCTCGGCCTGACCTTCATCGCGCGGGAAAGCACGTGAGGGAGCACAGCCCTTCCGCCCCGCCAATGATCCGGATCAACCGCGGCGCGTAAGGCCCGGCATGGCTGACGCGCAGGCTCGGCGACGCTGACCCGCCGGGCCGGGCGTAGACTGTGCGTATGCTGACGCTTCGACATCTGGCGATCGACACCGTCCGGGAGAATGTCGCCTTCCTCAACCGCCGCTGCACCCGCTACCATGTCGAGGATTTCCTCGGGCTGGGACGGGTGGAGGTGCGGAACGACGGCCGCTCCCTGCTGGCGGTGCTGAACATCGTCGACGACCCCGCCATCGTCGCTCCCGACGAGATCGGCCTGTCCGATCCCGCCTTCGGCCAGCTCGGATTGGCGGAGGGCTCCGCCGTCCATCTCGTCCCCCCGACCCCGCCGGAGAGCTTCGAGCTGGTGCGCGCCAAGGTCGGCGGCGCCGCCCTGACCGACGAGCAGCTGGCCGCCATCATCCGCGACGTCACCGACCAGCGTTACTCCAAGATCGAGATCGCCGCCTTCCTGATCGCCTGCGCCAGCTTCATGACGACGGCGGAGGTGCTGGGCCTGACCCGCGCCATGATCGCCGCCGGCACCCGCCTGCATTGGCAAGGTCTGGGCACCATCGCCGACAAGCACTGCATCGGCGGCATCCCCGGCAACCGCACCTCGATGATCGTGGTGCCGATCGTCGCCGCCCACGGCCTGCCGATCCCCAAGACCTCGTCGCGCGCCATCACCTCCCCCGCCGGCACCGCCGACACCATGGAGGTTCTTGCCAACGTCGACGTCCCCATGGAGCGCATGCAGGCCCTGGTGCGCGAGGCCAAGGGCTGTCTGGTCTGGGGCGGCCATGTCCGGCTGTCGCCGGCCGACGACATCCTGATCTCGGTCGAACGTCCGCTCGCCATCGACACCCGCGAACAGCTGGTCGCCTCCATCCTGTCGAAGAAGGTGGCGGCCGGCTCCACCCATCTGCTGATCGACATCCCCGTCGGTCCCAGCGCCAAGATCCGTAGCGCCGGCGAGGCGGTGCGCCTGCGCAAGCTGTTCGAGCATGTCGGCGACCGGCTCGGCCTGACGCTGGAGGTGGCGATCACCGACGGTTCTCAGCCGGTCGGGCGCGGCATCGGCCCGGTGCTGGAGGCGCGCGACGTGATGGCCGTGCTGCGCAACGACCCCGCCAGCCCCGCCGACCTGAAGGAGCGCGCCCTGCTGCTGGCCGGCCGCATCCTGGAATTCGACCCCGCCGTCCGCGGCGGCAGCGGCAACCGCCGGGCGCGCGAGCTGCTGGAGTCGGGGGCCGCGCTCGCCGCCATGGAACGCATCATCGCCATGCAGGGGCCGCCGCCGGCCGTCGCGACGCTGGGCTCGCTGGTGGCGGAGGTCGCGTCGCCGGCCGACGGGGTGGTGTCATCGCTCGACTGCTACCGCTTGGCCCGCATCGCCCGGCTGGCCGGCGCGCCGACCGACAAGGGGGCCGGCATCGACCTGCTGCGCAAGGTCGGCGAGCGCGTGCGCCGGGGCGAGCCGCTCTACCGCATCCACGCCAGCACCAACGCCGACTTCACCTTCGCCCAGGCCCATGCCGCGGAGAACAGCGGGGTGGCGTTGGGGTAACGACCAAGCCGAGGAGCCGACCCCCATGTCCCAGTCGTCCATGTCCCTGTCGCTGACCTTCCATGGCGCCGCCGGAACGGTGACCGGTTCCTGCTTCCGCCTGTCGACGCCCGAGGGCGACGTGCTGATCGATTGCGGCATGTTCCAGGGCACCAAGACGATCCGGGAACTGAACTACCGCCCCTTCCCCTTCGATCCGGCGGCGATCAAGGCCGTCCTGCTGACCCACGCCCACATCGACCATTCCGGCCTGCTGCCGAAGCTGACCCGCCTCGGCTTCCGCGGCCGCATTTACGCCACCGGCGGCACGGTGGACCTGCTGGAATACATGCTGCCCGACAGCGGCTACATCCAGGAGGGCGAGGTAGAGCGCCTCAACCGCCGCAACCGCCAGCGCGGCCGTCCGCCCGTCCAGGCGATCTACACCCAGGACGACGCCATCCGCTGCCTGCGCCGGCTCCGCCGCGTCGAGTACGACCGCTGGACCGACATCCTGCCCGGCCTGCGTGCCCGCTTCTGGCAGGCCGGCCATATCCTGGGATCCTCCTCCATCGAGATCGAAGCCATTGATAGCGCTGGGAGCGGCGGCGCCGAACCCACCCGCATCCTGTTCTCCGGTGACATCGGCCCCGGCGGCAAGAGCTTCCACGCCGATGCCGAGGGGCCGGAGCGGCCGGACTGGATGGTGTTGGAGACCACCTACGGTGACCGCGACCGCGCCGACCTGGACGAGGCCGGCCGGCAGGCGGTGCTGCGCGCCGAGGTGTCCGCGGCTCTGGCGGCCGGCGGCGTCCTGCTGATCCCGGTCTTCGCGGTGGAGCGCACGCAGGAGCTGCTCTACGACCTCGACTGCCTGTTCGACGGAGGCCAGCTGCCGGCGGTGGACGTCTTCCTCGATTCGCCGCTCGCCGACGCGGTGACCGGCGTCTTCCGCCGCCATCTCGACGATCTGGAAACCGACGGCGACCCCTTCACCCGCGCCAATTTCCACCATGTCCGCAGCGTGCCGGAAAGCCAGCGCCTCAACACCCTCTCCGGCGGCGCCATCATCATGGCGGCCAGCGGCATGTGCGATGCCGGCCGCATCCGCCACCACCTGAAGAACCGCCTGTGGCGTCCGCAGGACACCGTCCTTCTGGTCGGCTATCAGGCCCCCGGCACGCTTGGCCGACTGCTGCAGGAGGGCACCCCCCGCGTCCGCATCCATGGCGAGGAAATCGCGGTGAAGGCGAAGGTCCGCTCGATCGACGTCTATTCCGGCCATGCCGACCGCACCACCCTGCTGGATTGGGTGGAGGCCCGCCACAGCGTCGGCCACGGCCTGTTCCTGGTCCATGGCGAGGAACCCGCCCGCGCCTCCATCCGCCAAGCCCTGATCGACAAGGGCTGGTCGGCGGAGCGCATCGCCCAGCCGGCGCTGGACGACCGTGTCGACCTCGCCGCCCCGCGCCCGCTGGCGCCGACCGACCGCCACCCCCGCCTCGCCCCCGCCGACCTCGCTGCCGGCCTCGACTGGCACAACCACTATGCCGAGGCTCTGCTGGCGCTCCGCCGCACGCTGGACGCCGCCCCCGACGACGCAACGCGCGAACGCATCCTGGCCGGCGTTATGGGGGCGCTGGACAAGGATGACAAAGCCGGCAAGGGAGCGCAGCCATGACCGTCAAGCGCATCCTCATCGCCGTGGTCGTGCTGGCGCTGCTCGGCGCCGGTGCCGCCTATGGCTGGCGGGCGATGCAGGGCAACCGCCTCCCCGCCGGCTTCGCCTCCGGCAACGGCCGGATCGAGGCGAACGAGATCGACATCGCCACCAAATACGCCGCCCGCGTCCTGACCATCCCGGTGCAGGAGGGCGATCTGGTGGAGGCCGGCGCCGTCATCGCCACGCTCGACACCCGCGACCTGGAAGCGCAGCTCCGCTCCGCCGAGGCCCAGCTGCGTCAGGCCCGCCGCGCCCGCGACGAAGCCGCCGCCCTGGTCGCCCAGCGCTCCAGCGAGGCCGATTTCGCCGCCAAGGAGATGGAGCGGGCGCTGGTCCTGTTCGGCAAGGGCCATGTCTCCGAACAGCGCGTCGATCAGGCCCGCAACAGCCGCCGCACCGCCGACGCCGCGCTCGACGCCGCCAAGAGCCACCTCGCCAGCGCCGACGAGGCGATCCCCGCCGCGGCCGGCGATGCCGACCGCCTGACCACCCTGGTCGCCGACGGCGTGCTGAAGGCACCGCGCAAGTCCCGCGTCCTCTACCGGCTTGCCGAACCCGGCGAGGTGCTGGCCGCCGGCGGCAAGGCGGCGACGCTGCTGGACCTGTCGAATGTCTACATGACCTTCTTCCTGCCGACCGACACGGCGGGAAACCTCGCGCTCGGCGCCGACGCCCGCATCCTGCTGGACGCGGTTCCCGACACCGCGATTCCCGCCGCCGTCACCTTTGTCGCCCCGCGCGCCCAGTTCACGCCCAAGCAGGTGGAGACCAAGTCCGAACGCGACCGCATGATGTTCCGCGTCAAGGCCCGCGTCCCCGAAGCGCTGGTGACCCGCTACATCGAGCGGGTGAAGACCGGCCTGACCGGCATGGCCTATGTGAAACTTGACGACACCGCGGTCTGGCCGGATTGGCTGGAATCGAAGCTGACGCGGGAGGTGTCTCTCTCCTCCGCTCAAGGTCCCCGATCATGACCCCCGCTCCCGCCGTCTCGCTGTCCGGCGTGCGGCACTGCTATGGCGGGACGGTGGCGCTGGAGGACGCCTCGCTCGACATCCCCGCCGGGGCCAGCGTCGCGGTGATCGGCCCGGACGGCGTCGGCAAATCGACCCTGCTCGGCCTGATCTCCACCGCCAAGAAAATCCAGCGGGGCAGCGTCCGCGTCCTCGGCACCGACGTCGCCGACCGCCACGGCCGCGCCGCGCTCCAGCCGCGCATCGCCTACATGCCGCAGGGTCTCGGCCGCAACCTCTACGCAGACCTCAGCGTCGCCGAGAATCTCCAGTTCTTCGGCCGCCTGTTCGGCCTCGACGCCGCAGAGCGCCGGCGCCGCATCGCCGACCTGCTGGACTCCACCGGCCTCGCCCCCTTCCCCGACCGTCCGGCCGGCAAGCTGTCGGGCGGCATGAAACAGAAGCTCGGCCTCTGCTGCGCCCTGCTGCACGACCCCGACCTGTTGATCCTCGACGAGCCGACGACCGGCGTCGATCCGCTTTCCCGCCGGCAGTTCTGGGACCTGATCGCCCGCATCCGCGCCGGCCGCCCCGGCATGACCGTGCTGGTCGCCACCTCCTACATGGACGAGGCGGAGCGGTTCGATCAGGTCGTGATGATGAACGCCGGCCTCCTGCTCGCCCACGACACCCCCGCCGCACTGAAGGCGCAAACAGGCACCGCCGATCTGGAGGAGGCTTTCGTCGCCCTGCTGCCGGACGAGGCGAAACGCGGCCACCAACGCCTGATCGTCCCGCCCCGCCCGCCCGAGCCCGTCGGCGCCGAACCGGCCATCGAGGCGATCGGCCTGACCCGCCGCTTCGGCGATTTCACCGCGGTGTCTGACATCAGCTTCCGCATCGGCCGCGGCGAGATCTTCGGCTTTCTCGGCTCCAACGGCTGCGGCAAGACCACCACGATGAAGATGCTGACCGGCCTCTTGCCCACCAGCGCCGGCGAGGCGCGGCTGTTCGGCAAACCGGTGGACGCCACCGATCTGGAGAGCCGCCGCCGCGTCGGCTACATGGCGCAGGCCTTCTCGCTCTACGGCGAGCTGACGGTGCGCCAGAACCTCGACCTGCACGCCCGCCTGTTCGACCTCACGGACGCCGAAACCCGCCTCGCGGCGCTGGTGGAGCGTTTCGGCCTGTCGCCCTACATCGACGCGGTGGCCGACCGCCTGCCCTTGGGCGTACGGCAACGGCTGTCGCTGGCCGTCGCCATCCTGCACGGTCCGGAGCTGCTGATCCTCGACGAGCCAACCTCCGGCGTCGACCCGGTGGCGCGCGACCAGTTCTGGCGCGACCTGATCGCGCTGTCGCGCGACCAGGGGGTGACGATCTTCGTTTCCACCCACTTCATGAACGAGGCGGCGCGCTGCGACCGGGTGGCCTTCATGAACGCCGGCCGCGTCATCGCCGCCGGCCCCCCCGACGAGCTGCGCCACCAACAACAGGCCGCCAGCCTGGACGACGCCTTTATCGGGTTTATGGAACAGGCGGAGGGGGAGCAAACCGTGGAGAATCACCCTCTCCCGCCCCGGGAGAGGGAGGGGACCCACGAAGTGGGGAGGGTGAGGGGG
>CBFGPE010000047.1:0-43696 GCA_965650625.1 uncultured Azospirillum sp. | reverse complement strand
CATCTTCGCCTTCGCCGTCTTCGCGGCGCTGCTGGTGGCGCTGAAGCGGACCTGGTTTGGCCTGTCGATCCGCGCGGTGACGCAGAACCGGCCGATGGCCAACGCCATGGGCATCCGCACCGCGCGGGTGGACGCGCTGACCTTCGGCCTCGGCTCCGGCATCGCCGGTCTGGCCGGGGTGGCGCTGAGCCAGATCGACAATGTCAGCCCGAATCTCGGCCAGGGCTACATCATCGACAGCTTCATGGTGGTGGTGTTCGGCGGAGTGGGCAACCTGTGGGGCACGCTGGTCGGCGCGCTGACGCTGGGCTCCATCAACAAGTTCCTGGAGCCCTACGCCGGCGCGGTGCTGGGCAAGATCCTGGTGCTGATCTTCATCATCCTGTTCATCCAACGGCGTCCGCGCGGCCTGTTCGCGCTGAAGGGCCGCGCGGTGGAGGCCTGATCCGATGCTGCTGCGCTTTTTCCTGATGGGGCTGGACCGCAAGGCCGGGATCGTGCTGACGATCCTCGCCATTCTCGCGGTGGCGGTCCCGGTGATGACGCTGTGGGTACCGGCGGACTCGCCCTTCCACCTGTCGGTCTTCACCGTCTCGCTGCTGGGCAAATACCTGTGCTTTGCGCTGCTGGCGCTGGCGCTGGATCTCGTCTGGGGTTATTGCGGCATCCTGTCGCTCGGCCATGCCGCCTTCTTCGCGCTCGGCGGCTACGCCATGGGCATGTACCTGATGCGGCAGATCGGCCCGCGCGGCGTCTACGGCAACCCGGTGCTGCCCGACTTCATGGTCTTCTTGAACTGGAAGGAGCTGCCCTGGTACTGGCTGGGCTTCGACCAGTTCTGGTTCGCCGCCTTGATGGTGCTGGTGGTGCCGGGGGCGCTGGCCTTCGCCTTCGGCTGGTTCGCCTTCCGCAGCCGCGTCACCGGCGTCTACCTGTCGATCATCACCCAGGCGCTGACCTTCGCCCTGCTGCTGGCCTTTTTCCGCAACGACATGGGCTTTGGCGGCAACAACGGCCTGACCGATTTCAAGGACATTCTCGGCTACGACATCCAGGCCGACACCACCCGCGTCGCCCTGTTCGTGGCGACGGTCGCCGCCCTGGCGCTCTCCTACATGATCGCGTCCGGCGTCATCGCCTCCAAGCTTGGCAAGGTGCTGGTGGCGCTGCGCGACGCCGAGAGCCGCGTCCGCTTCATGGGCTACGACACCGAAAGCTACAAGCTGTTCGCCTGGACCCTGTCGGCCTGCATGGCCGGCGTTGCCGGCGCCCTCTACGTCCCGCAGGTCGGCATCATCAACCCGTCGGAGTTCGCCCCGGCCAGTTCGATCGAGGCGGTGATCTGGGTCGCGGTCGGCGGGCGCGGCACGCTGGCCGGCGGCATCCTGGGCGCGGTTCTGGTCAACATGGGCAAGAGCTACTTCACCGGCGCGCTGCCGGAGCTGTGGCTGTTCGCTCTCGGCGGCCTGTTCGTGGCGGTCACCCTGTTCCTGCCCAAGGGCCTGCTGGGGCTTGGCGCGCAGCTGAAGGCCAAGCTGCCCGGATGCAACAAGACCTCGCCCCTTCCCAATGCCAAAACAGCCGACCAGAAGGGAGCCTGACCCATGAGCGCGGAATCGACCCTTCTCTATCTCGACGGCGTGTCGGTCAGCTTCGACGGCTTCAAGGCGCTGAACAGCCTGTCACTGGTGATGATGCCCGGCGAGATGCGGGCCATCATCGGCCCCAACGGCGCCGGCAAGACGACGATGATGGACGTCATCACCGGCAAGACCCGTCCCGATACCGGCACCATCCTGTTCGAGGGCGACACCGACCTGACCCGCCTGCGCGAGGCCGCCATCGCCAACCTCGGCATCGGCCGCAAGTTCCAGCGCCCGACCGTCTTCGAACCGCACACGGTGTGGGACAACCTCGAACTGGCGCTGAAGGCGCCGCGGCGGCCGCTGAAGACGCTGACCTACGCCATCAGCCGCGACGACCGCTCGCGGATCGAGGAAATCCTCGACATCACCCGCCTGTCGGCCCTGCGCAACCGTCAGGCCGGCAGCCTGTCGCACGGCCAGAAGCAGTGGCTGGAGATCGGCATGCTGCTGGCCCAGGACCCCAAGCTCCTGCTGGTCGACGAGCCGGTCGCCGGCATGACCGACGCCGAGACCGAACAGACCGCCGAACTGCTGTGCAGCATCGCCGGCAAGCATTCGGTGATCGTGGTGGAGCATGACATGAGCTTCGTCCGCGCGCTCGGCGTCAAGGTGACGGTGCTGGCCGAAGGCTCCGTCCTGGCCGAAGGCTCGCTGGACGCGGTGAGTTCGAATCAACAGGTCATCGACACCTATCTCGGCCGCTGACCGGAGATCCTAAGATGCTGGACGTTCGCTCTCTCGATCTGCATTACGGCGCCGCCCAGGCCCTGCGCAGCGTTTCCATGAAGGCCGAAATCGGCAAGGTCACGTGCTTGGTCGGCCGCAACGGCGTCGGCAAATCCAGCCTGCTGCGCGCCATCGTCGGGCTGAAGCCGGTGTCCGGCGGCTCCATCGGTTGGGACGGCGCCGACGTGACCAGGATGGCGCCGGCCGACCGGGCGCGGCGCGGCATCGCCTATGTCCCGCAGGGGCGCGAGATCTTCCCGCTGCTGACGGTGCGGGAAAATCTGCTGACCGGCTACGCCCCGCTGCCGCGTGCCCAGCGCTCAATCCCCGACGAGGTGTTCGAGCTGTTCCCGGTGCTGAAATCCATGCTGGACCGCCGTGGCGGCGACCTGTCGGGCGGACAGCAGCAGCAGCTCGCCATCGGCCGCGCCCTGGTGACCCGCCCGCGCCTGCTGGTGTTGGACGAGCCGACCGAGGGCATCCAGCCCTCCATCATCAAGGACATCGGCCGCGCCATCTCCTATCTACGCGACAAGGGCACCATGGCGATCCTGCTGGTGGAGCAGTATTTCGACTTCGCCCGCGACCTCGCCGACGACTGGGTGGTGATGGAGCGCGGCGAGGTCATGCTGTCCGGCCCCCGCAGCGGTCTCGACGAGCAGGAGGTGCGCAAATACCTGACGGTGTGATGCCAGCGGAATGATGCCGGCGGAATAACCGCGCCTCCGGCTGCGTCCTTCATCCATCAGGTCCGTCGTCCGGCGGGCCGGTTTTGGGGAGGAACCGTAGAATGACGTCAGCACTCCGTGTCACCGCCGCCGCCATCGGCCTGGGAGCCGTCCTGTTCGGCGCGCCGGCCTTCGCTCAGGACAAGGAACCGGCCATGATGGGGAAGACCGCAATGGGTCCCGTCCTGACCGACGCGAAGGGCATGACGCTCTACGTCTTCGACAAGGACAGCGCCGGCAAGTCGGCCTGCAACGGGCCTTGCGCAACCAACTGGCCGCCGCTGATGGCTCCGGCTTCCGCCAAGCCGATGGGCAAATACACCGTGGTCACCCGCGACGACGGCAGCCATCAGTGGGCTTATGACGGCAAGCCGCTCTATACCTGGGCCAAGGACATGAAGCCCGGCGACGCCACAGGTGACGGCGTGAACAACGTCTGGCACGTCGCGAAGCCGTAAGTCCCTGTCCCGCGGTGCCGTAGTGGTCATTCCGCCCAACGCCGCCGCGCTCTTTCGGAGTATTCTTCTCCTGTCGAGGTAATTCACAAACTTCGGCTTCGCAGGTGGCGCTCTTTAATGGTCGTTAAGGATCGAAACCACAAGATGTCCTCACCGTCATCTTGCTCATGGAGCAGCAGGCCATGTCGATCTACAACGCCGCCTCGTTCGAAGCCCCCCCCTCCGCCGAGCCGAAGGTCCGCAAAATGAGCGGTCTGCCGCGGCTGGCGGTGTGGGCGGTGATGATCGGCACGCCTTGGGTGGTGATCGTGGAAGCGGTGCGCCTGATCTTTTAAATCTGGCGCACCCCCGTCATAGCCTTATTGAGCCTGCGGCACCCACGGCTCCAGCGCGCCGATCTTTTTGGCCCGCTTCTCGTCCGCCGACAGTTTGAAATTGTGCCCATAGGGCGCGCTCTCGAACGAGCCGTATCCGGGATTGGCCAGCATCAGCCAGTCGCGCCCGAAATGCTCCTTCACCGTCTCATAGGCCTTCATCCGCTCCGCCTCGCTGCCGTTGGCGGCGTCGGTGAAGTCGCCGAAATTGTCGCCGAACAGCAGGACGATCCGGTAATCCTTGGCGATGTAGGCGCGGCGTGCGCTCTTCGCCGAACCCCATTCCGGCTTTTCCTTCGACATCAGGAAGGTATCGACGTTGCCGCCCATCGGGAAGCCCAGCGCCTGCGCGTTGTGGCGGGTCGGCTCCTCCTGGTCGGCGCTGCGGTTGGTGACGTAGAAGACCTTGACGCCCTTCGACTCGGCATACTGGGTGAACTCCACCGCGCCCGGCACCGCCGTCGCCTTCTCCGCCTTCACCCAGGCGTCCCAGGTCTTGGGCGAGAAGTCGGTGCCGCTGGTCACCAGACCGGTCTGGTAGGCGGAGTTGTCCATCGCCGTCTCGTCCAGGTCCAGCACCACGGCCGGCGGCAGATCCTGGTAATTGCCGGTCTGCTCGGTCGCCGCGGTCCAGTTCTTGTCGGCCAGCGCCTTGTCCAGCTGGATCCTGCCCAGCGCATAGACCGCCAGCGCGTTGGCCTTGTATTCGACCGACCGCTGCATCCACAGCTCGGCGTTCAGCAGGTCGTTCTGGGGAGCCGGGCCCTGGGGCGCCGGATCGGCCGCCAGGGCGGGGCCGGCGAGAAGGGAGAGGACAACCGCACCGGACAGCAGCGACCAGCGCCCGGAACAGGCGGAATTGCGCATCGACACACCCATCCATCAAGTGTCATGGAACCGTCATCGAAGCACAGATCCGGACGCTTGGCGACGGTCGCGTGACCCATGCGTCACGGTACCACGATACGCTCTCCCGGTTCGTTATCAGGCTCCTTCCAGCGCAACGGGATTGCCGCCTTCCGCCGCCATCCGCGCTCCACATGCAGGCTCCAGCTTCGCTGGGCATTGGGCAGGGCAGGATCGGGTTCCCAATCGACGGTGACCGCCCCGGTCAGGTGCAGCACGTCGCCGCCGGCGACATCGACCAGCAGCAGCCCGGCGCGCGGGTTCAGCAGCATGTTGCCCAGCGTGTTGAAATAGCGGTTGCCGGCGTAATCCGGCACGATCAGCCGGTCGCCGTCGATCCTGATGAATCCCGCCGGCCCGCCCCGGTGCGACACATCCAGCCGGCCGTCACGCCCCGGCGACGAGGCCGACGCGACGAAGGCGGTGTCGGCCGGGCCGATCAGCCGCCGGGCCTCGCCGTCCAGCCCGGCCAGCACCTCCAAGGCACCGGCGGGGGAGGGGGCCTCGTCCTCCGCCCGACGGACATGGATGTATTGCGGGCAGTTGCCGAAGCTCTCCTCCACCGCCATGGCGAAGGCCAGCCCGTCTCGCGCCGCCACCCGGCCGTTCACCCGGTTGCGCCGCCGGGTGGCGGGATCGATGCCCAGCGCCGCCACCGGCTCCCCCACCGCCGGCCCCTCCGGCCAGGGCTGCCATGCGCCATGGTCGGGCCGCACCCACAGCGTCTGCGGGTCGGCGGCGGAGACGAAGCCGGGTGCGCCGGTCAGCACCCCGGCCGCCGGGTCGCCGGCCTCGTCACGCGCGGCGACCAGCAGCCAGGGCAGCAGCGGAAAGAACTGCTGATGCTGGGGGATCAGCCGGTCGCGGATCGGCGCCGACGGCACGCGGAACCCGGCCCGCGCCTGCGCCTCCCGTTCGCCGGGATGGAAGGGTTCGGGGATGCGGTCCTGGTCCATGGCCGTGCTCCTGCCATCAAGAGGGAAAGCGTTCAGGCGGGTTGCGGAATCTCGCTCTGCGGCATCGGGATCAGCGCCGGGATCGCCTCCACCCGCTCCAGCCAGCGGCGGACCGCCGGATAGGGATCGAGCGGGATGTGGCCTTCCGGCGCGCGGGCGACATAGGCGTAGCAGGCAATGTCGGCGATGGTCGGCCGCTCCGCCGCCAGCCAGTCGCGGCTTGCCAGATGACCGTCCATGAAGCGCAGGACGCGCCCGGCGACCGCCTGCGCGTCGGTCAGCGACGCGGCTCCGCCCCACAGCGTCAGGATGCGCGCCAGCGCCGGCCCGAAGCGCAGGTCGCCCGCCGCGACCGACAGCCAGCGCTGCACCCGCGCCGCGTCCTCCGGCGTCTTCGGGTTCCACAGGCCGGAGGCGTCATAGCGGTCGGCGAGGTAGACCAGGATGGCGACCGAGTCCGGCAGCACGAGGTCGCCGTCGACCAGCACCGGAATCTGCCCGAAGGGGTTCAGAGCGAGGAAGCTCTCCGACCGCCGCAACTCGGCGCCGGCCTCGACGAAGCGGTAAGGCAGGCCGAGGATGTTCAGAAAGGCTTCCACCCGATGGGTGTGCCCCGACAGCGGCGTGCCGTAGAGCGTGATGGCGGGCTCGGTGGTGGCGCTCATCGGACAAGTCCCTTCGATGTCTGTTTCGCGGATGCCCACAGCCAACCACTTGCGCGCGTCGGCAGGAATGCGCTTTCGTCAAAAGGGACTCTTTCAGAAAACGGAAGAATTGTGGACCGGCTGGACGAACTGGCGATCTTCGTGGCGATCCTGGAGGCCGGCAGCCTTGCCGGCGCGGCGAAGCGGCTGCGGCGGTCGGCGCCCGCGGTCACCCGCGCGCTGTCCGGGCTGGAGGAGCGGCTGGGCCTGCGGCTGATCGAGCGGACCACCCGCAACCTCGCGCCCACCGACGCCGGCCGGCGGCTGGCCGAGCAGGCGCGCCGGCTTCTCGCCGACTATGACGAGGCGCTGGCCGCCACCGGCACCGACCGGCCGCTGCGCGGGCGGCTGCGCGTCACCGCGCCGGTGATGTTCGGGGGCAAGCATGTGACGCCGCTGGTCCTCGACTTCATGCGGGCCTTCCCGGACATCCGGGTCGAGCTGGTGCTGTCCGACGGCAACCTCGACCTGATCGAGGAGGAGCTGGACGTGGCGATCCGCATCGGCCCCTTACCCGATTCCGGTCTCGTCGCCCGGCGGGTGGGGCAGGTCGGGCGCTATCTGGTCGCCAGTCCCGCTTACCTGGCGCGGCGCGGCACGCCCTCGGTGCCGGAGGATCTGGCCGGACACGACATCATCCTGTCGCTCGCCCGTCCCCGGCCGCCCGACTGGCGCTTTCTGGTCGACGGGCGGGAGCGGGTGGTCAGGGTCACGCCGTGCCTGTCGGTCAGCCACATCGAGCCGGCGCTGCTGGCCGCCCGCGACGGCTACGGCATCGCCCGGTCGCTGTCCTATCAGGCGGCCGACGATCTCGCCGCCGGCACCCTGGTGCGCCTGATGCCGCACACCGAGCCGGCGCCGCTGCCCGTCCATGTCGTGGTGCCGACGGCACGGCTGATGCCCGGCCGGGTGCGCGTCTTCCTCGACCATGCGGTGCAGGGGTTGATGGCGCTGGAGGTGCTGCGCGCCTGATCTATGGAGTGGACAAGGGGAGCGGACAGGGCGCGGGAAAATCGGGCGCGGGAAAAATCATTCGCCGTACTGCCCGGCCGCGCAACGATCTGCCGCGGAACCCGGTTCGATCGGCATTTTCCGACCGTACATTCGCCTCCTCCGGCGGCATACTGGTGCATTCCCGATGTGGAGTGCCGGCCGTCAGGCCGGCCGCGGCGAAGAATGATAGAAAACAACCAACGACAGGGGTTCAGGATGAGGGCATATTTGATGGCCGCCGCGATGCTCGCCACGACTGCCACCGCTACCATCGCTGCGGTTCCGATGGCCTGGGCTGCCGACGGCGTGCTTCAGACGATCAAACAGGCCGGCGTCGTCCGGGTCGGGACGACCGGTGATTACAAGCCCTTCAGCTACAAGGGCGCCGATGGCGCGCTGGTGGGTGCCGACATCGAGATGGCGAAGGAACTGGCCTCGACGCTGGGCGTCCGTGTGGAGTTCGTGCAGACCAGCTGGAAGACGCTGATGGACGACTTCAAGGCCGAGAAATTCGACATCGCGCTGGGCGGCATCACCGTCAATCCCGACCGCGCCGCCGTCGGCGACTTCTCCGTTCCCAACGTCAGCGACGGCAAGCGTCCGATCGCGCGCTGCGCCGACAAGGAGAAGTTCACGACCGTCGAGAAGATCGACCAGCCGACCACCCGCGTCGTCGTCAACCCCGGTGGGACCAACGAGAAATTCGCCCGCGCCACCTTCACCAAGGCGCCGATCGAGGTGTGGCCCGACAACAAGACCATCTTCGCGCAGATCGCCGCCGACAAGGCCGACGTCATGGTCACTGACGGCATCGAAGCCGACATGCAGGCGAAGCTGAACCCCGGCGTTCTCTGTGCCGTTCCGGTCGCCGCTCCCTTCACCCATTTCGAGAACGCCTATCTGCTGCGCAAGGATCCGGCGCTGAAGCAGGCGGTCGACGCCTGGATGACCAAGGCGCTGTCCAGCGGTCTGTGGAAGGCCAAGCTCGACGCCGCCATGCAGTAAGCGGCTCACGGGTCGCGGGCGACGCGGAGCCCGTAGGCGGCATAGCCGCTCTCCGCCGCGTCCGCCCGCCGCACCGCCGAACGCACATAGCGCGGGTTGCTGTGCCACGACCCGCCGCGCATCGTCCGGCGGGAGCAGCGCCCGCCGGACATTTCCCCGGCCGGACTGTCCTCCGCGCAGTCCTCCACCCACTGCCAGACATTGCCGAGCATGTCGTAGAGGCCGAAGCCGTTTGGCCGGTAGCTGCCGACCGGCGCGGTGAACAGGGCGCCGTCGCGGCAGTTCGCAACCTCCCAGTCGGTGAAGCGATCCTTGGCGCTCAGGTCGGCACCGTTCGCCGCGTCGCAGCCCTTGGCCGGATCATCACCCCACCAGCGGGCGGTCCGGGTGCCGGCGCGGGCCGCATATTCCCACTCCGCCTCCGTCGGCAGGCGATAGGGCTTGCCGGTTCGCCGGCTGAGCCAGTCCACATAGGCCTTGGCGTCGTACCAACTGACGCAAACTGCAGGGTCCTGGTTCGTCTGGTCGAAGCCCGGCCGGCGCCAGGAGAAATGCCAGCGCGGCAGCAGGTCCGTCTCGCCGGCATAGCCCCGGCAGATCGTCCGCGGTTTGTAACCGCTGTCCTGGATGAACCGCGCGTACTCGCCGCGGGTCACAGGATACTTGCCGATGGCGATGGGGTGCCGGATCGACACCGGCCGTTGCAGCGGTTCGTCGGGAAAGCGCTCCCGTTCCGATTCGGGTGAGCCCTGGAGAAAGCTGCCGGCGGGGAGCGCCACCAGGACCGGGGCGTCGGGATGGTCCCAGATCTCGCGGGCTGGGCCGCCCGCCTGCCAGACCTGGAAGGTCGACAGGCGTTCGGCGCGCCAGCCGCTCAGGTCCTCCGGCTCCGCCCGACGCCAGCCGGCGAGAGCCGCCAACACGAGGATGAGGACGACCACCGCGCCCACGGATCCGGGCAGGGTGACTGGCATGGCGGGGATGCGGATCATGCCCACCATTTCCCTGCGATATCGCGCCTCCGGCAACCGCGCGTCCGTGTCCCGGTCGTGGCACTTCCCCGCCGGTGCCGGACGCCGGCGGCCGAAGCCCTGCCCCTTCGGGCTATGCTGAAAGCGGTAAGCATCGAAGACGGTGTGCCGCTGTTGGTGCGGGCAGACGTTCAACGGAGCGTTGATACCACAGGAGCACACACATGGCCGCCTATCCCGCGGATCTCACGCGCGCGCTGTTCGTCACTGGCCTGCGCAACGCCCATGCGGTGGAACAGCAGGCGCTGGCTCTGATGGACCGCCAGCTCGACCGCCTCGTGAATTATCCGGAAGTCTCCGACCATCTGCGCATGCACCGTGGCGAGACCGAATCCCAGATCACCCGCATCGAGCAGATCCTGGACCAACTGCAGGAAAGCCATTCCGGCCTGAAGGACACCGCCCTGTCGATCATGGGCAATCTGGCCGCGCTCGGCCATACCTTCGCCGAGGACGAGATCCTCAAGAACTCCTTCGCCAACTATGCCTTCGAGAATTTCGAGGTGGCGAGCTACCGGTCACTGCTGACCGTGGCGGACGCCGGCAACTTCGCCTTCGCCACGCCGCTGCTGCAGACCTCGTTGCGCGAGGAGGAGGCGATGGCCTCCTGGGTGATCGAGAGTGTGCCGAAGCTGACGCTGAAATACCTGTCGCTGAAGGCGAGCGACCAGACCGCCGGCCGCTGACGCCGGATTTGAGGGCACGGAAAAGGCCGGGGAGGACAGGCTCTTCCCCGGCCTTTTCCATGCGGCACCGTCCCCGGCGCCCGTCACACGTCGTAGATCGGGCCGGGGGTCTTCTTGTTGGTGCCGCCGGCCTTTTCCTCCGACTTTTCGGTCAGGGTCTTGTCGCGGTCCTGATCGGTACCCACGGTCGACGCCTTGCCGCCCTTGGCCTTGTCGGTCTGCGGCTTCCCCTGCTTGGACGCATCGGTCATCTTGGTTGCTCCGGCTTGTGGCGATGCCTTTCCAACAGTGCAAGGCCGCCGCCGTTGCCCTCAATCGCCGACAACGCGCCGCCGGCCATCGCTGCACTGCAACGCAGCCTTCCGGCCGTGTCCGGATTTTGCCCGGTGACGAGCCGGGGGGCTTTGCCGTAAGAAACTGGGCGGGTTTCAAAACGAATGGCTCCCCCGTGTTCCGATCGGTCTCCTTCTGCCTGTTCATCGCCGCGGCCAGCGGTCTTGCGGGCTGCACCTCCGACTATTCCCCCAACACCTACGCCTCCAACGCGGTCCAGCAGGCCAACAAGGTGGAGCCGGGCGTCGTCGTCGGATTCCGCCAGGTGGCGATCAGCGCCAACGGCACGGTCGGTGCGGTCAGCGGCGGCGCGGCCGGCGGCATCCTGGGCGCGCAGGTGGGGACAGGCGGCATGAACGCCGCATTGGGCACCGTCGGCGGCACGGCGATCGGCGGCCTGCTGGGCACGGCGATGGAGCACATCGCCGGCGACACCACCGGCTGGGAATACATCGTCCGCAAATCGAACGGCGATCTGCTGTCGCTGACCCAGAAGGAGCCGCAGCCGCTGCCGATCGGCCAGAAGGTTCTGGTCATCACCGGCAGCCAGGCCCGCATCGTCCCCGACTATTCCACCCCGGCCGATCCCGCGCCTGCCAAGGCCGAGTCGCCCAAGGCGGACGCGCCAAAGTCGGAGACTCCGAAATCGGACATCAAGGCGGTCCCGCTCGCCCCGCCCGCCGAACCGGCTGCGCCGGCGGCACCCGCTCCGGCGGAGCAGTCCGCCACCGAACCGGCATCGCCCGCCAGCGGCGGCGGCCCGATCCGCCTGACCGCCCCCACCGACTCCGCTCCCGCGCCCGCGGCGACCCCGGAGCCGGCAAGCCCGCCCCCCGCCGAGCCGAAGCCGGCCGAATAGCAGCACCATACTTGTCCGAATGGCCGGGATGGCGCACAGTCCGGTGGTCAAACAGAGATCACCGGCCGAGGGTCCATGTCCGCCGTCGATACCGCACAGAACGCCGCCCCCGTCTCCGCTCCCGCCATGACGAAGGAAGAGCTGGAGGACCTGATCCGCGAGGGGGTCCCCCTGGTCGGGAATTTCGGGATCGTCGTGGAAAGCCTGGGCGCCGGGACGATTCGCCTGCGCCTGCCCTACAAGGACGATTTCGTTCGGCCCGGCGGCACCGTCACCGGCCCGGCGATGTTCGGGCTGGCCGACGTGGCGCTCTATGGCGCGGTGCTGAGCCTGATCGGCCGGGTCGAGTTGGCGGTGACCACCAGCATGACCATCAACTTCCTGCGCCGCCCGCCGCCCGTCGCCATCATCGCCGAGGCGCGCGTCCTGAAGCTGGGCAAGCGGCTGGCCTATGGCGAGATCCTGCTGTTCTCCGAAGGCGATCCGGAACCGGTCGCGCACGTCACCGGAACCTACTCCATCCCGCCGCACGCCCCCGTCACCGTTGCGGTATCTCACTACCGCATGGATGAGGCTCCATAAAAAATCCTTTCGTATCAATGGGTTTGCTTGGACGGTATCTAATTACCGCGCTTGCAAGCCACTGAAAATAAACGGAAATTTTTCCGTTGACAGAGGCCTGTCCTGGCCCGTAGAAAGCCGTCCGCTTCGGCGCCCCGGTATCGGCGGCTTGCCGATCCGTATTCGAAGAAACGAGTGTGGCGATGAAGACCTTCAATCTGAAGCCGACCGAAATCGAGAAGAAGTGGTACGTCGTTGACGCCGACGGCCTCGTTCTCGGGCGGCTTGCCAGCATCCTGGCGAACATCCTGCGTGGCAAGAACAAGCCGACCTACACCCCCCACATGGATTGCGGCGACAACATCGTCGTGATCAATGCGGAGAAGGTGAAGCTGACCGGCAACAAGCGCGACGCCGACATCTTCTACTGGCACACCGGCTATCCGGGTGGGATCAAGGGCCGTTCCAAGGGCCAGATCCTGGACGGCAAGTATCCGGAGCGCGTGATCGAGAAGGCCGTGGAGCGCATGGTTCCGCGCGGTCCGCTCGGCCGCCAGCAGATGACCCACCTCAAGGTCTACAAGGGTGCCACGCATCCGCACGATGCGCAGCAGCCGGTCGCCCTCGACATCGGCGCCCTGAACCCGAAGAATAAGCGGAGCGCGTAAGCATGGCCCAGGTCACCACCACCCTCTCCAGCCTCAAGGAACTGACGGGCGCCGCCGCCACCGCGACCGTCACCGAGGAGCTCGCCGCTCCGAAGCTGGACGCCCAGGGCCGCGCCTATGCCACCGGCAAGCGCAAGGACGCCGTCGCCCGCGTGTGGATCAAGCCGGGTTCCGGCAAGGTCACCGTGAACGGCCGCGACCAGTCGGTCTACTTCGCCCGTCCGGTTCTGCGCATGATGATCGCCCAGCCGTTCGGCGTGACCGAGCGTTCGGAGCAGTTCGACGTGGTCGCCACCGTCGCCGGCGGCGGTCTGTCGGGCCAGGCCGGTGCCGTCCGTCACGGCATCTCCAAGGCGCTGACCTACTTCGAGCCGGCCCTGCGCCCGCCGTTGAAGGCCGCTGGCTTCCTGACCCGCGACGCCCGTACGGTCGAGCGTAAGAAGTACGGCCGCGCCAAGGCCCGCCGCAGCTTCCAGTTCTCGAAGCGCTAATCCCTACACGGGCCTGCTGCTTTACGGTACAAGCGAGGGGCGTCCCGAAAGGGGCGCCCCTTTCTTTTTGCCCTCACCCCCACGCCTACCCAAACTTCAACGTTCCTCCCGTCAAGCGAAGGACATCGGTTCCATGGCCTCCATCAGCATTCCGGGCACCACTCCCGGCGGTTCGAAAATCCGCGTCGGCATCCTGGGCGCTTCCGGTTACACCGGCGCCGAACTGGTGCGCATGCTGCTGCGCCACCCGAACGTGGAGATCGCCGCGCTGACCGCCGAACGACAGGCCGGCAAGCCGATGGCGGAGGTGTTCCCGCATCTGGGCGGCTATGACCTGCCCGATCTGGTGAAGATCGAAGAGCTGAAGTGGGACAACCTGGACTTCATCTTCTGCGCCCTGCCGCACGGCACGACGCAGGAGGTGATCGCCGGCCTGCCGAGCGGCCTGAAGGTGGTCGACCTGTCCGCCGATTTCCGCCTGAGCGATCCGGCCGAATACGCCACCTGGTACGGGCATGAGCATCGCGCCGTCGACCTGCAGAAGGAGGTCGCCTACGGCCTGACCGAGTTCAACCGCCAGGGCGTGCGCAAGGCGCGGGTGGTGGCGAATCCGGGTTGCTACCCGACCTCCTCGCTGCTGCCGCTGCTGCCGCTGCTGATGGAAAACCAGATCGAGCCGGGCGGCATCATCATCGACGCCAAGTCCGGCGTGTCGGGCGCCGGCCGCGACGCCAAGCAGGCCAACCTGTTCACCGAGGTGTCGGAGGGCTTCAACGCCTATGGCGTCGGCCACCACCGCCACATGCCGGAGATCGAGCAGGAGCTGCGGCTGGCCGCTGGCCGTCCGGTCACCGTCTCCTTCACCCCGCATCTGGTGCCGATGAACCGCGGCATGATGGCGACCATCTATGTCCGCTTGGCCGACGGCGTCACCGCCGACGACCTGCGCGCGACGCTGGCCGCCCGCTATGCCGACGAACCTTTCGTCCGCGTGACCCCGGCCGGCGTGGTGCCGGCAACGCGCCATGTCCGCGCCTCCAACCACTGCCTGATGGGCGTGGTCGCCGACCGCGCGCCGCGCAGCGCCATCATCGTGTCGGTGATCGACAATCTGGTGAAGGGCGCCTCGGGCCAGGCCATCCAGAACATGAATGTCATGATGGGTCTGGGCGAGACCACCGGCATCGATCAGGCGCCGCTTTTCCCGTGATCGGGTACCGCGGCAGGATGGGGCGGGGGCTGTGACAGCGTTGTGGCCCCCTGTCCGCACTGTTGCACAGAGGCACCAATCGGGATTTGCTTTGGTCTGTCAATGCGAAATCAGGTGGTGCCTTAAGCCTTACGGTGCTTCAATCCCGCCCGTCATGCACGACTTCGGTACGACCTGATGACCGGCCTTGTCCGCGCCTTCAACGGCATCCTGCCCACCGTCGACCCGACCGCGTTCATCGCGGAAACGGCGGCGGTGATCGGTGATGTCGTGATCGGGGCGAACAGCAGCATCTGGTACGGCTGCACCGTGCGTGGAGACGTCAACGAGGTCCGAATCGGCGCTCGCACCAACATTCAGGACGGCACCGTGATCCACGTGGCCTCCGAAGGGCAGGGCACCTACATCGGCGACGACATCACCGTCGGCCACATGGCGTTGCTGCACGCCTGCACGCTGGAAGACGGCTGCTTCATCGGCATGAAGGCCTGCATCCTGGATGGGGCCTATGTCGAGTCGCGGGCGATGGTCGCAGCCGGTGCTCTGGTGACGCCCGGAAAGCGGGTGACGTCCGGATTCTTGTGGGCCGGCAGCCCTGCTAGACCGGTTCGCGAACTGACGGAAAAAGATCTCGCGGTTTTTCCGGTGCTCAGCCACCGTTATACGGATTTGGCGGAATCCTACCGGAAAAGCTGCTATGGAAGTGGAGCATAGGTCCAAGTACAGGTACGGTTCGGCCAATCGGCTGGGGTGCCGGAACACCACCGCGCACCACATGTTGGGAAGGTCGCTGCCGCGCTTGAACACGGGCGGATGCTTCGATTGATAGGTTCATCCCCCGCAGGCACTCTGATGGGGAAGGGTTCTGGAAGGGAGTGAAGACAATGAAGACTATTGTTCGCGCGGGTCTGGCTGCCATCCCGGCCGCCATCGTCGCTTTCGGCCTGTCGGCGGCCGCCAATGCCCAGGACGCCAGCAAGGTCGGCACCGGCGTCGAGTGGTGCAACCCGGTCATCGGCTGGGGCAATGTCGCCGCCCGCACTGCTGGCGGTGGCTACGTCATCCATCAGGGCAGCTATCCGTGCCCGCCGGCCGCCGCTGCTCCGGCTCCGGCCGCCGTCGCCGCGGTCCAGAGCGAATATCTGGTGTTCTTCGACTGGGATAAGTCGAACATCACCCCGGCCGCCGATCGCGTGATCGGTGACGCGGTGTCGGCCATCCTGAAGAACGGTGGCGCCAAGATCAACGTCGTCGGCCACACCGACACCTCGGGGTCGCCGGCCTACAACCAGAAGCTGTCGGTGCGTCGTGCCGACGCGGTCAAGAAGGCCCTGGTCGCCAAGGGCATCCCGGCCGCCAACATCACGACCCAGGGCAAGGGCGAGAGCCAGCTGCTGGTTCAGACCGGTCCGAACGTCCGCGAGCCGTCCAACCGTCGTGCGCAGATCCTGCCGCGCCTGCTGAACGCTCCGTCGTCCTAAGGACGGTTGGCAGGGGGCCGTTCCGGGGGTATCGGATCGGCCATCCCGCCAGCGCGAGAAACCGCAAGAAAAAGGCCGCGCCGGGCTTCCCGGTCGCGGCCTTTTTCCGTTTCGGACTGCTATCAGCCCCCAACCTGCGCCGGGTCCTGTTCCGGCTCGCCGGCGGTCAGCCGCAGGGGCACCACACCCGCCCACACCGGGTGGTCCATATCCTCCGGATCGTCGCCGGGCGGGCCGGACCGCCGCTTGACCGACGCCTCGGCGATGGGGAAGGCCAGCACGGATGTGGCCTTCAGTTCCTGCGTATTGGGCGCCCGCACCTTGGCGCTGCGGCCGGGTTCGATCTTCTCCATCAGCGCGTCGAGCGCCGCGCGCTTCTCCGCCTCCTCCGATACCAGCCGCGGCCGGCCGAACAGCATGACCGAGCGGTAGTTGACGGAGTGATGGAAGGCCGAGCGCGCCAGCACCCACCCATCGATCAGCGACAGGGTGATGCAGGCCTCGCCCCCCTCCTGCAGCCGCCGGATCATCCGGCTGGAGGAGGCGCCGTGGATCATCAGCTCATCCCCCACTCGCCAGGGAACCGTCGGGATCACCATGGGGGAGGGGGCGCCATGGCCCTTGATGGCATCGTCGACGAAGCCGACGTGGCAGATCGGCGCCTCGTCGATGATGGAATGGATTAGGGCGACGTCATGGCTGCCGCGGTCGCCCAGCCGCACCGGACGGGTGCGCGGGGTCTGGGCCAAGGCGGCAGGGGACTCGGCAGTGGGGGACTCGGTGAGAAGGCTGGTCATGGTCGTGCTCAAGGCCGGAACTGTTGCGATGGCCCAGAATGGCCGGCAGAATGGCTCCTTCAAAAGGTCCGGAATGTCGATTCCATAGGGACCAATTTGCCAACCCTCCGGGAGGTTCGCCATGGCCCGCTCGGCGCGTCCGGTTCTGTCCAGCCTCGGGCCGGTGGCACTCGACCGAGATGGGGCGGAGCCGTTGCACCGCCAGCTCTACCGCGCGCTGCGTCAGGCGGTGCTGGACGGCCGGCTGCGGCCGGGCGAGCGGCTGCCGCCCAGCCGGGCGCTTGCCACCGAGTGGGGGCTGTCGCGCAACACGGTGGTCACCGCCTACGACACGCTGCTGGCGGAAGGTTACGTCAGCGGCCGGGTGGGGGCCGGCACCTTCGTCGCTCCCTCGCTTCCCGATGCGGCGCCCGGCGGCGTTCCGGCCCGCGACGAGGCCAGGCGCGGCGTCGGCCTGTCCGCCCGTGGCCGGACGCTGGCCGAGGCGCCGGCCATCGCCCGTGACCGGGCCGGACGGCCCTTCGCGCTCGGCACGCCGGACCTCGGCGCCTTTCCCGTCGAGTTGTGGGCACAGCTGCTCGGCCGCTGCTGGCGCCATGGCGGACGGACGCTGGCGACGGATCCGGACCCGCTCGGCTACGCTCCGCTGCGGGCGGAGATCGCCGCCTATCTGCGTGCCGTCCGCGCGGTGCGCTGCGAGGCGGAGCAGGTCGTCATCGTCTCCGGCGCGCAGCAGGGCTTGGCGCTGATGGCGCAACTGCTTCTCGACCCCGGTGACGAGGCCTGGGTGGAGGAACCCGGCTGGCCCGGCAACCGCGCCGCCCTGCTGGGCGCCGGGGCCCGGCTGGTCCCGGTGCCGGTGGATGGCGAGGGCATCGACGTCGCTGCCGGCATGGCCCATGGGGCCGGCGCCCGGCTGGCTCTGGTCACCCCCTCCCACCAGTTCCCGCTGGGCGTGACCATGAGCCTTGCCCGCCGCCTGCACCTTCTGGACTGGGCGGCGGCGCGCGACGCCTGGATCGTTGAGGACGATTACGACAGCGAGTTCCGCTACGCCGGCCCGCCGCTGGCCGCCCTCCAGGGGTTGGACGGCGCCGGCCGCGTCATCTATGTCGGCAGCTTCAGCAAGGTGATGTTCCCGGCGCTGCGGCTCGGCTATGTCGTGGTGCCGCCCGATCTGGTCGATCCGGTGCGCGCCGCGCGCCGCCATTTCGACGGCGGGACCAGCGTGGTGCCGCAGGCGGCGCTGCACCGCTTTCTGGCCGACGGCCATTTCGCCTCGCACCTGCGGGCCATGCGCTCCCTCTACGCCGCCAAGCGCACCGCCATCCTGGAGTCGATTACCGACGCCTTCGCCGGCTTCGCCAGCGCCGAGGCGGGGGAGGCCGGCATGCATGTCCTGCTCCGCCTGCCTCCCGACTGCCCCGACCATCTCCTGGCCGAGCGCGCCGCCCGCATCGGCCTGACCACGCCATGCCTGTCGAGCTACCACCGCTCCGCAGACGCTGCCACCGGTAACGGTGTCCTCCTCGGCTTCGCCGCCCACGACCCGGCGACGCTGGACCGCGCGGTGCGGGATCTGGCACGGCTGGCGTTGCCGAACCGCTAAACCTCCTCCGCCACCCGCTCCACCGCCGGCACTTCCCAAGCCGGGTAGCGCAGGCTCAGCTGATGCGTGCGGTCCCGCATGTCCAGCACCGGGCGCAGCACCGACGGGTCGGCGCGCATGGCGTCCTCGCCGGCCATGTGGACGATGCCCAGGCGCCGGTTGGGCAGGTAATACTCGACCAACTCCCGCCGCTCAGGGTCGAAGCGCCAGGGGCCGATGTAGTTGCACCATTCCGGCAGAAGCTCGACCGGCAGCCCGTCCAGATAGATGGCGCCGGCCATCGCCAACTGGTCCGACGTGAACAGCCGGCCCTTGCGCAGCACGCGCTTCTGCCAGCGCTGGAACGCCTCCCAATGCGGCGCGTCGGACTTCAGCGCATAGGCGCCGGCATTCAGCGTCGGGCGGGTCGCCAGCGCCCGGCATTCCGCCGTGGTCAGCCCGGCGCGGCTGGAGTTCTTGTAGAGGATCGACCGCACCCGGGCGAAGCGGCCGAACAGCCAGTCCAGCCGCAGCTCCGTCTCCGAAAAGCGGCCGAACTGGGCGACGATGGCGAAGCGGTTCAGCGCCGCCCCCCGCCGCAGCATCTCCACCGCCTCCCAATCCTGCACCCAGGCGTCGGCGTCGATCCAGATCACCGTGTCGTAGCCGGGGAAGTAGGTCGGCAGGTGCAGCTTGGCGAGGTTGGCCTTCAGATGGATGCGGTTGCGCAGCTTGTGCGCGGGGATGCTGACCGGCCAGGGCGGCGTCACCACCGCGGCCCCCTGGGCCTTCAACTCCACGATCTGCCCATCCGTCAGGCCGGCGTCGATCACGCCGATGGGGCAGTCGGCCGCCGGCTTCAACGCCCGCAGCGACGCTATCAGCTCGCGGATCAGCGGATGGTAGCGGCTGTCGCCGCCGGTGACGACGATGAAGGAACCCAGCATGATTTATCCGATACGCCATAGGCGTAAAGTTGTGCCTGTGTTCACCCTGCCTGGATAACCCTTCGGCGTCAATCGATGTCAAGTTCGGATTGCTGTGCTTTCGAACGGTTGCCCGAAACCTCCGGCCGGCCCCTCTGAACGTGGTACGCCCTGGCTCTCGCCGTCCTGCCTATCCGGAAGTCAGGGGTTGCCTGAGGGCTGTTCGGGTGAAACCTTCGCTCCCGTGGCTTGTTTCCGTCCCGTGTTCCCGCGACACGTGTTCCGTCAAACGCTTCTCGAAAGTGCTCGACCCATGATCGATCGGCAGGACCGGCTTTGGTACAAGGACGCCGTCATTTACCAACTGCACATCAAGGCGTTCTTCGACGCCGACAATGATGGCATCGGCGATTTCGCCGGCCTGACCCAGAAGCTGGATTACATCCAGGAACTGGGGGTGACGGCGGTGTGGCTTCTGCCCTTCTATCCATCGCCGCTGCGCGACGACGGCTATGACATCGCCGACTACACCTCGGTCAACCCGACCTACGGGAACCTGGATGACTTCCGGCGATTCATGGAGGAATGCCACAACCGCGGCCTGCGGGTGATCACGGAACTGGTCATCAACCACACCTCCGACCAGCATCCCTGGTTCCAGCGCGCGCGGGAGGCGCCTCCCGGCTCCAACCACCGCGACTATTATGTCTGGTCCGACAGCGACCAGAAATACCAGGGCACGCGCATCATCTTCTGCGACACGGAAAAGTCCAACTGGACCTGGGATCCGGTCGCCAACGCCTATTACTGGCACCGTTTCTATTCGCACCAGCCCGACCTGAACTTCGACAATCCCGAGGTTCTGGAGGAGGTGCTGAAGGTGATGCGCTTCTGGCTGGACATCGGGGTGGACGGGCTGCGGCTCGACGCCATCCCCTACCTGAAGGAGCGCGAGGGCACCAACAACGAGAACCTGCCGGAAACCCACGACGTCCTGAAGGCGATCCGCGCCGCGCTGGACGCCGAATACCCCGACCGCATGCTGCTGGCCGAAGCCAACCAGTGGCCGGAGGATGTGCTGCCCTATTTCGGCGATCCGGAGAAGGGCGGCGACGAATGCCACATGTCCTTCCACTTCCCGCTGATGCCGCGCATCTACATGGCGGTGGCGATGGAGGACCGGCATCCCATCGCCGACATCATGCGCCAGACCCCGGACATCCCGGCCGACTGCCAGTGGGCCATCTTCCTGCGCAACCACGATGAACTGACGCTGGAGATGGTCACCGACAGCGAGCGCGACTATCTCTGGAACTTCTACGCCGCCGACCGGCGCATGCGGATCAACCTCGGCATCCGCCGCCGCCTCGCCCCGCTGCTGGAGAACGACCGCCGCAAGATCGAGCTGCTGAACAGCCTGCTGATGTCGATGCCCGGCACGCCGGTGCTCTATTACGGCGACGAGATCGGCATGGGCGACAACATCTATCTCGGCGACCGTGACGGCGTGCGCACGCCGATGCAATGGTCGATCGACCGCAACGGCGGCTTCTCGCGCGCCGACCCGGCGCGGCTCTATCTGCCGGCGGTGCTCGACCCGATCTACGGCTTCATGGCCGTCAATGTCGAGGCGCAGGCCCGCAACCCCTCCTCGCTGCTGAACTGGATGAAGCGGCTGGTGGCGGTGCGCAAGCAGCGCCAGAGCTTCGGCCGCGGCAGCTTCTCGCTGCTCTATCCCGGCAACCGCAAGGTCCTGGCCTATGTCCGCTGCCTGGAAACGGAGGACGGGGCGGAGATCGCACTGTGCGTCGCCAACCTGTCGCGCTCGGCCCAGGCGGTTGAGCTGGACCTGAAGACCTGGAAGGGCCGCATCCCGGTCGAGCTGCTGGGCCGCACCGTCTTCCCGCCGATCGGCGACCTTCCCTATCTGCTGACCCTGCCGGCCTACGGCTTCTACTGGTTCGCCCTGACGGCGGAGGCGGAGCTGCCGACCTGGCACGAGACCCCGCCGGAGCCGGTGCCGGACCTGCTGACCATCGTCATGCGCGACGGCTGGCACAGCCTGACCACCGGCAAGGCGGCGGACGAGCTGGGTCGCGACATCCTGCAGGCCTTCCTGCCCCAGCAGCGCTGGTTCTCCGCCAAGGACCGCCGCATCACCCGCTCGCACGTCACCATGGCCGCCCAGCTTCCGGGACCGGGCGAAGGCTTCCTGCTCGTCAGGACGCAGGTCGGGCTGGATGGCGCCGCCGCCGACCAGAGCTATTTCCTGCCGCTGGCGATGAGTTGGGAGAGCGGGGCGGGCGGCACCGGCTGGCCGCTGCTGCCCTACACGCTGGGCAAGGTGCGGCGCGGTCCCAGGACCGGCGCCATCTATGACGCCGTGCAGGCCGACGGTTTCGCGCTCGCCCTGATCGAGGCGCTGCGCCGCGGCGACACGCTGAAGGCCAACGCCGGTGACGACGTCGTCCGCTTCACCGCGACCGAGGCGTTGAACGCCATCGAGCTTTCGGAAGAGGCCGAGGTGCGGCGCCTGGGCGTCGAGCAGAGCAACACCTCCGTTCTGGTCGACAGCCAGATCGTGCTGAAGGTGCTGCGCCGTCTGGTGGAGGGCGAGCATCCCGAGGTCGAGATGGGCCGCTTCCTGACCGAGGTCGGCTTCGCCAACACCCCCGCCCTGCTGGGCACGGTGGAGCAGGTCGCGGCCGACGGCACGCCGACCGCGCTGGCGGTGGCCCAGGCCTTCGTCCGCAACCAGGGCGACGGCTGGGCCAGCACGGTTGAGGAGCTGGAACGCCAGCTGGAGGACATCCGCCTTGGCGTCGCCGGCACCACCGAGGACGCCGCCGAAACGGGCGAGCCCTTCGGCATGCATCTGGTGATGATGACCACGCTGGGGCAGCGCACCGCCGAACTGCACCGGGCGCTGGCGCAAGGCCCCGGTAAGCAAGGCACCGCCAATCCGGCCTTCGATCCGGAACCGATCACCGCCGAGGATCTGGCGCGCTGGGCCGATGCCGCCCGCGTCCAGGCGGAGGCTGCCTTCGCCGCCCTGCCGGGCACGCTGGACCGCCTGCCATCCGACGTGCGCGCCGATGCCGAGCAGCTTCTGGCCCGCCGGGCGGAGGCGATGGACCGGCTGTCGGCGCTGGCGTCGATGCCGGCCGACGGCGTCAAGACCCGCATCCATGGCGACTATCACCTGGGGCAGGTCGTGCGGGCGCAGAACGACTGGTACATCCTCGACTTCGAAGGGGAGCCGGCCAAGACGCTGGAGGAACGCCGCGCCAAATCCAGCCCGTTGCGCGACGTGGCCGGCATGCTGCGCTCCTTCAACTATGCGGCCTGGGCGGCGCTGTTCCGGCTGGACAGCGCCGGCGAGGGTGCCAACAGCGGCGACAGCCCGGCGCTGGCAGCCGCCCGCGACTGGGAACGGCGCAGCGTCGAATCTTTCCTTGATGGCTACCGCACGGTGATCGAGGGCTGCCCGGCCTGGCCGTCCGCAGCCGGCACCGCGCGCGGCCTGCTGACCCTGTTCCTGCTGGAAAAGGCCTTCTACGAGATCGTCTACGAGGCGGCGAACCGGCCCAACTGGATCGGCATCCCGGTCAAGGGCGTGCTGGGCCTGCTGGACGACGCGCAGGAGGCGGGCGCGAAGGAGTAACCGGGCAAATCCGCGGCGGGAATGGTGTGACGAAACCGCCGCGGGTATGTTCACCTCCGGAGAAGGCGTTCCCTGCGTCCAGTCATTCCCGCGAAGGCGGACTGTGCCAAACCGGTCCCCTCCCTAACCCTCCCCCGCCTATGGCGGTGGAGGGAACTGCCGCCGCTTCGCAGAAGGCACCCTCTCCCTCGAAGAGGGGGAGGGTTGGGGAGGGGGCAACGCCTCTGACGCGTTCCGGCTGGACGGTGAACGATCAACGGTCCACAAGACGTTGGGGCCTCCACGAAGAAGGGCACTTGGCCAATGGCGAGCGACATGACGACGGACACCCGCAAGGATCAGGCGCAGACCGGCGTCCCCGAAGACCGTGACGGCGATCGGCGTCCCACCAATCACCGGGCCACCGATCATCGGATGGAGGCGCTGCGCGCGGCGGCCGACGCCATCGCGCGGGCCGACCATGGCGATCCCTTCGCCGTGCTCGGCATGCAGCAGGAGGCCGCCGGCCGGCCGGTGGAGGTTCGCGCCTTCGTGCCCGGCGCCGAGCGGTTGTGGGTGATCGACAGCGCCACCGGCGAACCGGCGGGCGAGGCCGAGCGCATCCATCAGGACGGCTTCTTCCTGGCCGTGATGCCCGACCGGACGGAGCGCTTCGGCTATCGCCTGCGCGCCCAATACCCACTGGCGACCCAGGAGTTCGAGGACGCCTATCGCTTCGGCAACATGCTGGGCGAGTTGGACGTCCATCTGCTGGGCGAGGGCACCCACCTGCGCAATTACGAGAAGCTCGGCGCCCACCCGCGCGAGGTCGATGGCGTCGCCGGTGTCTCCTTCGCCGTCTGGGCCCCCAGCGCCCGCAGCGTCAGCGTCGTCGGCGACTTCAACAACTGGGACGGCCGCCGCCTGCCGATGCGCCGCCGCGTCGAGGTCGGGGTGTGGGAAATCTTCGTTCCCGGCGCCCGTTCCGGCCAGCGCTATAAGTTCGAGATCCGCGGCCCCAACGGCAACCTGATGCCGGCCAAGGCCGACCCCTACGCCTTCCAGGCGGAGATGCGCCCGGCCACCGCCTCGGTGGTCCACGGCCTGCCGCCCTACGAGTGGCGCGACCAGGACTGGCAGAGCCGCAAGGTCGCCACCTCCGACCGCACCGCGCCGATCTCGATCTACGAGGTCCATCTCGGCTCCTGGGCGCGGGTGCCGGAGGAGGACAACCGCTTCCTGACCTATCAGGAGCTGGCGGAGCGGCTGATCCCCTATGCCAAGGACATGGGCTTCACCCATATCGAGCTTCTGCCGATCACCGAGCATCCGTTCGACGGCTCCTGGGGCTACCAGCCCATCGGCCTCTATGCGCCGACCGCCCGCCATGGTTCGCCGGAGGATTTCAAGGACTTCGTCAACGCCTGCCACCGCGCCGGGCTGGGCGTTCTGCTCGACTGGGTGCCGGGCCATTTCCCCACCGACCCGCATGGGCTGGGCGATTTCGACGGCACGCATCTCTACGAGCACGCCGACCCGCGCCAGGGCTTCCACCAGGACTGGAACACCCTGATCTACAATTTCGGCCGGACGGAGGTGCAGAACTTCCTGCTGGGCAACGCGCTGTTCTGGCTCGACCAGTACAAGCTGGACGGCCTGCGCGTCGACGCCGTCGCCTCCATGCTCTATCTCGACTACAGCCGCAAGGAAGGGGAGTGGGTTCCCAACAAGTTCGGCGGGCGCGAGAACCTGGAATCCATCGCCTTCCTGAAGCGGATGAACGAGCTGGTCTATGGCCAGCAGCCGGGTGCCATGACGGTGGCGGAGGAATCGACCTCCTGGCCGATGGTGTCGAAGCCGACATATCTCGGCGGTCTCGGCTTCGGCTACAAATGGAACATGGGGTGGATGCACGACACGCTGCATTACATGCAGAACGACCCGATCCACCGCCGCTATCATCACCACCAGATGACCTTCGGGCTGATCTATCAGTTCTCGGAGAACTTCGTGCTGCCGCTCAGCCATGACGAGGTGGTCCACGGCAAGGGCTCGCTCATCAACAAGATGCCGGGCGACGACTGGCAGAAATTCGCCAACCTGCGCGCCTATTACGGCTTCATGTTCGCCCATCCCGGCAAGAAGCTGCTGTTCATGGGCGGCGAGTTCGCCCAGTGGAACGAGTGGAGCGAGGCGCGGAGCCTGGACTGGCACCTGCTGGACCAGCCGATGCACCGCGGCATGCGTGACCTCGTGCGCGACCTGAACGGCGTCTACCGCGAGCTGGAGCCGCTGCACAAGACCGACTGCGACCCGTCCGGCTTCGAGTGGATCGAATCGAACGACAACGAGAACTCGGTCTACACCTTCCTGCGCAAGGCCGACGATCCCGAGCACATCGCGATCGCCGTCTGCAACTTCACCCCGGTTCCGCGCCAGGGCTACCGCGTCGGCGTTCCGCTGCCCGGCCGCTATGTCGAGCGGATCAACACCGACGACGGCAAATACGGCGGCAGCGGCGTCGGCAATCCCGGCGGCGGCATCTATGCCGAGGAAATCCCCTGGCACGGCCGCACCCACTCACTGGACCTTACCATCCCGCCGCTGTCGACGCTGATTCTGGAGCGGAAGGCGGAATAAGAAGAGTCCCCTCTCCCCCCCGGGGAGAGGGTTAGGGTGAGGGGGACGCATTGCGGCTCTCTACCGAGAATCAATTCCGCGAGTCTCCCCTTACCCTTCCCTCTCCGGGGGCGGGAGAGGGAGACGCACGCGACAACCCGCTCCACTTTCCCAACCTCCCTTGACGCCGCCGGAGGGAGGCTTTCTTATTGGATCCCTTGTGTCTTTTCGGGGAACCGGTGAAGCGTGCGCTGGCTGATGGTCGATAGGAACCCCGTTCCCTTCATTGATGACGCGATGCGAACCCGGCGGATAAACCGCAAGGCGTCGTGCCGCCGGCCGAATCCGCATGCGGCCACGGCGGTGGGGCAAGGGCATGGAACAATGGAACAGGCCCCGAAAACTGTTTCATCCTGTTCCAAACGTTCCATCCGCCGGCCTCCCAACCGGCGGCCTGTCGGATCAGCGGCCCTGACGATCACCTCAAGCAATTCCACCACACAGGCCGCCCGCTGATGCCCTCAACCCCCGCCCGCACCCCGGTCTGGCCCGGCAAGCCCCATCCGCTCGGCGCCACGTGGGACGGGTTCGGCGTCAATTTCGCGCTCTTCTCTGCCAACGCTGAGCGGGTGGAGCTTTGCCTGTTCGACAAGACCGGCCAGCGCGAGGTCGAGCGGGTCACCCTGCCGGAGCACACCGACGAGGTCTGGCACGGCTACCTGCCCGACGCGCGGCCCGGCCTGCTCTACGGCTACCGCGTCCACGGCCCGTACGAGCCGGAGGAGGGGCACCGCTTTAACCCGAACAAGCTGCTGATCGACCCTTACGCTCGGGCGCTGTTCGGCGGCTTCAAATGGTCGGATGCCCATTATGGCTACCGTGTCGGCTCGACGCGCGAGGACTTATCGTTCGACCGGCGCGACAACGCCCGCGGCATGCCGAAATGCCGGGTGGTGGACGGCGCCTTCACCTGGGGCCATGACCGCCACCGCCGGGTTCCCTGGACCGACACGGTCCTCTACGAGACCCATGTCCGCGGCTTCACCATGCGCCACCCGGAGGTGCCGGCCCACCTGCGCGGCACCTTCGCCGGCATGTCGACCCAGACCGTCATCGAGTATCTGCGGGCGCTCGGCATCACCTCGGTGGAGTTCCTGCCGGTCCAGGCCATCGCCGACGAACAGCATCTCGTCACCCGCGGCCTGACCAACTACTGGGGCTACAACACCATCGGCTTCTTCGCGCCGGAACCGCGCTACATGAACACCGGCGTCCTGTCGGAGTTCAAGACGATGGTCGCCCGCCTGCACGAGGCGGGGATCGAGGTCATCCTCGATGTCGTCTACAACCACACCGCCGAAGGCAACCATCTGGGGCCGACCCTGTCCTTCAAGGGCATCGACAATCTCAGCTATTACCGGCTGCTGCCGGACAGCCCGCGCTACTACATCAACGACACCGGCACCGGGAACACGCTGGATTTCAGCCACCCGCGCGTGGTCCAGATGGTGATGGACAGCCTGCGCTACTGGGTGACGGAGATGCATGTCGACGGCTTCCGCTTCGACCTCGCCACCGTGCTGGCGCGGGAGCCCTACGGCTACGACCCCGGCTCCGGCTTCCTCGACGCCGTGCGGCAGGACCCGGTGCTGGCCGACGTCAAGCTGATCGCGGAGCCGTGGGACGTCGGTCCCGGCGGCTATCAGGTCGGCAATTTCCCGCCGGGCTGGGCGGAGTGGAACGACCGCTACCGCGACACCGTGCGGCGCTACTGGCGCGGCGACGACGGCATGCTGCCGGAACTGGCCGGCCGCATCGCCGGCTCCGCCGACCTGTTCGAGAAGCGCGGGCGCCGTCCCTGGGCCAGCGTGAACTTTATCACCGCCCATGACGGCTTCACCCTGCAGGACCTCGTTTCCTACAACGACAAGCACAATTGGGCGAACGGCGAGGAGAACCGCGACGGCCATTCCTCCAACTGTTCCTGGAACCACGGTGTGGAGGGGCCGAGCGACGATCCGGCGGTGACCGAGCTGCGGGCGCGGCAGAAGCGCAACATGCTGGCGACGCTGATGCTGTCGCAGGGCACGCCGATGATGCTGGCCGGCGACGAGCTGGACCACAGCCAGGACGGCAACAACAACGCCTACTGCCAGGACAACGACATCACCTGGCTCGACTGGTCGAAGCGCGACGGGTCGCTGGTGTCCTTCGTCCGCCGGCTGGTCGCATTGCGCCGCGCCCATCCGGTTCTGCGCCGCCACCTCTTCCTGCATGGGCGGGAGGTGGCGGCCAACGGGCTGAAGGACATCGTCTGGTACAATGCCCAGGGGGTGGAGAAGACTGCGGAACATTGGCGTAACACCCAGGCGCGCTGCATCGTCCTGCTGCTGAACGGCCGCGCCGGCACCCATGTCGGCCCGGACGGCCAGCCGCTGACCGACGGCGTCCTGCTGATCGTGCTGAACGCCCATGCCGACATCCTGACCGTAACCCTGCCCGACGTGCCGGGCGGCCGGGGCTGGCGCTGCGTTCTCGACACCCGCGTCGCCGACGGGGCGGGGGACGAGCGCATCCATCTCGCCGGGCGCTCGGCCCTGGTGGACGGGCGGACGGTGCTGGTCTTCACCTTGGTGGAGCAGCCGGGCATGTGAGGAGCGGGCATGAAACCGATGGTGCGTCGCCCTGCGATCCTTTGCCCACTGTCCATGCCCCCGGCGGAGATGCTACCGCGACGGGCGAAGACAAAGCGTGTTACGCTATGCCGCGCGTTCCCGTCACAGCGGCAGCGGAGCTTCGGGTAGGACGATGCCGGATTACGATTTCTCGCAGGTCGACGCCGCGATCATCGACAGCCAGCTCAACACCGCGCGCGTGTTCCGCGACGTGCTGATCCGGCTGGGCTTCCGCCGGGTGGAGCTGTTCGATTCGGTGAAGGCCGCCGCCGGGCTGTTGGCAGCGGCCATGCCCGATCTGGTGCTGGTCGATGCCGACGGCGAGGATTCGGAGGCCTTCCGCTTCATCCGCTCCCTGCGCAATGAACCGGCGGTGCCCAACCCCTTCGCCTGCGTCATCGTCACCACCTGGGCGCCGACCCCGGCGCTGCTGACCCGCGTCACCAATGCCGGCGGCGACGACCTGCTGATGAAGCCGGTGTCGCCCAAGCAGGTGCGCGAGCGCATCGTCAGCCTGATCGAGGCGCGCAAGGGCTTCGTCGTCACCGCCGACTACACCGGTCCCGACCGCCGCAAATCCCCGCGCGAGGGGGCGCAGGTGCCGGTGCTGGACGCCCCCAACACGCTGCGGCTGAAGGCGACCGGCCAATGGACCCAGTCCGGCGCCCGCATGCGGCTGAACGAGGCGATCGCCACCGTCACCACCCAGAAGCGGCTGCGCGCCAGCATCCAGGTCGCCTTCCTGATCGAATTCGCCCTGGCCGGTCTGGCGCGGCCGGTTCCGGACCGCATGTCCATCGACCATGTCGGCCGCATCGGCGGCTTCCTCGACGACCTGCTGCGCCGGCTGGGGGATGACGGCGACCATGCCCCGGTCGAGGCGGTCGCCCGCGCCATCAAATCCCTGGCCGACAAGGTGCGCGCCGCCGCCGAGACCGGCCCGGTTTCCATCGACGACCGCGACCAGCTGCAAGCCCTGTCCCGCGCCCTGATGCAGGCCGTCGATCCCGACCGCCCGCTCGAGGCGATGACGCGGGAGGTGGCCTCCGCCGTCGCCGGTTATCGCAGCCGGCTGGAGCAGATCGCCCAGGCCAAGGCCGCCGCTGCCGCATCGGCGCTGGCGGCCTCATCCGCCGATACGGCGGGTGAGGCCGCGAACGAATCCATCGCCTCCGCCGTCCCGCCGCCAACTGTGGCCGGGCCGGCGGCTGCCTCGCTTTCTGCCGGCTGATGGGGGAGTGCCGATGGCATAGGCCGCCGGGCGGCATTGACGCTGCGGACCGCGATCCCAATCCCTAAGCCCCACACCTCTTTCCGTACAAACCCGCGGGGACCCTGCATGAGTGATCTCGACCGGCTGGCCGATCTGCTTGGACTAGAACCCCACTATCACGACATCTGGGGCAACCGGCGGGAGACCTCCGCCGCCACCAAGCGGGCACTGATCGCCGCCATGGGATTGCCGGCTGCCACCGACGAGCAGGTCGCCGACAGCCTGCGCACGGTCGAACGCCGGTCCTGGAGCCGCCCGCTGCCGCCGGTGCTGGTGGCTGGGGAAGGGCAGGGGATCGATCTGGGCGTCGCCCTGCCGGCCGGTCTGGACGATGCCATGCTCGTTTGGGATCTGACTCCGGAGGGCGGGAGCGCCCAGGGTGGCCGCATCGTCATCAGCGACCTGCCCGTCACCGACCGCGCCAGCTTGGACGGCACGTCTTACGAGCGCCGCGCGCTGGGCGCCCTGCTGCCGGTGTCGCTGCCCATCGGCTATCACCGGCTGGACCTGCATGTGGAGACCGCCGGAGGAACAGCCGGGCCGTCGGGCTCCACCACCCTGATCGTGGCGCCGGACCGCTGCGTGACGGTGGAGGAGATGGTGTCGGCCGGCCGCAGTTGGGGCATCGGCCTGCAGGTCTATTCGCTGCGCTCGGATCATGACTGGGGCATGGGCGATTTCGCTGACCTCGCCGGCTTTGCCGAGGTTGCCGGGCGGCTGGGCGCCGGGCTGGTCGGCCTCAACCCGCTACATGCCCTGTTCCCGGCCGATCCCAACCACATCGGCCCCTACTCGCCGTCCAGCCGCCAGTTCCTGAACATCCTCTACATCGACCCGGCCTCCGTACCCGAATTCGCCGGTGCCGACGACCTGCGCGCCCGCATCCAGGACCCTGCCTTTCAAACGGCGCTGGCCGTTGCCCGTCAGGCTGAGCTGGTCGACTACCCCGCGGTCGCCGCGCTGAAGCTGCCGCTGCTGGAGGCTCTGCACGCCCGCTTCCGCGCCTTGCCCGACGACCACTCGCGCAAGGCCGCCTATGCGGCCTTCCGGCAGGAGATGGGGGCGGCGCTGGACCGCCACGCCCTGTTCGATGCCCTGCACGAACATTTCTTCCGCGAGGACTCTGCGCAGTGGATGTGGCGGAGCTGGCCGGCTGCCTTCCAGGACCCGCAGAGCGCCGAGGTTGCCGCCTTCGCCCGCGAGCATGCCGATCGCGTCGATTTCTTCGCCTGGGCGCAGTTCGAGGCCGACCGCCAGTTGGGCGAGGCCGCGGCGCGCGGGCGGTCTGCCGGGCTTGCCATGGGATTCTACCGCGACCTTGCCGTCGCCGCCCATCCCGGCGGTGGGTCCGCCTGGGCCGATCCGTCGATGCTGGTGAAGGGCGCCAACGTTGGGGCGCCGCCCGACCAGTTCAACATGAACGGCCAGAACTGGGGCCTTGCCCCATTGTCACCGCTGGGTCTGCGCGAGGCGGCATACCGCCCCTTCGTCGAGCTTCTGCGCGCCAACATGCGCCATGCCGCGGCACTCCGCATCGACCATGTGATGGCGCTGCAGCACCTGTTCTGGATTCCGGAGGACGGCAGCCCCGGCGCCTATGTCGCCTATCCCTTCCACGACCTGCTGCGCATCGTTGCGCTGGAGAGCCGCCGCAACCGCTGCGTCGTGATCGGCGAGGATCTGGGCACCGTGCCGGAGGGTTTCCGCCCGGCGTTGGAGCAGGCCGGGATCCTCAGCTATCGCGTGCTCTACTTCGAGCGCACCGCCGACGGTGGTTTCAAGCCGCCTGCTGACTATCCCGCCGGGTCGATGGCGACGGTCAGCACCCATGATCTGGCGCCTTTCAAAGGCTTCTGGACCGGCCGCGACCTTGACTGGCGCCAGCGTCTCAGCCTGTATCCGGACGACGCCAGCCGCGACAAGGACCGCTGGGACCGTGGCGTCGACCGCTGGCGCCTGCTGCAAGCCCTGTCGAGCGAGGGGCTGCGCCCGGACAGCTATCCGACCGAGGACGGCGACCAGCCCTTCCGCGTGGAACTGTCCGCCGCTGTCCACGCCTATCTGGCGCGCACCCCATCGCGCATCGTGATGATGCAGATCGAGGATGCTCTGGCCGACGACGAGCAGCCCAACCTGCCTGGCACCGTCGACCAGCACCCCAACTGGCGCCGCCGACTTCCCCGCAAGCTGGAAGAGTTGGAGTCCGACGACGACCTCCGCCGTATCGTCGCCCCGATGACGAACATCGCTCCGCACTGACCGACCGGTGCCGCCGGCCTGGGGATGGAAACCGGGTCGGTGGCGGCCGTTGGAAAAAAATGCATCCGGAACGAAAAAAGCTCTTCACAGCCCGGCATGTGGTCGCTATAAACCCGCCCACACCACGGGGCACGGCGAACGAGCCGCCCCGGTGACGGTCTGGGGGATCGTCTAGCGGTAGGACAGCGGACTCTGACTCCGCCAGCCTAGGTTCGAATCCTAGTCCCCCAACCAACCTTTCCCGAGCAAAATCAACACGTTAGGCCCGCCCTACGGTGGGCCTTTTGCATTTGAGCGTGTCGCAGCGTGTCGCAACGCTATCCCGTTGATCTGCAACGATTTCCAAGCGCTACAAGGCGTTTCGGCGCAACACGGATGCAACACGGTTGGGGTGGTTCCGTTCTCTCCTTGTTCTGAGCGTTCCGCAGATCATGGCGGCCCTCCCAAGAGCCGAGCCTGAAGCTGTGCCATCGCTTCCCGGTCGTCGTCCGGGGATGGGAACAGGTGACCGTAGATGTCGTAGGTCACGGTGATGCTGGAGTGGCCCATCAACGCCTGGACCTTCTTCGGCCCCCAGCCTGCTTCAATGAACAGGGAGGCGGCGGCATGCCGCAGGGAGTGGAAGGGATAGGGCGGATCGGTGGCTTCCTTCGCCATCAGCCCGCAGGCGCGTAGCAACGGATAGTAGCCCTGACGCAGCAGGTTGGTGTGCAGGATCACTGAACCTTGTTCGGAGGGAAACACAAGGTCCAACTCCGTGTTCGGGCAGACCAGCCGCCACTCCTTCAAGGTGTTCACCACCAGCGGCGCGAGCGGGATGTCTCGGCGGCCGGCCTTGGACTTTGGTGGCCCGAGCTTCTGATATCGGTCAGCTCGTTCTCGGACGCGGATCAGCCCAGCCTTGAGATCGACATTCGACCAGCGCAGGGCCCGCAGTTCGGATGCCCGCATGCCGGTAAAGATCGCGGTCACGATCAGGGGGCGCCAGGGGATCGGTAAAATGCGCTGTGGTCGCCCTTGCCCGGCGACCCATCGGCCGAGCGTCACGCGGCTCAGAGGGTACGTTTCCGCCGCTTTGGCCAGCAGGGCGCGGATGTCCTCCTTCGGCGGGATCGGCGCGTCCTCTTCATCCTCGATCCGCCGCTTATCGACGCTGACCGCCTCGGCCGGGTTCTGAGCGATCAGCCCCTTGCGGCGAGCGACCTTTAGAATTCCCTTTAGGCTGGTCAGTACCGCCCGTGCCATCTGCCGAGAGCGGGTGCGGACCAGTTCGTCCTTGAACGCCTCCACCTTGGGCGTGGTGAGTTGCGACAGCTTCGTCTCGCCTATCAGCGGGACGATGTGCAGGCGCATGTGCTGGTCACGCTGGGTGATTGTGCTGGCTTCCAGTCCATCGGCTTGGCCAGCCTTGATCCATAACTCAGCCGCCGCAGCCACCGTCACCGACACTGAGTCAGGCGTGTGGATACCGGCCGCCACCTCGGCGCGGGCTTTCGTTTCGAAAGCGTCAGCCTCCTTCTTTGTCCTGAATTGTCGAGACCGCCGGTGCCCGGCCTGATCCTTGTAGTCGACCTGCCAGACGGCCTTCCCGCTGGGCAGAGTGCGCTTGCGTACAGATGCCATTTCACACTCTATCTATTGACTATCCGTTCTATCGGCTACAAGATGCTACCCGACATCCGCTTTTGCGTCAAAAGCAATTGACGGGGTTAGCTGCAAAGCCCTATATATCCATCCGTTAGCAGGCGTTCCAATGGCTAAGTTTTCTGAACTTATGGACAAACTGGCAGATGCAATCGACTGGACGCCAGGGCAAGTCCGGCAATTTGGGAGGCACGCCAGGGAGGGTGGATATATAACGACCACTGGAGCACGCGGAAACGCTGCACCCGATGCCAATTCAACTGATGCGGCAAACCTACTCATTGCAATGCTTGGCAGTGAGCATGCAAAGGAGGCGGCGGAGACTATCAAAAAGTGTCGCAAGCTTGATAGTGATAGCGCTCCAGGAACGATGGATTGGATCTCTTTAACTGAGGAGCAGAAAAAATCGATAAAGTGTCCCTTCATTGACGATCAAGGTTTTCTCTCTCGAACTCCCAGGCTTCCACCAGAGTTTGTTTGGATGGTTGGGGGATGCGAGTTTGGCTACGCACTTGAAAAACTAATTGATATGGCTGTGAAGGGAGAGCTTCAGGAGGTATCGAAAAGAAAGTGTGAAATATATGCTTTTCCAAGAGTTGTGATATCCGTCAAATCACCGAATGCACAAGCATGCATACGAATAAATGATCAGTGGATGTTTACAAAAAAGATGGATGAGATGGTGGAGCAGTATGGCGATGATCTTGATGTCATCGCTAAGATGGCACCGTCACCCATCATCGAGCAGTATTTTGTTGCTGGTCGGGAACGGGTTGCGGAGGATTTTACCGCGAAGAAATCGGCAACGATTGGCTCTCTGCAAAAGAAGCCCCGCTTTGATATTGTGAGGGAAATCAACCAGAGTGTTATTGAGCGTATTGGTGAGATCATCCGAAACTAGCAAGGGGTCCGAAAGATGAATAGGCGCGCCACGTCAACTGCTTTTGACGCAAAAGCACAAGCCGAGACGTTGGAAGATGTTGGAACTGAGTCGATTGCCCATGATCTTCTCCAAGGAGCAGAGGCCATCGGAGCATTCATGGGGCTTGATCCCCGGCAGGTATATTATCAGAGCAAAAGACTGCCAATATTTAAGATCGGTGCGCTGATTTGCGCTAGAAAATCAACTCTAATAAGGTGGATTGAAGAGCAAGAAAGCAGAACAAGGAATTCTGCAGCATGAATATCATCTCAGAAATATTTGGTCAGCGGGGCGCTCTCGCGCCAACGATCAGCCCCGCTGCCCGCGTTGTCCGGTCCTTTAAGTAAGTCCCGAAACCCACTAATCGCTTAGGAGAGCGACCAATGAGTGAGCCATTTATGGCCGCAAGGCCTTCGTGCGTCCAGAACTCATACGGGGCACAAACGGGCAACACCCCGAATATCATCGCCTTCAACGGTGTTCCGGTGATGACCACGGAACGGCTGGCGCATGCATATGGGACCGATCCACAGCGCATCATCCAGAATTACAATCGAAACAAGGCTCGGTTCGTTCAAGGAACGCATGTTATCCGCGTGACTGGTGCTGCACTTCGTCAACTCAAAGCTTCATATCCAAATGACATCGACCCCTGCGCCCCTTCTGTCCTGTTGTGGACGGAACGCGGTGCGCTGGCTCACGCCAAGATCCTCGAAACGGACGAGGCATGGCAGGTCTACGACCGGCTGGTCGACACCTACTTTGCCGTGAAGGAAGGGGTGATCGAGCCGCCGACCAAGAAGGTTGGAACCCCGCGGCTCAGCGGCGCGCTCCTGCGCGAACTGACGTCCTTCCCCGACAAGCTGCGCGCTGCCTTCCCCTCGCTGTCCGAGAACTCGCTCCAGGCAGCCTTCAGCCGGCTGAGCGGTCAGGTTCTCGGCGAACCGCTGATCCCGCTCCCGCGCCTGGAGGGGCGGTTCTACACGGCGGGCGACATTGCGACGGAGCACGAAATCTCCATCAACCGCGTGGGCCGGATCGCCAACGAGGCCGGCATTCCCCGCGACGACTCGACCGGAGAGATGCGGCTCGGCCAATCCGAACACAGCAGTCGGCAGGTGGAGCACTGGCGGTGGAATGCTCACGGCAAGTCGCTGGTCGACGCCGCGATCAGAGAATGGAAGACGCAGGGTGTCTCGGCCGACGTGAAGCGCTGATTGGGGGCCGGCATGACGACGTTCAACGCCGACCGCTTCGCGAAGGTTCTCGCGCTGGCGAGCAGTGATCACGATGGGGAGGCGTTGGCGGCGCTGCGCAAGGCGCGGGACATGCTGAAGGCGGCGGGCAAGACCTTCTCCGATGTGATCGCGGAGGAGGCTCCCTTAGCCGTGTACGCCCAACCAACTGGCCCGACCTTCACCGACATCTTCACCGGCTTCGAAGATCGCATGGAGGAGAAGGAGCCGGGTTGGAAGGCGAAGCGGGCAGCCGAACAGGCGGAGCGCACCCGCAAGCGGGCAGCCTACCGGAAGTCCGTGATCGAGAAGTACGGATCTGAGGAGGCTGCCGTCGCTCCCTGCTGGCGGGAACAGAAGGTACGCGCTGCGCTCGGCTCCTTGATCACCCCTTGTGAACAGCCGTGGGCGCGCTGGACCCATCACATCGAGAACATCGGGCACTGCGGCGACTTCTTCGGCTTCAAGGAGGTGTCGCCACAGGTCCGGGCGGCCATCGAGACGGCCTATCCGCTTCCGACCACCATCCAGGATGCCCACGCCGAATATGAGGCGTGGCGGGAGCGGGAGCGTGAGATCGAGGCGGCCGAGAACTGGCAGACCGGCGATACGGCCCTTGACCTTGCCGCCTACGGTCGGATGGAGCGGGTGCGGATGCTGCTGGAGACGGAGCTGCCTGCGCGCGATCTGTTCGACCTGCTGTTCCGCTCCCGCTACTACCGCGCTTTGGAGACGCAGTGCGACCGGATCGAGGCAGCCATTCACCGTGACCTTGAGGCGTTGGTGATGCACGCCCCGCATGCGACATCCGTCGGAGCGTCACCGAGTCGCCGACCACGCAAGACGAAACCTAAGGCCGCCCCAGTGCCGGCCGATCCGAGACAGCGGGACTTGTTCCCTGAAAATGGAGCGACCCCATGACCATCACCGAGACAGGGGCGCAGTGGCACGCAGCCCGCGCCACATTCATCGAGCGTATCGACGCGCTGGACGCGCATGGCGAAGCGGTTGGGGATCAAATCCCCTGGCCGTTCGTCTCGCATGGCAAGCGCGGCACGGTCTACATGTCCGCGGTAGAGATCGACCGGGACAAGCGGCTTTCGCCCAAGGTGAAGGAGCGGCTGAAGGGCCGGTTGGAGCGTACCATCGTTGCGCACAACGAAGCCCGTCAGCGGCTCGGCCTTGCCGAGATGGAAGCCGCCGTCAACGCGGCCAGTGAGGACGTCGGACGACTCGGCCATGCCCTTGCCGACGACAGGTCCGGCACCGTCCAGGCCATCGTCACCAAGCTGCGGGTACTGACCGTCGAGGTGGAGGACGGTGGCGACATGTCCGGCTATGCGTCCGGTCTGCTGGCGTCGGCGCTGGCGGATGCGGAAGCGTTGGTCTCCGGATCGGATGACCTGATCGACCTGCATCGGGAATGGTCGGCACTGATGGAGCAGGCCGACCAGCGCCACAACGGCCCGCCCGCCACCCGGCCGGACTACCCGGATTATGACCGGATGGCGGAGTTGGAGGAGTTGATCGCCCACCACCCCGACACCGGCATTCCCGACGCCGTGATGCGGCTGGACGTGGCGCTGGGCACGTTCGTCGGCTCAGTGATGTGCGGCGAGGTGGAGATGCTGGACGAAGGCGCCATCGTGGGCGCCACACGCGCGCTGGAGTCGCTGTCGGCTTCCGCCCCCAGCGTGACGCCCTGGACCGTTCAGGCGCGTCAGCGGGGCTTGGAGCGGCGATCTGCACGTCGGATGCGGGAGGCTGCGGAATGACTGAGAAAACCAACGTTACTCCGTTCCCTGTCCACCCCCGCCCTCGGATGATCCGGAACCACTCCGCTGCTGAGCGGGTCCGTGGCGCAGCTGCCGACATCCGGGACTTCATTGCTGAAAACACAATCGACTTGGACGGCCTGCGCGAGATCGCCCGCCGGCTTGATGCGGTTGCCGGTCAGATGGAGGGCCGCTGATATGGCGCGCATCCGCAGCGTGAAGCCTGAGTTCTGCACGTCCGACGACACGATGGCGCTGTCTCGGGATGCCCGGCTGACCTTCATCCTGTTGTGGCCGTTCTGTGATGACGGCGGCGTTCACCTTGCCTCGCTCCGCAAGATCAAGGCGGAAATCTACCCGTCTGACGAGGACGTGACGCTCGCCTTGCTCGGTAAGTGGCTCGACGAGGCCATCATCCAAGGGCTGATCGGCCGGTTCACCCACGAAGGGCAGCAGTACCTCTATGTGACCGGCTGGAAGCAGCATCAGCGCATCGACAAGCCGCAGCCGCTCCGTTATCCGCAGCCCGACAGTTCGGGAGCGATCCCCGACCATTCCCTTTTCTGCGGCGGAACGGTCCCGGTCCAATCCTCGACCATTCCCGCCCCTGTGCCGATGTCTTCCGAGAGCATTCCCGAAGCTGTCGGTGAACAGGACGGGACCGTTCCCGAACCACTCCCGGACCACTCCGGGAGTGTTCCCGGACCATTCCCGCCTGATAGGAAAGGAAGGGATAGGAAGGGAGAAGAGATCTCTGAACGGTCGGTCGGCGGTGCCGACGCGACCCGTGCGGATGATCGGTTCGAAGAATTCTGGTCCGTCTACCCGTCACGCGGTTCGGCATCCAACCCGAAGAAGCCGGCCAAGGACAAGTTCGCCCGGCTGGTCAAAGCGGGGGTGGACCCGGACGCCATGATCAGCGGCGCCAAGGCCTATGGCCGGAACATCCGGGCGCTGGGCAAGGATCGCACCGACGGCGTGGCGCAGGCGCTCACCTTCCTGAACCAAGAACGCTGGCGGGACCTGCTGGACCAGCGGCCGGGAGATGAGGCGCCTTGGCGGTCCGACCCGCGCGCCTGGACCGACCGCGACCGTCCGCCGCCGTGGGATGACGCTCCCGTGGGCACGATGTGCGGGCCGTGGCGCAAGACACCGACAAGCTGGGCGTATCTGCGATGACCGATCTGCTGAACGAGTTGGCCGGGCATGGCATCCGGCCCCAGCGTGGCGGAGCCTTTCGTCACGGCGACAACGCGACGACTTGCCCGCAGTGCTCTGCCCAGCGCCACGGGGCGAACAAGGGCAAGCCCTGTCTGTCGGTGAAGCTGGACGACGATGGCGGGGCGGTGTGGCGGTGTCATCACTGCGAGTGGACGGGCAACATCCCCGGTCGCCGCGCTGCTGGTGTCGGCACCTTCCGCCGTCCTGTCCCGAAGGCTCCCATCAGACGGCCCGATCCGCCGGCTGAGACGCCGCGGCCCGACGCCTTCCTGAGCTTCTTCGACGGGCGTGGGATTGCCCGCGACGTGGTGGAGGAAATGGGCGTCTATCGCGGGGTGAAGTTCTTCCCGCAGGTCGGAGAGGAGCGGCCCTGCGTGGTGTTCCCCTACCTGAAAGGCGGGGAACTGGTGAACAACAAGTACCGGGACCGTGAGAAGAACTTCGCGCAGGACAAGGACGCGGAGCGGGCACTGTACAACTTCGACCAGATTGCCGATGACGTGCTGATCTGGGTGGAAGGCGAGATGGACGTCCTCGCCTGCATGACGGGCGGCTATCGCTCCGTTACCACCCTTCCCGATGGTGCACCCGCGAAGCTGAAGGACGAGGACGATCCGAGCCGCGATACCGACAGGCGGTTCGAGGCGATGGTGAACGCGGCCGACCGGCTGGCGTCGGTGCGCAAGATCATCATCGCCACCGACGGTGACGGGCCGGGCGGCAATCTGGCGGAGGAGCTGGCCCGCCGGCTGGGGAAGGAACGCTGCTGGCGGGTCCGCTACCCCGAGGGCTGCAAGGACGCCAACGACGTCCTGCTGAAGCTGGGGCCGGACGCCCTGCGCCTGATGATCGAGTCGGCGCAGCCATACCCGATCCGGGGCGTTCACACAGCCGAAGATTTTTGGGACGACGTTCTGGCCCTCTACAACGGGGAGCGTGCTGTCGGTCTCACCACCGGCTTCGACAATCTGGACCCGCTCATGAAGCTGACGGGAACGGGTCTGCTGGTCGTCGTCACGGGCATCCCCAATCACGGGAAAAGCGAGTTTGTCGACCAGCTAATGGTCAACTATGCCCGGTCCTATGGATGGAAGGTCGGATATTGTTCCTTCGAGAATGCTCCGCCTCGGCATATCGCCAAATTTGCAGAAAAGATCATTGGAAAGCCGTTTTTCTGCTATAATGAGCACCGTCGGCTGAGGATGGATGAAATGGAACTGGAGGCGGCGCGAGAGTGGGTGAGGCATCATATCCATTTCATCCGGGCGGATGACGACGCCCCGACTGTGGATTGGATCATCGAGAAGTCGCGAGTTCTGGTCATGCGCCACGGGATCAAGGCGCTGATCATCGACCCGTACAATGAGATCGAGCATCGCCGCCAGCCGGGCAAGACGGAAACCGAGTACATCAGCGAGGTGCTGGGCAAGCTGCGGCGGTTCGGTGAGAACCACGGCGTCGATGTGTTCATCATCGCCCATCCGACCAAGCTCCAGACCAACGGCGAAGGCGCGGCCGAGCCTGTGCCCGGCCTCTACGACATCTCCGGCGGTGCCCACTGGAACAATAAGGCCGACATCGGCTTCACGGTCTGGCGCGACCGCTCGATCCTGCCCCGTGGCGCGAAAAGTTCCACGCTGGTGAAGGTTCACAAGGTCCGCTCCAAGGAACTCGGACGGCCCGGCGCCGCTGACTTCGAATACGACATTCCCACCGGCATCTACTCCCCGATCTACTGAGGAATTGCCATGAACCAAGAGATTTCGCAGATCGGCGGGGGCTGCCCGCCAAAGGGTACGGAACACGAACGGCTGACAGCCGAACTGATCAGGCTGACTCGCGCCGTAAGCGCGAACCGGGAGCGTTTCGAGGCATCGGGCCGTGGGAGCATCCACGACGACCCGACAGAAATCCGGCTCAAGGGCGAAATCCAGGCCATTGGCGAGCGACTGGACGGCATCGGCGGTTGGGGCGCGATGATCACCGCCTGTGACGAGGTGGAGGATACCGTCGGCTTCATGGGCGGAGTAGTGCTGAACTACGCCTGGGATGGGATTGGGAGGTGGGCGGCGTGAAGACGAACAGCATGATCAGCAACAAGCCCGCTGCGCCGGTCGCTTTCGTGCTTCCGGTGACGCTGACCGTCGACGCCATGGCCAAGCGCCGTACCGATCTGCCGGACTACTGGACGGCCGAACTCGGGTTGGCGGAGGGGAAGGTCATCCGCCGGCACTTCAGGAAGTCGGAGGATGACGGGGAGTTGGAGGACGTCACCGATCTGGTGACGGACCTCCTCTTGGACCGCGCCCGGTCGCTGAAGACGGCCGAGCGGTCGCGCCAAGCCGAACAGGTCGGCCGGGTGGGTGTCGTCACCCCCGAACGTCTCCGCCGCGACCGTGGGGAGATCGTGGAAGAGGGAACGATGCGGGCCGGGCAGACGCGCGCCCGCGCCGTCTCCAGCCTGGACACTCTGAACCAGCGGAAGCTGCTGACCATGCGCCAGCACGAAGGGGGCGACCGCCTGGCACAGGACATCAAGGTCATGTCCGGGGCGAAGGAGGCGCGGGACGATGCGGCTCCGCCCATTGGCTCTATCAGCCCGGACGCGGGGCGGTGCTGGGAAGACTTCGCAGTGTCCGCCTCTCGTCGCTTCCAAGCCGCCCGCGCCGCGGTCCAGCAGCTCCCCGCATTCGAGGGCGTCACCCCGTGGGCTGTCATCGACCATGTCGTGATCCAGGACCGGGCAATCACGGAGCTATCGGCAAGTCATGCCCGGTCGGTTATGCGCCGATACAAGGCCGCTCTGCGGATGGGGCTGGACCGCATCGCGGACACCTACGGTCTGAGCGACAACGTCCTGTTCGGCCGCGTCCTCCATGCCGGCATCCCGCGGGAACTCCTCTATCGAGAGGACCGCGACGGCCCGGACCAGAACGGAGAGGCGCGGATCATCGTCCGGTCGGTCACGCTGAATGGCGCCCCATGGGTTGCGGTGTTCGATACCTGGAATGAACTGTACGACGCGGCACGAAAGCACCTTCGCGCCTTGGATGCGCCGGGGGCTTGACCGAATACGACTTCCCGGTTACTGTGCGATGGTGCGTGTCACGCGCACACGATCATGACCCCGCCCCGTTCCAACGGCGCGGGGTTTTTTCGTGCCTTCCCTCGGGCAAGGTTGAGCAGCGCGGCGGGGCGGCTCCCTCACCGCTCCGCCGCGCTTCGGGACAATTACGGCTTTTGCAAGTGCGGCGCTTGCGACCTATAGGGGTACGCCACTCTCCCCGTAGCAGTCGACGGCTTCCCGCCCACCGAACCGGACCGGCGATTTCCCGGTTGTCAAGGCCGCAAGCTATTCGAGCTTACACCTCGCGGTCAGTTCCGACTGTCATCCATTGCCCGCCCGGTCCTGACGCGGCGTTTTTCTTTCTGAAGCACGGCGAACCCTGACGTGAAGACGGCACCCGGCGCAACCAAGTGCCGTCTACAGCGTTAATGCACCGGGGCGTTGTACGCCTGCTTCACAAGGCTGATACCGTGCTCGGCATCAGCCTTTGAAACGTAGCCTTCGCCAGAGTCCGCAATTTTCTTGTGGTTGGCTGCATAAAGCGTCCAGCGCCACTGTCTTGCAGTGTCTTGGTAGAGTTTGAAGTACAATGGAGTCTCCCATGAATGATGGATTTAGGGACTTCTTGTTCACCTACCGACATGACGGTGCGGAGTGGGGCATCCAAATACGAGCCACGAGCGCCGAAGACGCTATGGCTCGACTTCAATCGTTGGCTTGGGCCAAGTATAATGGTGAGGTAATAGCCACCATTCCGATTGTCCCGCGTGCGCTCCTCCATTGGATCGGAAGGATTGCATCATATTGCACTCTTAGGAGGTGAGATTCCATGGGTCGCGTCCGTTTTTTGATGCATTATCTAGCAAGACAATAGCAAAAAGAATTCTTTTGCAGTCTAACAAAACTGTTTTGGGAGTGCTTTGAGGCGTTGGCCGTTTTCTGCACCGCCTTTCCTGACCCACCCCCGGAACCACCCAAGAGCCAGAGCCAATCTCGCTCGACTAAGCGCAATCCATTTTCAGGACTGACCGCCCATGGACAGCCTCACCATCCCCGACATCGGGGACACCCTCCATTCCATCGCTGGCTTAAGCCCCGCCGCGCAGCTCGCGGCCATCTTCTGCCTTGGCGCCATCGTCGTGACATGGATTTGGTCCCGCCGGCCGCAGCCTGGACCTGATGCGCAGATCGTTGTCGAGGCATTGAAGAGCACGGCTCAAGCCCAGGTGGAGACGGCGGCCAGCATCGCCGCCATGGCCCAACAGAACGAGTTGATCGTTTCGGAGGTGCGCGGCGCCGTTGCAGAGATGCGTGTCATGGTCAATGCGGCCCTGGCCACTATCAAGCAGGCGGCCTGATCCCATGGACCTGCTGAGCATCCCGTCGGACGTACTGGCGCACATGGTGGCGCTGGTTGAGGCTATCAGGTCACGCTGCGATGCGGGTTCGGACCGTCGGCTGGAGCCGGCGCGTGAACCCGGAAGCGCTGAAGCGGCTGCAGGCCAATAAGCAGCGGATGCAGCAGATGCAGAACGTTAGCAACAGAATGAGCGGTTTGTTCGACGGCAAGCGGCTCAGGCTCGGCGGAGATGTCGCCATAGCGTTGCTGGATTTCCGATGGCTCAATAATCGAGCCATCGATGAGCGAGATCACGACGACGTTCCGAACACTCTCCGGAACGGCTTCCACGGCATAGCGAACAGCGTCATTGACACTCCGGAATTCCCTCTGCAGCAGGGTGCCGAAGTCATCGGGATGGGGCTCCCAGACAGTGGCAGCCATTTCGAACTCCGTCTCAGCGGTTCTCTGCAAATATTGCTGAAAATGCTTGCAAGAGTCCATGCGTCTTATTGAAGCGTGTTTCGTTGCAAGAATAGGAATGATGTCAACTCTGTCATCCAACTCTGTATAATGGGGAGCAATAGAATTTCTAAACACGTTTCAACCTGTTGCGAGTGCCATGATGCAATGCAGAATAAGCGCAGAGTCTAAACGATGCTCCACCTCCGCACCCTGAATTCTTCATTGTCCATCCTTGACACCCGTACCGGCAAGGCCATGGCGCCGGTGGTGTTGGCCCATCGATGAGCCGGTGAGGGCCTGAACCTATGCGCGCCGCTGTCACCATCACCGGCAGCCTGGAGGACGCCTTCAACGAGTGGACGGAGGGAACCGCCCGCCGGCTGACCGACGCCACGGAACACGCCGCGTCCACCATGCGGGACGAGATGCGGG
>CBFGPE010000046.1:0-43716 GCA_965650625.1 uncultured Azospirillum sp. | reverse complement strand
CAATCCGCGAGCAGACAAAAGCTGACTGACCGCGGCACTCAGCGGATGCTTACGCAGTTCCCAGGGAAGGCCAGAGCGCAACACGAACAGGATGCCGGTCAGTGCCGCCCGATTGTCCAGCCGAGGCCGCCCGCCCTTCGGCTTGGGCGGCTCCGGTGGGAGCAAGGGTTCAATCAGTGCCCAAAGGGCGTCGGATACCAGAGGTGCAGCCATGCCCCTCACAACAGTCCAAACGCCGTTTTGTTAGGCGCTCTTACTGGGTGCTTACTGGAGCACCCAACCGTTCCAAACGCAGCAGCTAAGTGATGGGAAAGGGTGGTTGGGGGACTAGGACCCCCAACTGACATCTCCTGAAACCCTTGCCAGCCTTGGCCCGCAACGGTTTCGACACCGACCGACGGCACAGAGATGGCACAGTCGGATGGCACATTCAAGGTGGTCGGCATCGGCGCCCCTACGTTATGGGTTGTTGGGCGCCGCGCGAAGATAGTGGCAGGACTTGGACATCAGAATGATCAGGAAGGTCGCGGCGGAAGCGAACGATGTCGGCGTGCTCGGTGAACAGCCATGCCCGCACTCCGCTCGGCTCTGAGATCATGCCAGGGCACCGACGACGGCCACCCCCAGGGGCGGGACGACCACCCCCCAGACGCAAACATGTACCGCTGGATAGGATGACTCGAGGATCGCCGGATTTGTGGCAGGCATTTCCGGAGGTGGCAATGGCGCAGGGGATACCACGAGCGATGGTTCCGTTACATTCGTTTCCGGCGTTATGATCGCCGCGATGTAGCCGGATGGCTCGGCCACGCGGCCCCCATGGCCTTCAGCCCGTACCTACCATACAGCATCGTGTAGGTCCCATCGACGGGCAGCTTCCGTCACCAGCCGCCGGGGCGGAACGCCTGCTCGACTATCGGTACCTTCTACGCCGGTTTCCACGCCGACTGGCGCGGCGGCCCATCCCGCCGAAGCTCTTGATCCTGACGGGTCAGGATCAAGAGCCGCTCGAATGTAGCCACGTCGATGGAGCCGATCCCGAGGCCGACGCCACCAGCACGGCATCACTTGGCAGGGGTCGCGGCACCAACCCCCGCGCGCCGGAACATTGCCGGCAGATAGGCGGTACCACCGTCGTCCAGAAACAGGACGTGGCGGTCCTCCATCTCCACTTTGCTCATCTGCCATTTCCGCTCAATCTCCGCGACATCGGTGCCGGGGGCGGCGAGGATGAAGGCGTGCAGGCGGACCTTGGGATCGGCGCGCGCCGTCTCCTCCTGCTTGATGGTCTGGAAGAACTCGATCTTCGCGTCATCCCTGGCCAATTGGCGAATGCCCTTGGGATCGACGAACAGGATGTCCTGCGATCCGTCGGGATGGCAAATCCAGACGATGAAGTCCGGCTGGTAGTTGCCCGCCTCGAAAAAGGTGACGCCCCGTCCGCCAGAGATGTTGCGCAGGCAGTAGACCTCGCACTCCGCCAGTTCAGGCGGTTCACGGTCGCAATAGTCCATCAGGTCGAGCACGAAGCGCCATTCGCCGGGATTGAGCGCCACCGGCGTCACCTCGATGGTGTTGCCGGTGAAGTGCACCAGCGGTTCGAACAGGTGACGGCCGAACTTGACGGCCTGCAGGGTTTTGCCCGGATCGGTGCGCAGCCGGCCCGACGCGATGAAGGTCCTCAGCTCGGCGATCCGGGCGCGGGCCTGCGGGTCGTCGCGGCGGATGCGGAAGCGGTAGTCGCGGATGCTGGGGTCCGCCTCGTCCACCGGGGCGTAGCAGCGGTGCGGTCCTTCGAAGGCGCTCTTGGCGTGGCGGTAGAAATGCTCGATATAGCGGCGCAGCAGAGCCAGCACGATGTCGCGGATGGCCGGCAGGGCGTCGAGATCGTCCAGCGCCAGCGCCTCCGGCGGGGCGTAGAGCTGGTACCAATCGCTCCTCCCCAGCAGCTCGGCAACCACTGTGCGCGGGATGTTCAGGTTGAACCAGCCGCGTTCCGCCTTGAACCGCTCCAACTCGAACCACAGCGCCTCGAGGTTTAGCAGATGCACCGCCTCCGCCGGCAGCACGGCGCGTTCCCACACCGCCTCCGCCCCGTCGCCGCCGGCCACCCCGCTCGAACGCAGGGCGGCGATGCGCGGATACCAGTTCAGCACCACCGGGTGCTTGCGCAGCGGATCGTCGGGATCCCCGGCCCGCGGCGGGGCCAGGGTCGGGACGCGGGCCAGCTTGCGGAAGGCGGCGCCGAACTCCGTCCGCACCCCGTCGATCTTGTCGGCGACGCGCAGGGTCTTCAGCCCGGCGGGGAACGGGCTGGGGCGCACCACCGGGACCACCAGTTCCTCCGTCTCCGACTCCTTGGCGATCTGCTCGTCGTCCAGATAGGCGGAGAAGGCCTGCATGTAGCTGGCGCGGATGCCGAAGACGTTCAGCGTCTCAAGCTCCGCCAGATAGGGCGGAGCCGGCGGCTTGTCCGGTGCGACGATCTCGCCGGTCCGCTTCAGGCAATCGTTCATCCCCCGCAGCCGCACGCCGCGGCCGAACAGCTGGATGACCTGCGCCCCTTCCGACTTGCCCAGGTTCATCAGCCCCATGGTGCTGACCCGCCAGGACGACCAGCCCTCGGTGAACTTGCGGGAGCCGACCAGCAGGGTGACCGTGCTCCTGTCCCCGTTGATTCCGGTGAACAGCGCAGGCGCGGAGCCGACGGTCTCCTCCGCCCGGTCCAGCCGCCCGTCCTTCTCCGCCGCCTCGAACTGGTCGAACAGAGCCTTGGGCGCGCCGACGTTGATGACGCCGAAGGCGGGATTGACGCCGACATGCAGAGCCAGTTCCCCCGGTCCCTTGCGGTAGACCACGCGCAGCGGGTTGGCCGCCGCGGTGCCGGCGTCGGGCGCATTGAACACCTGCGCCAGGATCTGGCGATAGACCGCCTCGGCCGTCAGACCCATGTCGTGCAGGGCGTCGAACCGTCGGCCGAACAGATCCACGCCCTTGGCGTTGACCAGCCCCTTCTGCAGGATGCCGTCGATACGGCGGACCATCTCCGCCGGGCGGCCGGTGAAGCGGGCGAGGAAGTCCACCACGCGGACGACGTCGGCCGCCTCCTCCTTCTCCGCCTTTGCCCCGGTAACGGTGGCGCCGACGAACACCCACAGCGGGCGTGCGATGTTGAAGGGCTTCAGCGCCTCGCGATAGCGGTGATACAGCGCCGTCTGCTGGAAGAAGGCCATCAGGCAGCCGACCAGATAGCTGTCCAGATGCGGTCCCTTCTCCGTGTCTTCGTCTAGGTTCAGGATCGAATAATCCTTGCCGAACCCGTCGCCATAGAACCAGCGGTAGGAGTAGTTGACCAGGATCGCCTTGGCATACAGATCGGTCAGCTTCGGATTGTCGGCGATCGCCTGCTGGAAGGTGGCGGAATATTCGAAGCTGAAGCCGTCGCGGCACAGCCGTTCGCGGAAATCCAGCCACACCCCCTCGTCGCCGCGCCCCAGGCCGCGGTGCCCTTCGTCCACCAGAACCAGATTGGTGCCTTCGAAGGAATCGACCGCCACCGTCTTGCGCCCGTCCTTTTCGCGCAGCTTGTGAATGGCGATGATCTCCACCGCCTTGCCGCGGAACAGGCTCATCGCCTCTCGGTTGTAGAGATCCGCCCGGATGCCGGCCTGGTCCATCTCCTCGTAATGCTGGGCCGACAACCCGTCGTTGGGGGTCAGCAGAACCACATGGTCCGGCGTCCTGTGCCCCTCACGGTCCAGATAGAACTGGAACTGCAGGATGTTGGCGTGCATCAGCAGGGTCTTGCCGGCACCGGTGGCGCACCACAGCGCCAGCTTGTTCAGTTGCAGCTTGGCCGGCAGCAGCGGCGCGAACGGTTCGATCCGGTTGGCCGAGCCGACGCGGGCGTTGAAGTCGGCGATCCAGCCGTTCAGGTCGGCCTTCAGCGCTTCGGCATCCTGAAAGAAGCGGTCCAGGTAATGTTCGACGAACATCAGGGTCAGCCACTGGAAATGCTTCCAGCGGATCGGCGTCTGGCGGCGGATTTCCCGGCGCTGGTTCAGCCGGGCGGTCAGCCGCACGATGTTCTGGTCGTAGGCGCGCAGCCGCTCCTCCGGCAGCTTCAGCTTCGGTCCCTGGAGCCGCAGCAGCAGGTCGAGGAAATGATGCTCCCCGTTGCCGTCCAGCCCCTCCAGGCGCTCGTCGCGCAGGGGCTTGGTCAATTCCTCCAGGCTGGCGGCGCCGAAGCGGTCCAGCATCCATTGCGCCACCGCCAGCCGGTCGGCGAAGCGGACCGTCGGTTTCGCTTTTCTCGGGGGTGCCATTATTCGTCGCCCGCAGGTCAGAGAATGCCGGTGGTGTCGGTGTCGGCGAACATCAGCCGCTGGAAGTCCTCCTCGATCAGCCGGACCTTCACCGCGATCGGCGGCGCCTCCGCGTCAGCCTCCTGCGGTTCCCCGTCCTCGCCGGCGGATGCGGCCAGACGCAGGTTCTGCAGGTTGTTGTCGCCGTTGACCCAGACCACGCGCACCTCGCTGTCGCGGGCGTTCAGCCCGGCGATCTCCGCGAAGGCGTCGAGCGCCAGATTGTCGGTCTCCGCATCGCCGGTCAGGCTGCGCCAGATCACCACCGCCTGTTCCCCGCCGGGCAGCGTGCCCTCGACCAGCCGGAACCAGTGCGGCCCGTCGGGATCGGCGCGGAAGCCGGCGCGGTCGATGCGCCCGTCGGCCCGGCGCGGCCAGACCAGCCGCCCGTGCCGGTCGTGCACGAAGGCCGAGCGGTAGCGCCGCGGCGCGCTCAGCCGCTTCACCGTCATGCCGATCAGCCAGGAGAAGGTCTCCACCAGATCGACCCGCACCGGGGTTTCCACCCCGTCGCGCAGCACCGTCAGGGTATAGCCGGTGGGATCGCGGAACCCGTCGAGGTCGAGCAGCGACGCCCCCTTAGCTTCCGTCGCCAGCATGCGCGAGAGCATGTAGCGGATGCGCAGCTCGCTCATCCTCCCCGGCCCGGCCTGCCGGTCCTTGTCCGAGAACAGGCTCTCCAGCGCTTTCGGCCGTTCTTCCAGCGCGAGGTTCTCCAGCGCGTCCTCGTAGGATTCGAGGCGGATGTATTTGAAGGCGTGGCTGACGCCATCACGGCTGACAGGTTTACCCGATTCCCATTTTCTTGCGGCGATTACTTTTTTAACTCGAGGGATCAGAACATCATCGAAATGCGCTGCCGATTCGATGGCGACGTATCGACGGCATTGCTTATCCTCGCGGTTCAAATCAATCACGGCGTGAACGGTGGTCCCAGAGCCTGCGAAGCAATCTAGCACGATGTCTTTGTCGCGAGTCGTCGCTCTGACAACCCCTCGCAAAAGAGAAACAGGTTTTGGATATGCAAAAGATTTATTTCCAAATATTTTCTCAATAATCCTACCTCCTTCCTGATTCATTCCGCTTTTGATGACGCTAACCATATAATCTGACTCATCGCTTTCAATCTCTCGATCATTTGTAGATGCAGTTTCAATCCAGCTTGATAGTGGCTTTGGCTTGTTGTTTTCTGGGTCAAAATAAGTTTTGTATCGTGGGCGTTCAAGCCTGCCATCCGCTTCATCAGGCCAAATAACCAAATCCGCTTTGATAACGTCATTCATGGTTTCCGGAAAAAATCTCCAGACCCGGTTTGGGTTCGCGTCAAATACGCGCCCGGTACGCGGATTCGTAATGGAGAAGAATTGGTTTGGTCTTTGCTCACTGCTCATCCCAATTGTCAGATCAGTGCTGGCATACCAAAGTTGCTTCTTCTCGTCAAAATACGGGTAGTCCTCTTGCGACTTTGCCAATCCATGCAACGACGTCGCCTTTTCATCCTTAGAAAATGCCAATATATACTCGTGATCGAGCGAGAGCGGGCGAGCACTCATCCCCGAAGCGCTTCTACGCTTCCAAACGAAACTACAAAGATAATTTTGGCGTCCAAAAACTTCAGACGCCACATGCCAAAGGTTTGCGTATTCATTATCATCTATGCTTACCCATATCGATCCGGAGTTCGCGATGAGCCTTTGCAGTATAACCGCTCGTTCGTGCGTGAAGGTCATCCATGACGACGTTTTATAGGCGTCTTTATAGATAAATCCGTCATCCCCAGTATTGTACGGAGGATCAATTGCTACACACTGAATTTTCCCGTCCATCTTGGAAGAAATGGACAGAAGCCCCTGGAAATTCTCCGAATGCACCAGCAGCCCATCCATCTGGTCGTCCAGATCATCGATGGAGGCCAGCAGGCGGGCCTTGAAGTCCTCGTCGAAATGCTTGGTGTCCAGAACCAGGAAGGGGTTGGCGTGCAGGAACGCTTCGGTCAGCGGTTCGCTGTAGGCGACCTCGCCCAGCCGGTCCGCCCCGATCCCGTCAATGGCGAACAACTCGACCCATTCCCGGCGCTGCGCCTCGCTGGCGGCGATCTCCGGGTAAAATTTGGCGTCGATGCGGTCCAGCGTCAGGCACCATTGGGTGTCCAGGACGAATTTCTTCTTCAGCCACAGGCGCTTCTGGAACTCCTCGATCTGGGCCAAGAATTCGATCACCTCGGTGGCGATGCGCTCCACCGCCTCCGCCTTGGCCAGTTCGGCGGCGATCTGTTCCATCCGGTTGGCCCGGCGCGCCTCGTTCAGCGCGCGGCGGTTCAGCACCTCGCGGTCGAGGAACAGGTCGAGTTCCCGCGTCAGGAAGTGCTTCAGATCCTTGTGGATGAAGTAATCGAAGCTGTTCTTGGCGGTGAAGGCGGCCAGATGCTTGTCGATCAGCCGGCGCTTGTTGTCCCGGTCCGTCGGCGCCGGGGCGGCGAGGCCGGACGCCCAGTCCGCCGCCTGCGGCAGGGCCAGGACGGCTTCGGCGGTTTCCGCGTTCAGCGCGTCCTGCCGGCGCTTGTCGTCCTCGTCGGCGCGGTAGGTGAAGCGCACGATCAGGTCGCCGTCCTCCTCCGCTAGCGGCCGGTCTTCGGCCAGACGGAAGCGGCGATTCTTGCCCTTGGCCTCCTTGTTGTTGTCGCGCTCGGTATCGGCGACGACGGTGCGGAAGCGCACGGCACGCCCGTCCTCCAGCCGGAACACGTAGTTGGCGAAGCTTTCGGAGGATTTGACGTAGTACTGGTCCTTGTTGGCCCAATGCAGCGTCACCTCCTCCCCCTCGTAGGGGATGAGATAGGCGCCGTCGCGCCCGCGCCGCTGGGCGATGAAGTCGCCCTCGTCATAGTAGCGCCCGAAGAAGCGGTCGAGCGCCGTCCAGATCTGGTCGAGCAGCGCGTCGGGCGCGGTATTGCCGGCCCGCGCGATCTCCGCCCGCAGTTCGCGCACGCGCGGCGAGGCGTCCGGATCGAATCCGGCCTCGCGCGCGCCGGCAATCGCTTTGTCCAGTTCCCGGCGCAGGGCGGCGGCCCCGTCGCCGATCCCGGCCGCCCGCACCGCCTCCTCCGCCCGCACCGGCAGTTCGCTGCGCAGGAAGCGCAGGATCTCGTCGCGGCGGAAGTTCATGATCCGATAGATGCCGAAATCCAGGTCCCCGCGGTCGAGCTGGAACATCTCCTCCAACCGGCGGATCAACTGCGTCAGCGCCTCGGACTCACGGATGGCAGGGGTGGGGACGGTGAGATTGGACGACATCATGGCCTGGGATCAGTGGAGCGTGGGTGGTCCGGAAATGCGTTGCGCCGGGAACGGGTCCCGGCGCAGCGTCCTATAGCACAGTTTGCCCTCAGGTCTCACTGTGGAGGTTTGGCCGCTTTCCGCGGCCGTTTGACTTGACCACGACGCAGAAGCCCGGCGGCGGGCGTCAGTACATCGGGAAAGTGGATGCGGTCGCCCTTGACCTTCATGGCCACCGCGATATCCAACAGGCTATCGAGAAGGTAGGGCTCCCCCCCTTCATCCAGCATCCAGTTGTGCGACTTGCCTGTAAAGCCGACCGGAAGCAGCAACTGCTCTTCCTCTGCCCGGCGAGTGATGGCGGTGACCGTTCGATCCTTGACCCAACGCTCGTACAACTCATCCGGATCACAGGGGACTTGCAGGCTCCGCAGCGGCTGGAGGGTGGCTGGAATCCACCAATATTCATCCATCAATTCGCTGAGATATCGATCCGAAGCGTCTCGCATTCCCTGCTTGATGGATTGACCACTGAAAACCCAATCCGAATCATCTGGTTCGGCATCGGCGGCCCTGCGCATCAGCTCCAGAAAAGCACGAGGCATGACTTCGCCTTGAGCATCGGCGAGATGATTGATGATCCAATCATAAATACGTGCCGAGATGGGGCTGGCGGTCATGAAGGCGCTACCCGCCATGGCCTTGATGGCGTCGCGCTGCTCATCCTCAGTCAATTGCTGCGGTTTCCAATCGACACCGGTGACATCGTAGAAATCAGAATTGTATCGGTACCGTCGGGCCTTTTCCCCCAGCATCAAATAATGGAAAAGCAGGTCATAGAGGGATGTGGTGGACCAGTTCAGTCGAGCACGCTCGTTCCATATCTTCGAGCGATCGGGTCCAGTCCTAAGACCTCCGAAGTTGGCTTGGTCGAGCCGCATGAAAATCTTAACCCGGATTGAACGCAATGTCTTGCAGAGCCGAGTAAATTCCAGGATCCGGTCTAGCCGCGTTTGCATCTCCGGCCATGTTCGTCCCAACGTGTCCAGGCCATCGAATACCAGTAGAAGGCGCTTGCCGGAAGCGGTGAATTCCCTATCGACATTGCGAATGGTGCGCTCACCCTCTTCCGCGTTGGCGTCCAACCATCGGGCTATTTCCAGGATCGGAAGGTCTGGCTGGAAACCAGCGGCACGCAGCAGTACAGCTCCCCATACCCGGAGCGTATCCAATCCATGGTTCTCACAGTGCTGGAGAACGGCAAGACTGGCAGCCGTATCGTCGGCAAAGGACCCATGATAGGCGGCAACAGCTTTTACATTGCGAAGATTCAGTCGTTCAAACTGTGGTTGCAGAGCAAGCCATTCCCGTGTTTCATCGCCCACGAGAGCCGAAGCCCAGAACGTCTTGCCGACTCCCCGGTTACCGATCACGAGCGCGCGATCCGGATCGAGGGCATTCACATGCTCACGGGGGGCATAGATCTCCTCGCGGTTCGGAGGATTGCCCGGTGTGTGCGACGCTCCCCAGGGTAAGTTCCTAAGCGTGTCTCGCAGCATCTTCACCGCGTGGCGCTTGATCACGTCAGCTTTCCTTCCGTCCGAGAAGAATGGCCCTCGCCCTGTCCAGGAACTCCGCATAGGCCGCACGATAGACGTCGGACTTCAAAACGGAAATATCGGCGATCGGATCGAACTTCGTATAGGACGAATCGAAGTGAATGCGAGCGGCCATGTGCGGCGCGTCCTCGTCCGTCAGGGAGAAGGTGAAGCCCGCACCCTTCTCGTCGGCTTCGTAGAAGGTTTGCGCCAGCATATCATGCAGGCTGCCGCGAAAATCCGAGCCGTCGCGGGTCTTGTCGCTCTTCGATTCGACGAAGTGGATCTGCCTGCGCCAATCCTCGGCTTCCTCCGGCGAATCCTGCTCCAGCCTGGACAGGTGCGCGAACAGGAAGCTCAGGTCCTGGAACGTCTGCCGCTGGTCCACGCCGAACACCATCACCGACGCGCCGAGACCGAGAAGCGTGCTGGCCGAGAATTCCGACAGGCCGGCGCGCGCATCGATAAGCACGGCGTCGTACTGCCGGCGCTGGGCCATGCGGTCCACGAACGCGCGAAGCTGGTCACGCACGCTGATCGGGTCGCCGTCCTCGCTCGGCTTTTCCAGGAAGGCACGGGACAGCTTGGCGATCATGTTCTCCGGGGCCGCCAGCGTCGCCGAGCCGATGGCTGGCACGACATCGATGAGGCCAAAGCTGCCGACCTTGTGGGTCAGTTCGCTGGTCGCGACGCAGGCGTGGAAATCCGGGTCCTCCCACGCGACCAGGCCGGATTCGGCCAGGTAGTCCAGCAGGCCGAATTTCGGGACCAGATGCTCTTCCAGCAGCATGGAACCGAGGCCTGGCGCCTCAAGGTCCGCGTCGATCACCAGGACGTTGCGCGATTCGGCAGCGAGACTGGCGGCGAGGACACACAGGGCCGTGGTGCGGCCACCGCCACCCTTGACCGACCAGAAAACCAGCCGGCGCGGTGGGGCATCGGTCGCCCGCTCGGGCACCACCACCCAGTCCTGTCCGACGATGCGGCGGTCGGCCAGATCGACGTAAATCGGTTCCGCTCCCTCCGCTGGGTTGTCGATAACTTCCCACCGGCTCGGCGCCTCCCGCAGCCGCTCGAACGCGAAGCTGTCCGGTCCGACCGGCGTGCCCTCGTCGTATGCCCAGTTCCCGAGCGCATCGGCCAGAGCCTCCTGCAACTCGGCAGCCTTCTCCTCGCTCAGTGGGTTTTGGGTGCAGTATCCCAGACGGCCGAAGGCGTCGCGGAAAACCCGCGCCTCCTTGAACGCATCAGGCCCAATCACTCTAAGCGTCGTGTGGACCAGAGTGCGAACGCTCTCATCGAAATGGATCATTTTCTTCAGATCCCCACATACAAGCAATTGTTAACAAAATTAGTGGCTTGCCGAGACCATTTATCGCATTGTTGCTCCGGCACTACTTTCTTCGAGTATCTCATTTTGATAACCCAATTCTGCATAAACGATGCTTGCTGCAGCGCTTGGCTGATTTGTACGGAAATTCTTCCAGTCTGGCTAACGGTCATATTCTTCAAATCCGGAAAATGGATATAATAGGCATCCTTTCCATCCACCAGAAATTCATTTTCTCGTATATTAATTTTTTCCATAGCAGCCTTTAAAGCGCATTCAACGGCTAACCCAAAATGATAGCCTGCATTATCCCATCTTCTTTGTCCTGCTAATAGCTTTCCATCGTCAAGATGGCGCTGTGCTGCTGCGGAAAGATCCCTTTCGTACTTCATGGTATCTCGTTGACTATAACCAAGGGGTTTCAGTTTATCAGGCAGGCGCCCCATTAGCGAGTATTACTCCTCATCGTACATCCCATTTCAGCGTGAATAGCCGCCGCGTCTCCACCGTCTGGCCGATTCGGCGGCGCAGGTCGGCGATCAGGCGGTCGCGTTCGGCCATGACCTCGTCCTCCGCCTCGAAGATGCGCTGGCGGGCGCGGCGCTTGTCGCGCTCGGCGGCTTGAATTTCGGTCTGGAGTCGATGCTGCTCGGCCGGATCGTCGGTCTGCCGGGCTTGGCGGGACAACTCCTTCAGTCGGTTCTTCACCTCGTCCAGCTCGCGTTCCGCCGCCTTGATGGCGTCGTCGGCCCATTGGTCCAGGCGCTGGCGGCGCTCCTCCAGATAGCGGGCGTTGCGGGCGCGGGCGACCTCCACCGCCGCCGCGGCGCCGGCGGCGCTACGCTCCTCCAGGACCTCCCGGATCAGCGGGTGGGGATCACCGGCCAGCCCCTTCCACCGGGCGGGTACCAGAAACAGCTTCTCCGCCGCCTCGCGCGGCAGGGGCTGCTGGCGGTTGTCGATGGCGGTCAGGACCAGCACCTCCTCCCGCGCGAAGCTTTCCACCGTCACCAGCGTCAGGGTCAGCCAGCCCCACCTCCCCAGATAGGGTTCCAGCACGCTGATGCGCGCGGGGTGGGTCGACAACTCGAAAAGCACTTCGCTCTGCGGCGTGTCCAGCGCCTTGGCCCGTTCGATCAGATGCTCCGCCAGCGGGTGCGACAGGCGGTAGGCATGGCCGTCGCTGTCCCCCTGCCGTTGCCGGACGGCAAGCTGGTAGCGGCCGGCGGCGACGTCCGGCAGGGGCGGACGGTCGAGGTCGAAGGCCAGGGCGGCATCGTCGAAGCGCGCGGCCTTGTCCACCTCCCCCAGCATGTAGCGGGTCAGCCGCCAGAACATGCGGCTGGCACGGTCGAGGTGCAGCCGGGCGTCGTCCATCCGCATGCGCAGGCGGGCGTGGACGTCCTCGTCGAAATGGGCGAACAGGGTGCGACGGGCCTCGGCCATGCGGCTGCGGATGGTCTCCTCCAGCTCCGCCTGAAGGCGGGCGAAGGCGTCGTCGATCTCCGCTTCCGTCCGGCAGTCCTGATAGATCGCCAGGATGCTCCGTTCGAAATCGACTCCGGATTCCAGCGCTCCCAGAACCTCGTCGGAGGCGCCGAACACGCCTGCAAACAGGCGGAACTTTTCCTCCAGCAGCTCGTAGACCCGACGGTCGGCGGCGTTACGCTGGTTGATGAAGTTGACCACCACGACGTCGTGCTTCTGGCCGTAGCGGTGGCAGCGGCCGATGCGCTGTTCGATACGCTGCGGATTCCAGGGCAGGTCGTAGTTGACGACCAGGGAGCAGAACTGAAGGTTGATGCCCTCCGCCGCGGCTTCCGTCGCCAGCATGATGGCGGCGCCATCGCGGAAATGATCGACCAGCGCGGTGCGCACATCCACCGGTCGCGAACCGGTCGCCCGGCCGTTGTGGCAATTGGCAGCCAGCCAGCGGTCGAGGATGGCGCGCGCGTCGGCGTCGGCGTTGCTGCCGTTGAAGGCCACAACCTGTCCGGCATGGCCGTTGGCCTCCAGGAAGGCCTTCAGGTAATCCTGCGTGCGCCGCGATTCGGTGAAGACCAGCGCCTTTCGCGCCGCCCCGGTCCGCGCCATTTCGGCGAAACCCAGCTCGAGCGCCTTCAGCAGGGCCTGGGCCTTCGTATCGGTCCGCAATCCGTCGGCCAGCGCGCGACACCGGCGCAGTTCCTCCAGTTCCGCGTCCAGATCCGGCGGAAGCGATCCATCCGGGTGGATTGCCGTGTCGCTCCCGCCTTCCGCCTCTTCCGCTTTCTCCTGGTCCTCGTCGGAGAACTCCTCGGGGGAGATCAGGTCGTGCAGCAGGCCATCGTCTGGGAGCACCTCGCCACGTTGCAGGCCCTCCAGCCGCCGGATAATGGTGTCGAGCGTTCCGGCGATGGCGTGCGACGACGACGCCAGCAGCTTGCGCAGCACCAGCAGGGTCAGGCGCCGCTGCCGCTTGGGAATCGCAAACCCGCCCTCGCGCAGCAGGAACGCGCTGACCTGGTCATACAGGGCCTGTTCAGCATCGGTCGGCGTGAAGGGTACCGTCAGCGGCCGGCGCTCGGTGTAGCGGACATATTCCTGCACGTCTTCGCGCAGGGTGCGGTGGCAGAAGGAACGAAGCCGCCCCCTGAGGGCATCCAGGTTGGCGGCGGCGCCGGTGAAATTGGCGCGGTAGGTGACCACATCGCCGAAGATGTAGTCGTCGATGAAGCTGGCGAGGCCATACAGTTCCATCAGCGAGTTCTGCAACGGTGTCGCGGTCAGCAAGGCCTTGCGCCGCCCGGCAAGCGCCCGCTTCAGCGATTGGCCGATGACGTTCCCCGGCTTCCAGGCGTTGCGCAGCTTGTGTGCCTCGTCGATCACCACCAAGTCGAGCGCCGTACGGAAAAGCCGGTCGGCCTGCCGGGCCGCAAAATTGTAGGATAGGACGGAGACGTATCGGTCGGTGTCAAAAGGATTGGGCTCCCCAGCCTCCACGCAGGCGGCCCAGGACCGCGCGTCGAGAATCCGGCAGGGCAGCCCGAACTTCTCCTCAAGCTCCGCGGCCCATTGGCGGCGCAGGCTTGCTGGGCAGAGTACGAGCAGGCGCCGTTTACGCTCCGCCCAGCTCTGGAGAAGAAGCACGCCCGCTTCGATCGTCTTGCCAAGGCCGACCTCGTCGGCAAGGATCACACCTGCGTCCAGGGGCGACTTCAAGGCGAACAGCGCCGCTTCGATCTGATGCGGGTTGAGATCGATGGATGCATCCACCAGCGACTGCGACAACCGCTCGACACCGTTCGCCGGCCTCGAACGTGACAGTTCGTGCGCAAAATAGACGGCTTGAAAGGGTGTGAACATTCAGGGAACTGCTAGTGAGGAGACGTTAGCATTCACAATAGTTGATCGATTGGAAAAGCAGGTAGGGTGATATCATTGCACCCGCTCACCGAACGCTCTACCAACGGCACATCACGGCGTAGCCGTGCCAACCATTGGTTTTTCCCCCGCCGTTTCCGCCCGGCTCATCAGCCCATGGAATGGAATCGCACAGTTCGGGCACCGCTCGTATTCGCCGGATGTGTGATGGGCATTCATCGCTTCGCCGACCGCCGCCCCCCTGAAGTTGCAGAACATTGTTTCACAGCCCATTCCAGTTCTTGTCCGCCCATAAGGCACAGGCCACCATGGCGAGTTTGATTGCCGCGCCGTATCCGCATCCACTTGTAGATGCGGCGCTTCATACAATGACATTGCCGAGCACCTTGTTCTGGTGGACATGGCGACCACGGTTTCCGTTGTCTCACTACCCGACATGTTCGGTGCCCCATTCCAGCACCCGTTCGAGGAACGGAGCAGCGTCTCCATCGGGCGGAACACCCGCTTGTAGAAATTTTTGCGCCGCGAATCGATCACCGCCGAGCGCGCGAACGCCAGCGGGGTCATCTCCAATCGGTCGACCAGCCGCTCTACGGCCCGATGCAGTTCGGCCACAGCGCGCACCTGCTCTCCTTCATAATGGTCATACTGAACTTTGTCTGTCGACCCGACGCCGCGATCGATCTGACGGCTGATCGAGTCGACCGCATGAATCGCGTGGTTCTCCCGAACCCGGAGGGAAACCGCAGACCAAGAAGTGCCGTCCGATCGTGCGGCTGACGCACGCGCTCGGTTATCACGCAACCGGCGTTGCCGGCCCCCTGGTCGCGTTCGAGGGCAGGCCGGTCAAGTCGGTCTGGACCGCGTGGCGGGCCCCGCGCGCACGCGTCTGGCCAGCCACTGAGGAACAGCTAGCTGAGCTGCCCGGTGCGGAAGCGCTGGCGGCCATGACGCCGGCCGATCGCAAAATCGCCCTTCGCGAGCGCTTCCTGTTGTGCGGTCCGGATGGGCGCGAAGTCCAGCCTTACTCGCTCCGCCATACGATGGCGCGGGAACTGCGGAGCCGCGGCGTGCCCCATGACCAGATCGAGATCACCATGGGACACTCGCTGCTGGTCGGGCACTCCCCGACAACGAAGCGGTGCGCGCCCTACGATCCGAGCTATTGCCGGGAGGCCGCCCAGGCCATCGACAGGATCATAATCGACATCCAGGACTACACCAGGCGCCGGATCGTTCCGGAGCAGATGGTCGCCGTGCCCGGTCAGAAGGTGAAGGATAACGAGGTGCGGAAGACGCGGCTCCCCCGACGCCAGTCAGAAAAGGTCTAATGGCTCGATTCGAACAGGGGGTTACGTTCTACAAAGGATGCTGGCACGCTACGGGGTGTGGATGTCTTCCGCCGGGCTACTGACCTGAAACTCTATCCCGCCGACCGGCGTCCGCTGCGCGAGCGGCTTCAAGCGAGTTTACCGATTTATAGCGCACCAACTCTATAAATCGGTAAACTCTGCATAGACGGTCCGCCTAACCGCAAGTGAACCTCAAACCTCGGACAGGCGATTATCCCTGTGCCTGCGGAGGTATCCGCATTCAACCATCAGTGACAGAAGCGCCGCCAGCCGGTCCTCGGTCACGCTCGGCACTAGCGGCGCGCCAATGAGCGGCGCCAGCCCCTCTTCCTCGAGCGTGAACCGCAACCGCTGCCGTTCGCCGTCGAACCGGCCCACCCCGACAGCGAGATGGCGGCTCAGCACATGGGTCTCGAGCAGCTCGATCGCGGCCGTCGCCGCCGGCGCATCCATCCGCTCGGCCACCCAATCGCGGAAATGCGCCAGCGACAGGCGCTCCGCCTCGCCAAGCTGGCACGCCGCCCGGATCTCGTCTTCGGCCGCGGCCCCCTCGCCGATCCTCTCGTCCAGCCTGCGGCCGTCTCGTTCGGCCGCCCGCTCCAGGAGTCCGTCGACCGCACTCTGGACGCAGGCGCAGGCCGCCAGAGCGGCGCCGATGATGCCGTCGCCATCACCACCAGCAAGCGCTGCGGCGAGCCGATCCCAGACCTCAAAGAGCGCCGTTTCCGGTGCCGCCTCGCCGCCGTCGTGCGCCGCCAGTGCGGCCTTGAGAACATCCCGCCATGGCGCCTCTGGCGGGGCCGCCGTCGAACTCGTGATCGCCTCCCGCAGCGACGTCCTCATCGTCTCAAGGCTCCGGCGACCGCGCCGAAGCATCATCTCCTCCGACCAAGTGAGCAGGGCTTCGAGCGTCAGGCGCTGCAGCTGCCGGACCTGCATCACTAGCCAGCGCTCGCGCACCATCGCGAGCTCCTCTGGCACGTCGAAGAGCGAGCCGTCCGGCAGGCGGCGGTCCGCGAGAGCCCGCCGCAGCTCGTCAATCGCCATTGGCGCGGGCGAACAGTGCAGGACATGGAGGACGAGTTCGAGCGTCCCCGAGCGCCGGCCGCGTCGCTCCGTTCCGGCGATCTCGGCCGGCGCGTGGAAGGCAGCGCGGAACGCCGCCACCTCGCCCTCGCTGGCCTCCTCGACCCGCCAAGCGTCCACCAGCTCGAGCGCGTCGGCCTCGCGGCCCCGCACTGGCTTCAACCCGTTGAGTAGCCGATGGTATGCGCCCAGCGGCTTGAGCTCGGCGTCCAAGGCTGCGGCCAACGCGTTCCCAGCCTCCGTCACTGCGAAGGTTCCCGCCTTCCACGCTTGCAGGAAGCCGAGCCCGTTCGTGTTCTTGACCGAAGGCCCGTACCGCACGGCGGCCATGATGCTGGTGTTCGCTGCCGACCGCTTCCACGACGCGAAGGTCAGCGACACGGCGCCGCCCTGCGGCGGCCCGGACCGGCTGCCCGGCGCTCCCGGATAGCCCCGCACGCGGTGGCCCCACGCGAACAGCGTCTCAACCCGTTCGGCGAAGGCCCGCAACTCGGCGCTCATCCGGCCTTCGGCGTCGCCATCGTTCAGAAGCTCGCGGGCCTTCCACCACATCCAAGTCGCCACCGAGTAGGGGCGGATGCTGTAGGTGACGTTACTGATCCCAGGAAGGCAGGCGTCGATCAGACGCATGTTCACCGCCCGGAGTCCGAGGAAATCGACGCCGGTCCCCTTGAAGCCGACATCGCGCGGGAACCAGGGTCCCACCGGCAGACCATCCATCTCAGACCTCCGTCCTGACGACGATCGTCGAACACCAACCGCAGGCCGCAACCCCGCGAAGCTCAAGCTCCCTCGCTCCGCCCTGAAGTGTGCGGTAGCAGTCCGGGCACGCGCTGTCGCCACTTCTCCCGATGACGACCCGCTTGGGCAGCGCCCCTTCCGGCGCGGGCAGCGGACCTCCCGGAAGCGCCACCAGCCGCCCGAGGAAAACTTGGCCGGCACTCGTCGCAAAGAGCGGACAATCCGCATGCGGCTGCGCGCCGGACCGCCACCTCGCGAGGGCGTCCCTGACCATGCGATCCGGGGTAACGACACTCAGCAGCCCCGCCAGGGCCGCGGTGGCGTCCCAATTGTCGCCACGGCCGACCTCCGCCAGACCGACAAGCTCGACCACGTTCGACAGCCGCTGCTCCAAAAGCAGGGCGCGCGCGGCTGCCGGATCCGGATCGCCGCCCCACCATCGCTCGAACGCCGACCTCAGCACCGCTTGCTTCACCGCGGCGCCGGCCAGCTCACGGCCGAGCGCGAAGGTCATCGCCGCGGCCATCGCCACGAGCCCATCCAGCCTTGCCGAGACGCCCCGTTCGCTGTCCCGGAGCGCCTTCATCGTCCAGTAGCGCAAGAACTCGCGCGCCTCGCCGGAACGATCCTCCCGCGCGTGGAGGTGCGCCGTCATCAAACCTTCGAACCACCACACCAGATCAACGGCCCGCTTCGACGGTGACGCCTTCGGATTCTCGGAGAGCGCGCGCATGATGTCCGAGAACTCGGTGATGGAAAACGCCGGGGACGCTGGCTTGCCGGCGCAGACGCCGGCACCCCGTCCTCCGCCACCCTCGTCCGTCATGTCGTCGGCGACGCCCTCGTCCTCGATCGACTCCGCCAGCGCCGGCCTGCGGAGGAGATGTCGGCGGATGCGCTCGAGCACCGAGCCCGCCTCGTCTTCGTGCTCGGACTCCTCCGCCCCTCCCGCTGGCGGCCTCGGCGCGAGATCCGACGGCCGGATCAGCACGTCTTCGGGCGAGCCCGGCGCGCCGCGGGTCCGGAAGGTCGCGCGTCCCCTGGTGTCCTCAACGAGATGGCGGGCTAGATACTCCAGGAGGGCCATCACGTCAGCCTCCGTCCCCTTCCCCAGGCTGAGCCGCAGAATCTCCGTGGAGGACATTCGCCCCAGCCGTGGTGCGGCGAGCAGGGCCTCGACCTGCAGCCAACCGCGCGCCGCCGCCCCAGGGCGCGTCAGGAGCAGCTGCAGCGCCCCCGCGCGCAGCACAGAGGCGACGTCGAGATCGTCCGAGGAGAACCGACCCTCCGCGTCGATCTCGAGATCAAATTCAGCGAGGGTTTCGCCGCCGGCGACGACGGAACCCCGCCACCGCCCCGAACAGCCGACGGCACCGAGCAGACGGCCCTCCAGACGGCCCGATTTCGTCACCACGCCGTGAACGATCCGCTCTCCGGCACCATCACCCGCCTCGACGGAATCGGTCGCAACTCCCGGAGGCTTCGGCGACGGCACCCACGGGAAGGGCGCGGACTCGAAGTAGCGCAGCACGCCCACCTCGATGTTGCGGGTCGACCCCAGCGCCGGATGCGTCGCGTTCACGCTGCCGGTCAGCACAAGCGTCCCCGCCTCGAACCTCAGCTCCAGGACCTTGGCGTGCAGGCGGCGCCGTTCCTGGGCGCCCAGCACGACCGGTTCGACCCGCGCCTCCCAGCACTCTGCCGCGGCGAAGGGGAAGCGGTTCTCGTACGCCAGCGGCGGCACCACAACCCGGATCCGCCCGCAATCGAGCGCCCGGGCAAGGCGGCGGACCGTACCGCCGTCCGCGTCGAAGAAGGGCGACATTACGATCGCGTCGAGGCACCGGCCCAAGCCAATGCCCCTGGCGATGCCGGCGATCTGTTCGAGGATCGGCGTCCGCACCGAGTGGAGTATCTGTGGCTGGAAATCCGCTGCCTTGCCAGGCTCTGCACCGTTCGCCAGCCGGCGGGCCGCGAGCAGTGCCCGGGACACCGGCTCCCGCTCCGGCAGGCGGTCGCCGTGAACCTCGAGGAGCGACGCCAGGAACTCGGCGAAGCCGGCGAACACGTGCGGGTGCGCCGCCGCGTCGAATGCTTCGAAGACCTCGAGGTTGCGGCCGTGCCCGCCGAACGTCAGGTTGCCGCTGCCGATGGCCAGGAAACCCCGCTCCGGCCCCCACAGAAGCGCCGCCTTTGGATGGAAGCAGCCGTCGGGCATGGCCATGGGAACCAGCCGGTAATCCTGGCCGACGCGCGTCGAGTGCCGCTCGAACAGGCTGTCGCGGTAACCTTTCGAATCGACGAGGACATCGACCTCGCAGCGGTCCTTCCCTTCCAGAACCGGCAGCACCTGGGTTTCCAGGAACGACACGCTCATCGCGTAGGTCGTCAGGAAGGCGCGGCGCCAAGCGTGCTCCGCCATCAGTTCCAACGGGGTTGGAACGACGCCCTCCTCGTTGGATCGTCTCTTCGCGCTTTTCCGCGCCTTCGCCATGCGCCAGCCTCCGAAAAGGACGGGCGCACCCGCCCGAGTACCACTTTCGACGAGGACTTTCGAACAGGTCGCCGCAGAATTCAATCTCCGCATGTGGAGTCCGCGCCGATTGGCGTCCAGTCGCCCGGCGGGACGCGCGGCTACATCCGTCAAGCGGCTCATAGAGTTCTGTAGAAGAGGACCCATCCGGTCTGCAGGAGCTGCGCCATTAAGTCGAAGTCGTGGATGTTGCGCGTCAGTACCGCATAGCCGTTCTCGAGCGAACGCAGGAAGATGGCGGTGTCGTTCATCGCCGAAACCTCCTGTCCTGGTTGGCAACCGCCAAGCCCAAGCACCAAGTCCGACAGGATACCCGTTTCGAGCAGGATTCCGAAGGTCGCATCCTCGACGCGATGCTCTGGGATGCCTTTGATCATCCCCCGCAATTCGGATAAGTGCGCCTGCGTGCCCGACCGCCTCGGGTCTAGTCCCCCGAAATTGTTCGTCAGCTCGCAGAGGAAGGTCGAGTATGGTGAACCGAACGGGTTTGAGCCAGTCGATCAACGAAGGCTCGACATCTGAGGGTGTCCCACGAGCTTCGACAGGTGCCTCGACCGATGGTGGGGCTCTCGCGACTCGTCGGCAAGTACAGCGGGGTCAGAAGAACGGCTGACTGGGCCGCGCTCGACAATCACCCTTGCTCCTCCTGCAGGCGTCTGTCTGCCCTTCCCCCTGCGTGGTGCCGGCGCCGGCATAATGATTGGAAGGATCGACGAGCGGAGCCAGCCGCCCTGCACTGATGACGAACACGTCAACCTGAGCCTGGTTTGGTAGGTGAGTTCTGCGGACAGGGACGGAGCAGTGACCTTCGTCCCTTCCGCTCGAGGGCCGTCCACCGGACACCACGCTCTTCCATGACAGACCACATGGACCAGAGCTGAGCGAAGGCATTGTCGAGCAGCCTCGCCGCTGGGTCCGAATCGCGGCGGCGATATCCGCTGATGGAACGTCGGCGCCGGAGAACACTCTTCGGTGGGAGTTGGTCGGTGAGATCGCGCGCCCTCCGGTGAGGGGCACTGCGTTCGACGGCTAAACTGGTGCCAGAGAAGCATGACGCTGCTGCGACGACCACAGTCATCCTTTCCGGATTCGGTGACAGAAGATGGAGCCCAGTCGGTCGGGAATGGTGCGGATCTCAAGGACGGCCCCGAGGAAAATGAGATCGGTCAGCCTCTCAGGCCCACAAATCTACCGAATTACTCGTTGAAGTCGGCCTAAAAACAAGAAGACCGTAAAAAGGAACCCGCGCGCTATTGCGGGCCATATGCTGTATGAAGCTGGGCTGCTTCTTGTTCACGACATTCCCCTGATCGCTTTTTGCATGCCATGGTTGTGCTTCTACTGGTTAGCGGCGGGGAGCAGCAGCCTCAGGGCGGCGGCATCGAGGCACCGGACACCCCGGGTCGCGTCCGGGGTGCCGTTCCCCTCCCTGACCGCCTCCAGCAGGCCAAGCCCGTCGAGGAAGTACAGCACCATCGCCTTGCGGACCGGGACGGCGACCTCGCCGTCATGCATGCAGTATTCGCGCTCGACCACGGCGCGCTGGGCGGCGCTCAGCCCCGGGTGCGGCGCCAGCCGGACGGTCACGGTCTCGTGCCACAACGTGTCCGCGATCTGGTCCACCCAGGGGTAGGACGGCTCCGGCGCGGCCGACAGGATCCGGCCCACGACGAAATCCGTGAAGATCCGCCGCCGGTCGTCCCAGGCCCGCACGTGGACCCGCGGCCCATGGTCGACGATGTGGTGCGGACAGATTACGCGCTGGTTCGGCTCAGCACTGGTCAGGGACTGGTAGCGAATCGACAGGGCCGTCCGTGTCTCGTAGCCCCCGATCAGCGCCATCATGATCTCCGCGTCAGCCCGACGCGCCGGGATCGGCACCGACTCGCAGGGCAGAACCGAGAGGTCGCCCGTTTCGCGGCCCTGGCGCATCCAGGCGAAGGCGTCCTTGAGGAACAGCGGCTGGAACCCCTCGGACCGCACGTAGCCCTTCGTCGAGGGGTCGAGGACCGCGTTCGAGGGGACGATCTGCTGGTATTGCGAAATGTCGGCGGAGGCTTGCTGCGGCGAGAGCGAAAAGCGCGTGACCATGTCGCTGCGGCGAAACGAACCATGCCAATACAGCCTGTCGTCTATCCATCTCAACCGGCGTATGATGGCTGCCCCGTTCCGCACACCTTTAAGATCGTCTACTGAATGGATTGACATGGACCTGTTATCCGATCAAGTTCGCCCTTCCACTGGCTGAAGGCGACTATGGCCGAAGCATCCCCCGAAGTCACTGCGGTTCTGCTCGCCAAGGGTTTCTGCGACCTGCACGACCGCGCCGCCAACGACGGCTCGGCCGTCCAGCAGGACGCCTCCCTGCCGCCCGCGGCCCGGCGCGCGCTGTCCATGCTCTCCGGTCTCTCCCTGTCCGCCGGGATCGCTGCCGACCTCGGGGCCAGCGTCCACACGGCGATGGATCTGGCCTGCGGCCCCTTCCGCGACTGGGGCCTGCCGCAGTTCCGGCCGCCGTTCCGCCATGCCGACGTCGTCCTCGTCGAGCGCGACCTCGGCGTCCCCACCGCCGACTGCCGCGAGTTGGCGCGGGCGGGCGGCTCGGAGGCCGCCGCCCTGGAGGAGATCCACCACGAGGCGCTCCGGATGGCCTTGAAGGACTACCCGGCCCGCGAGCGTGGCCGGGCCTACACCAGCATCCGCGAGTTCGTGGTCCGCAATCCGGCGGTCCGCGACGAGGACCTCCACCGCTTCCTCGTCGAGGGCGGGCACGCCGCGGCCGCTCGCACCATCATGTCCTTCTACCGCCCCGTCCCGCAGGCCGCCCTCCACGGCGGGGTCGGCCACCGCTGCGCCCATTGCGGCTCGCTGCTCTGGCCGGACCGCGACGCCGCGAGCTTCCCGGACGGCCGCTGCCGCATCCGCCAGTGCCGCCTCGCGAACTCCACGCCCGGCAAGCGGGACGACGTCGAAGCCCCCGGCCTCTGGCGCCTCGGCACCAACGCCGTCCTCGCCTACTGGGTCGGCCCCGGCCTCGACGAGATCCGAATACACGACGCGCTGAAGGCCGCGGGGCGGAAGGTCGTCCTCTACCCGCAGGCCGACGCCGCCGACGTCGGGGTGGACGGGCTGGACATCGGCATCGACGTCAAGACCTACGCCAGCCCGGTCGTGCTCGCGGCGAGGCTCAGCCGCTCCATCGGCCGCCTCGACATGTTCGCCCGCCGGATACTGGCCGTGCCCGACGACAAGCTGGACCTCAACCCCCGCTACCTCCAGCAGCTGCGCGACGCCTACCAGGGGCAGCACGCGCTGGAGTTCATGACCTCCTCCCAGGCCATCCGGGAGCTCTCCCGATGAGGACGAAGCCCGAGGGATACGTCGGCGCCCTGGCCGCCCAGTGGCTCTGCGCCGCCGCCGATGTCCTGCTCGGCGAGCGCGACCTGTCGAACGTCCCCACCCTGATGTCCGGCTACGGGTCCGTCCTCGACCATCCCAACGCCCGCGCCTTCGCCGCCGCGTCCTTCTCGCTGCGCCAGATGGGCGTCACCGCCTCCTCCGAGATCCAGCTGCGCCAGACGGTGCACGACGCGATCGGCTGGGAGGAGGCGCACGAACTCGACGACGACTACGCGCAGCCGCCCTACGAGATCGACCCGGAGCGGCCGAACTACCCGTTCCGCCGCCGCTCCGGCACCGACCACGTCGTCGCCGACATGGTCCGCGCGCTGGTCGGCGGCCTGCCGTTCGCGGGCTGGGCCATCCCGGCGGCCGACCCGGCGCGGCCGATGCACGTGATGACCGGCGCCTCCGACGGCGCCGAGCGCATCGCGGTCGACCTGTCGGCGGTCGCGCCGCCGCCGGGGCCGCCCCGGCACGACCTGGGCCGCGAGCCGCGCGGCCCCATCGACGTTCCGCTTGCCGAGCTCGAGGCCGTGGCCGCGCGCCTCGACGCCCTCGACGCCGCCCACCCCGGGCGGCCGCGCGGCAACTGGGCGGCCCGCCTGCGTGAGGCCACCGGCGAGCGCAAGTTCCATGTGCTGACCCCCGACCGCGCCACCGGCGCGCTGGCCGAGGCCGACTCCATCCGCCTCGACGGCCTGAAGCACCTGATCGGCCTGCCCGGCACCGGGAAGACCACGCTCATCGTCCTGCTCCTGGTCTGGCTGGATGCCAACGGCTACCGGACCGTCGTCCTCCTGCCGTCGATCGAGGCGTCGCTCAACCTGCTCGGCGACCTCCGGTTCTACGGCGCCGACGTCGGCCTGCTCGTCGGCCAGTCGCCGCAGGCCCGGCTGGAGCACGCCCGCAAGCTCGGCGAGCGCATCGCCTCCGACGAGGCGCGGGGGTTCGGGCGCACCGCGCCGGGAGCCGACCTGCTCGCCCTCAACTGCGCGCTCGGGGCCTTCGACACCGACCCCGACGGCGGCCACGAGTTCCCCCACCTGGCGCCGCCCTGCACGACCGTGCGGCAGCGCGGCCTGAAGCGCGACGGCTCGCCCAAGGCCAAGGAAAGCAACCACCTGTGCCCGCTGTCGGGCTGGTGCGGCCGCCTCAAGGCCCCCCGCGAGCTCACCTCCCGGCGCATCTGGCTCGGCCACGTCCTGTCGCTCGACACCCGTATCAGCCCCCACTTCGCCGCGGAGCAGATCCGCCACTTCGAGGCCGTCGCCATGACCGCCGACCTCGTGGTCGTCGACGAGGCCGACGGGGCGCAGGCCGTCCTCGATCGCAAGGCCATCTCCTCGCTCGACCTGACCGGCAGCGAGGACAGCTACGAGCACGCGCTCAACCGCGACCTCTTCACGCCGCTCTCGGCGGGCCGCAACGACATGACGGCCTCCAACCTGCGCCAGTACAGCATGGCGGCCAGCGACTTCCGCGAGCTCAACCACAGCCTCGTCCTCCAACTCCAGCGCGACCGCCAGCGCAATGGGCCGGAGGGGCCGCTGTCGCGCTTCAAGGACACCTTCGTCACCGGCAACAACGTCATCACGGCCCTGTTCTGCCCGGAGGATCCGTCGGCCCTGCCGCCCGCGGCCCGCCTCGCCGAGGAGCGCCGCTTCAACGCCATCCGCGCCTTCTGGGACGGCTGCGTGCGCGCCGCCCTGTTCCGCCGCACCGACGTCGACGCCGACCTCGACCAGTACGACTTCGACCCCGAGCAGGTCGCGGCGAACCTCGGCGCCAGCCGCGAGGAGGTCGAGCGGGCCGGTCTGCGCGTCGCCGCCCTTGTGCGCGACTGGATCTCCGAGCCGCTCCCGACGCGCAAGGACCGCATCGTCGACGAGATGCGCGGGGCGACCTTCGCCCTCGTCCCGCCGCGCGAGGGCCTCGGCCCGGAGGCCGGAGCCGAGCTCTTCCGCTTCCTGGTCGGCGTGACCACCGTCATCATGCAGTTCCTCGCCCTCGTCCCGGCCCAGCAGGCCATGGTCGCCGAGGGCATCCACAGCGAGCCGCTGTTCCGCCAGGGCATCTCCGAGGATCTCGCCCGCGTCGTCTCAGAGGCGCTCATCGGCCGCCTGTCGGGCATCCGCTTCCACATGGACGAGGGGGGCGGCCGCCCCAGCGCCCGCCTCCAGTACGTCTCCTTCCGCGGCGCCCCCCGCACGCTGCTGTACCGCCTGCACCACCTGCTGCGCCACGATGCCGCCCAGCCCGACCGGCGGGGACCCGCGGTGCTGCTGGCCAGCGCCACCTCGTTCCTCGCGGAGAGCCCGACCTTCCACATCCCGGTCGGCCCCGACCTAGTGCTGCGTCGCGCCGGGGCCGACGCAGGGTGGCGGGACAGCGCCTACGCCTTCGCCCCCATCCCCGACCCGGAGGAGCCGATGCGCGTCCTGCGCTTCAGCGGCGCGCCGCTCGGCCAGCGCGACCGCATCCTGCGCCGGATGACCGACCACTACTTCTCCGGCGAGGATCCGCTCGCCGTCGCCATGACCCGCGACTTCGACCCCGGCCGCAAGGTCGGCTTCGTGGTCAACAGCTACGCCCAGGTCCGGCTGGTCAAGGAGCACCTGCGGCGCACCCGGCCCGACCTCGCCCATCGCGTGGTCGCCGTCATCGACCAGACGCCGCCGGGCAACGAGGGGGACTGGATCACCGCGGCCCAGGTCGAGCGCCTCGGCCTGCGCGATGACTGGGACGCGCTCGTCTTCCCCATGAAGGCGCTGGCCCGCGGCGTGAACATCGTCTTCGAGCAGGGCCCGCGCCGCCGCGATGCCCTGCTCGGCACGCTGGTCTTCATGACCAGGCCCCACCCGGCCACCGAGAGCCTCGACCTCGTGGCGGGGCTGGCCGGGGCAGGGACGCTGGCCTTCGACACCGCCCACCTGCCGACCGCGATGCCGCTCCGCGCCGTCTCCGCCGCCTGGACCGACGCCCGCCGCCAGCTGATGGCGACGGCCCGCCAGCTGCTCCGCTTCCCCGTCCAGGCGAGCCGTCTCGGCCCGCTGGCCGAGCCGTTCACCGCCGACATCATGGTCGACGTCCTCCAGACCATCGGCCGCGCCATGCGCAACGGCTGCAAAGCCCGCGTGATCTTCGCCGACGCCGCCTGGGCGCCGGTCTCGGCGTCGGGCGACCCGTCCCGGCGCGACGGCCGCCAGACCAGCATGCTGGTGATGATGCGCGACATCCTGCGCGCCCGGGTGAACGACCCCGACCCGGTGGACCGCGAGGTCTACCGCGCCCTCTACGAACCCTTCCTGCACCCCCTCGAGCGTTGCTCCGGGGTCCGCTTCCCCGACGGAGCCAGCCTTGACGACGAGTGACGCCGAGCTTCCCCCGCTCTTCCGCGCGGTCAAGGGGAGCCGGGCAGGCAGCCTCCAGCCGGTCGCCTGCGCCCTGACCGTCGAGCCGACCGGCGACCTCCCCGTCGCCACGGTCAGGATCTCCTGGTCCCCGCTCATGGCGGCCCGCCTGCGCGGCCTCGCGAGGCTGGCCGCGGACACCGGCGAGCCCGAGGGGCGCTCTCTGCCCTACGCCTCGCTGCGCACGGCCCTCCAGGCGCAGATCCCCGAGGCGGTCCTGCTCGCGAGGGATCTCGGCGCGCCCTGGAAGCGGGAGGAGGGCTTCCCCTTCCTCGACGCCGAGGCGGTCCCCGGCGGCGCACGCGACACGGTCGCGCTCGCGGCCTCGGCGCTGCGGACCTGGATGACGATGGTCCTGCGCCCATGGGCGGAGCGCGTCGGCATCGACGAGGAGATGATCGAGGCGGTCCACGCGCTCGCGACCCCCGCGGACGCCTTCACCGCCGAGACGCTCGACGTCGACCTCGGCGAGCGGCTCCGCGAGCAGGGCGGCTTCGACCGGGTTAAGCACGGCATCCTCCAGGTCGTCGCCCGGCGGCTGGAGGGCCGCGAGCTCTTCGACGGCCTCGGGCCGGTCCACCGCATCGTGCGCGCCTCGTCCTCGGCCAACGAGGTCAGCTTCCAGACCTGGCCCGCCACCGCCTCGACGGGCGGGCTCTACTCCATGGTGGCCACGCTCTCGGTGGAGAGCAGGCCATACCTCGCCACCCCGGTCGTCACCGTGCACGCCTCGCGCCGCCGCTGGTACGACGCCGTGCCAGACGCCAAGAAGCTCCGCCGCATGCGCACCCTGTCCGGAACCGTGATGGGGCGGGCGGACGCCCCGGTGGCGGTGGATTTCACGACGCCGGTCCGGCGCGGCGTGCCTGAGGAACCGTTCAGCCCCGCCTTCATGATCCAGGCCCTCAACGTCCGGCAGGATCTGGCGGCCGACCTCGCCGGGATGGTCTCCGCCCAAGGGGCGCGCGGCGTCTTCGTCGGCATTCCCTATTCCCCGCAGCTGGGCGGCTCCCACCCGGTCGGGGGCGGCGCCACGACGCGCGACCTGCTCGACCTGTTCGACGCCGTGACGGGCCTGCTGGCGGCGGACGGCTTCCGTCCCCTGACCGTCCGGGAGGTCGTGGTGAAGGAGCGCGTGCCCAAGCGCGCCGAGGACCAGCACAAGGCGTTCCAGGCCGACATGATGATCGCCGACGTCGCGATCTCGCTGGGGCGCAACCACCTCGACGGCGAGGCCCTCGAGGACGCCTGCCGCAGGCTGATGACCGGCGGCGAGGTGCCTGATCTCAAGCCGGAGGCTGCCCTCAAGGCGAGGGGCGTGCTGGAGGACATCCGCGCGGCCAACCGCGACCGCATCCTCAGGGCCTTCGGCGGCGGACGTCCCGTCGTCGCCCTCGTCGCCCGCACCGAGCGCGAGCGCGAGGTCATGAGGTCGTGCGTTGCCGGTCTGTTCGGCCACGCCGTCGAGATCGCCGAGCACCAGCTGCCCACCGGGGTACACGGCGCCCGGGCGGACCTGCCGATGGCCGCCGGGAAGGCCGCGGATCGCTTCGCCGCGCGGGTCGGGGCCTGGCAGGCGCTCGCGTCCGACATGGACCGCGCCCACGGCGGCTGCCACGCGCTGGTCCAGGCCGCTGACTGGTACGACCGGCGCAAGGACGACCCCGTCAACAAGCTCGCCGGGCGCTACGCCCTGGCCTCGGCGGCGGACGCCAACGTGCAGTACCTGCGGCCGCCTGAAGCCGGGTGGCGCGGTCTGACCAACTATCTCCACCGCATCCAGTCGGGCGTCTACGACCTGCTGTTCGGGCACTCCGGCCTCGTCTCCGAGGTGTCCAGCCTGCTCAAGGGATTCTTCCCAAGCGAGGCCGACCGGCCGCGCGCCATCGTCGGCATTTCCGTGGTGACCCAAGCCCGACTGCGGTACGGGGCGGGCGGCGGGCGCGTCTGCCTCGCCACCCGGATCGACGCGGCGACCGGCCGTACCACCGCGCGCGTCGGCTGGTACGACGGCCGCATGCTGTGGACGGAGACCTGGGGCCGTTCTTCGAGGCGATGAAGCGCATCGCCAGCCCCGAGGTGACGGCGAGCCTGGGAGACGGCCGCAACGTCGAGCGGGATTCCTTCCAGAAGTTCGTGCGGACCGTGATCGACGACTCCGCCCTCGCCGGGGACCGCCCCCTCGTCCTCATCGATTCGACCAGCGCCGCCTCGCTGTGGCCCTGGCTGACCGACCGCGAGATCGGCGACGCGGTCACCATCGGCGGCGAGCGCGTGGACATGGCCTCGCGCTGGCCGGGCACCCGCATCGTCCGCGTCCGCACCGGCCGCGCTGGCCGCGTCGTCGAGCGCAAGACCTCGCGCTACGAGCGGGTCGACGGCGCCACCGGCGAGGCAACCGGGGAGTTCGTCGACCGCTACTGCCCGTCGATCACCGCGCGCGCGATCCGGCTGTCCGACGCCCCGGCAGGGCGCGGGGCACACTACTGGGTCACCTCCGGTTACTTCCAGATGTCGGTTCCGCGCGGCCTCAGCGTCTACCGCAACCTCCACTCCTTCTTCCCGGCGAAGAAGGAGAAGGGGCTGGCCCTCCCGCGGGGCGTGTCGGCGTCCGGGCTGTTCACCCGGCACGTCTTCGATATCGCCAAGGCCCTCTACCGGCTGCCCAACCCCATCGACGTGACGGTGGCGGCCTGCGCCGAGGGCGACGACCCCGACCGCATCGCCCACCTGGTGGCCAGCCTGCGCTACGGCTACGGGCACACCGGGGCCACCACCACGCTCCCGGCCCCGCTCTCCTTCGAGTCCAAGGCGCGCGACTACATGACCCGCTTCGCCCTGGATGAGGCGGACGCCGAGGACGCCCTGGATGACGAGGGCGGCGACGACCCGGACGACGACGGAGGCGGGGGGCCGGGAACCCCGGCATCGGACCCTGACGACGGCGACGATGCCCCCGACGGGGCCGCGGTCGACCCGGACACCGGCAGCCCGGACCCGGAGAGCGAGGGGCTGGGGGAGAGCGAAGAGCCGGGAGGGGGCGAGCCGGGCGCCGCCGTCCTCCCCTTGGCGCGGCCGGTGTCAACGGGACAGCCGCCCGAGGTCGGGAGCGATCGGTGGGGCGAACTCCTTTCGGCATTCGCCGTCCCGAAGACGCTAAGCGCCCTGAGGTCGAGCACGGCGCTCGGCGGGGCGCGAAAGGCAATGGCCTGCGCCGGGGCAAGTGAAGCAGGCGGGTGGACACGGTGGGAACAGCAAGAGACGGAGGACGAGGACATGGGCACGAACGGGAAGACGGGGACGGCGTGGGTGGCGAAGGTCAGGGAACCCGTGCTTCCCATCCCGGCCTTCGTCACCCGGGAATGGCTGAGACCGAAGATAGCGATCTCGAACATGGCGCTTCGTGAAATCCAGAATGCGCGTGCCGAGATCGAGCTCATCTCAGGCTTCCGCTGGCCCGAAGAGCGACCTAACCAAGAGGTTCTCCTGGACCTGATGCTGGATGGCCTGCACTATCCCGGCTTCGTCCGCGCCGTCACCAGGGCCGCGATCCGTCAGGTCAAGAACCCGAAGAAGCTGGCAGACTACGGCCTGTTCGGCCCATTCAGGACGCAGGTTTCCGGCCTGCTCTTGAACTTGAGCAAACGTCTCCGCCAGCCGTACCCGGCCAAACTGAGCGAATCCACCCCGATTTTGATAGAGGCCGATAAGGCGGACATCGCCGCCACCAACATCTACCTCAGATGTCACGGAAGCGGGTATTACGACAAGCTGCTCGACATGGCCACCGAGCATGAGAACGTGCTTGGCGACCTCATCCCCTTCCTGGAAGTCGCCAAGGACCAGCTGGCTTACAAGGAATTCTCCTGGAAGGACGAGGTCGTGGAGCAGCGCACGGTCTTGCCGTCCTCCGCCGTCGGCGCGGCGATGCCATCGGATCCCGCGGCGGGCACATCCTCGGCTGCCTGCGACGGAGAGGCGCCGGACTGCGCCCCTGCCGCCGAGACAGCGCCCGGCGAACCGGACGGCATTTCGACCGAACCGGTCACGGAACAGGTCGGCGACGTGGTCAAGGACGTCCCCTCCTCCCGCCAGGAGGAACCCATGGACGAGAACGGCACTGCCGCGCAAGCCGATGCCGGGAAGCCCGAGTTGACGCCCTTGGAGGCCGCCCGCGATGCCTGGGAGCAGGCGTTGAAGGACGTGGCGTTTCTGGCCGAGACATCGGCGGCGGGGGAGCCGGATGAAGGCGCGCTCGAAATGCTGGGCTTGCTGCTCGACTTGGCGCGCGCGGCGGCGCGGGACTGGGAGGGCGCCAAGCCAAAGCTGGTCGACGTCGCGCCGCTCATCGAGGAGATGGGCGCAATGGCTGCGACGCTCATCGACATCGCGGACACAGAGGAGGCCAAACCCGTCGACTTCCCGTCCGTGACGCTGGTGCTCGAGGAAACCGCCGCCACCGCCGGGAACGCCCTCGCCGAGGCGCGCGAGGCCGCCGCCGAGGCCGCCGAGGAGCGCGACCGGGCGATCTCCCTGATGGGCAACTACAAGAAGCTGGAGGAGGCCGCCGCCTCCAAGGAGCGTGGGGTGAAGCTCGCCCTCTCTGGCCTGGAGGCTGTCCGCCGGGCGGCCGCCCTGCTGGCCGAGGGCGCGGCGACCCCCGCGTCCCCGCGTCCGACGGCAGCGACCGCATCGGCGCACGGTGGCGCACGTCCGCAAACACCTCCGGCGGACGAACCCCGAACGACGATGGCAGGGGCGATCATGCCGGAAGGCAATGCCGCCCCCAGCAAGCCGGACCTGCTGGATGTTGCCGAGGTACCCGCCGAGGAGGCCGACGGCACCGCCGCGGACGGGCAGCCCGGCTCCGGGCTCGACGCCCCGGTCGAGGGACCGACGGCCTCCGCAGTTCCGTCCGATGACGAGTTCGGGCCGGAGTTCGACGCGGCCCAGGAACTGGCGAACGAGTTGGCCGCGGAAGGAGCGGACGAGATCGCGGCCGACGCGACCTTGGCCCCGGCGGCAATCGACACCGTGGCCGAATCTGTCGAGGCGGCCGCCGATGTCCCCGAAGCGCTCGACACCGGGTTCGAGGATCCGCTCGCGGCAGCGATCCGCAACAAGCTGCTGGCGCTGTTCGCAGAGCGGGAGTTCGGGCTCGCCCACCACCTCCTGCTCGCCGCCGAGCGCATCTTCCCCGACGGCGACTTCGGCTTCTCGGTGGCCGAACTCAGGCTCGCCGCGTCGGCCGGTCACATCAACCACGCCGCTATGCAGGGCAACCCGGCCTTCCTCGACCTGCTGGAGGCCGTCCTCGCGAGCGCCGGGACGGTGCGGCCGGGGGCGGCCTCAGTGCCCGACGAGGTGGCCACCGCCCGGCGCATCGTCCTGTTCGGCGCCACCGCCGCCATGGCCCTGTTCCATCCCGGCAGCGCTGCCGTCAGGATCATCGAGGCGATCAACGGGGTCGCCACCGGCCTTGAGGAGCACATCTACCCGCTGCGCGATGCACTGACCGAGGCGGAGCGGTCCGGCATCGGCCTCACCCCGGCGATCCTGCGCGCCGTCAGCAAGGCGGCCGAGAACGACCGCTACGGGGACGAGTGCCTGGCCGCAGCGATCGAGAAGATCGACCACATCGCGGGCCTGCACTTCCGCTTCACCCTCGGGAACCGGATTCGAGCCGCCCTGGTGCATAGCGACGGGCTGCTCGGCGAGCTCATGGAGAGCCTCGGCGGCGGCGATCGCGAGGCCGTGGATGCCGCGCGCAATTTCGCGGCGACCTACGCCGAGCGCAGCGCCGTCATTTTCATGTTCGACGAGACCGAAGCCAAGTTCCACTCCAAGATCCAGGGCATCGACGGGGACGCGCGCGAGCGCCTGCTCGCCAACATCCAGGATCTCGCCGCGCGGTGCGCCGAGTTCGTCCAGGCGCGCGAGGCGGCCCCGGCCATACGGAACCCGATGCAGCGCAAGCTGGTGGAGGGAATCCGCAACGCCCTGCTGACCGGCCTGACCCAGGCGCAGGCGGCCATCTCCGGAATGACCGACCACGATGACCCGCTCATCGCGACCGCCGCCGGGTTCGCCACGACCATGCTCGCGCGGATGCGCCTCGCCGTCGACGGGGACGCGCCGGTGCCCGGCCCGGTCGACCACCTGCTCGCCTTGCACGGTCCCCTGCTCTGGCTGCCGGGACTTCGTTACGGACGTTCCTGGCTGCCGTCGCCGTACCAGCCGGAGATCGTCACCAGCGCCATCCTGGAGGCTCCCGTCCCCCTGCTGCCGACGCCGGGCGAACGCACCGAGGCGCTGGAGCGGGCCGTGCGCGATCGGCTGGACGAGAACTCCTTCGTCGCCGCCAGCCTGCTCGTCGAATGCGCCGCATTCCACGGCGTGCCGGAGGACGAGCGGGGGCGCCTGCGCGAGCTCGTCGAGGTCGACGTCCAGACCCACCGCGACGAGATGGGACGCCGCGTCGCCGAGGCCCGGCGCATGGTCGACCGGGTGCAGCGCATGGACATGCTCGCGGACGCGGACGAGGCCCAGGCGATGCTGTCGCTCCTCGACCGCATCGAGATCGACGCGCTCCCGGCGGCGCCCGACATCGACTCTCGTTCGGAGGCGGAAGAGGGAGAGGTGATCCTCGATTTCTCCTCGGCGCAGGTCGTCCTCGACGACGTTGGCGACCGGGTGGCGCGCCTCGCCGCCGAGCGCCGGGGAAATCTCCTCAGGCGCGTTGACGAGATGCTGGCTGCCGGTCAGGTCGGGGAGGAAGACGCCAGGCACGTCCGCGGCATCATCGGCAAGGACGACTTGATGACTGCCCAGGAATACCTCGACTTTCTCCGGGACGGCCGGAAGCTGACGACGGCCGCCTCGCCGAACCCGCGCTTCCGCGCCTTCTTCCCCGCGGTGCCGAATGCCCTCTCCCGATCCGCCGCGCCGGATCTCGAGGCGGTGGCGGACTGCATCGCGCAGGGACAGGATCTCGACGCATTGCCGTTCTCCCGCATCCCCGAGGGAGGGCGCGAGGATGCCTTGGACATCCTGTCCCAATGGCGGACCCTGCGCACCGCGGTCCAGGCCGGAAACCTCACGGAGCGCGTGACCAGCCTACTCCACAGATTCCTGGAGCGCCTGAACCTGATCGTCGCCTTGAAGGCTACCGAGGCCAAGCTCACCAAGCTGAGCCGCAAGGTCTACGTGACGGCGATGCAGATGAGCATCCCCATGGATCTCGAGAGCGTGCTGCTGCCCGACTTCGGGAGCCAGACCGGCGGACATTACCGCGTCTGCATCGTCGCGAAGATGCCCACCGAGGCCGAGCTCACGGGGCTGTGCGACAGCACCGGCGTCATGGGCGTGATCGTCTTCGTCGCGGCGCCGGTCGACGCCGAGCGGCGGCGGCAGCTGGCGGCCAACAGCATCAAGCTGGGCCGCAAGGTGCTGGTCATCGACGAGGCCATCCTGCTCTTCGCCCTGTCCGAGCCCGAGTTCCGGCCGCTGACCATCTTCGAGTGCGCCCAGCCCTTCTCGTTCGCGGCCCCCTACCGCGACTACGGGAACCAGGCGGTCCCCAGGGAGATGTTCTTCGGCCGCGAGACCGAGTACCGCAAGCTCGTGGAACCGTCGGGCCGCTGCATCGTCTACGGCGGGCGCCGCCTCGGCAAGACGGCGCTCCTCCAGCACATCAAGGCGACCAAGCACGACCCGGCCAGCGGCATGGCGGTGGGCTACGCCAACATCCTCGACATCGGCAACAACACGCTGCCCGCCAGGATTTGGGAATATGCCTCGCGCGAGCTTCCCACGGTGTTCCGCGAGCCGGTGTCGACGGCGGCCGATTTCGCGGCTGGCGTCATGGCCTGGCTCGACGCCGACACCCGCCGCCGCATCCTGCTGCTCCTCGACGAGGCCGACCGCTTCATCGAGACCGACGCTCGCGCTCAAGATATCAGCTTCCGCGAGTTCATTCGGCTCCAGCAGCTGATGGACAACTCAAGTCGCCGCTTCAAGTTCGTCCTGGCGGGCCTGCACAACGTGACGAGATTGGTCCACACCGAGAACCCGCCGCTCAAGCAGATCGCCTCCGACCCGCAGCGCATAGGCCCGCTGATGCACGAGGAGTTCAAGGACGCCGAGCTCCTCGTGACGAGGCCGTTCGCCGCCATGGGCTACCGCTTCGAGGACCGCGAGGACGTCTGGCGCATCCTCAGCCACTGCAACTACTACCCGGTGCTCGTGCAGACCTTCTGCAAGGGTCTCCTCGAGGCGCTCACCCGGGAGGTCGCGCAGGGATCCCGGCCGCTCGACACCATCACCGCCGAACATGTCCGCGCCGCCTTGGAGAACGAGCGGATCGCCTACGAGATCGGGGAGATGTTCGACTACACCATCAGCAAGATCGAGGACCGCTACGCCCTCATTGCGAACATCATGGCCGACCATGCGCTCAAGGATATCGCGGCCGGGCGCGTTGACGAGGGAGTGACGGCGGTCGAGGTCATGGACGCTGCCCGCAACTATTGGCCCGCCGCCTTCCAGCACGTGAACCGGCTCTCCACCGTCGAGGATCTGCTCAACGAGATGGAGGGCCTCGGCGTGCTGCGACGGGTCGGGAAGGACACGTGGGCGCTTCGCTCGCGCACCGTCCTGCGCCTGCTCGGCAACGACGACAAGGTGTTGGCGAAGCTGGTCGAGTTCATCGACCGCCCGGCCCCGCCCGTCTACGAGCCGCGTTCCATGCGCCGGTCGCTCAACCAGTCCGACGTCCTGAAGATTCCCGCCGGACATACCTGCCCGCTGACGCTGGGACAGGAGCACGACCTGCTGACGCTGGACGTTCCCTCGCCGACGGCCGCCCTCGTCCGCGTCGTCTTCGGTAACGAACTGTCCGACGTCTCCATGGTCGGCGGCGCGACGACCACGGCGGGTCCCCTCGTCTCCGACGGCACCAAGGTCGAGGTGGTCGCGCGCGTGTGGGGGAATTCCGCCGACCTCAGAGAGGCCATCGGCCGGGTCAGGCCGAAGGAGGGCGAGAGCGTCCTGTTCGTGGCGGACGCCAGGACGAATTGGGATTTCGACTGGATCGAACCCGTCCTCCGCAGCCAGGCGGTGAGCGGGCCGAACGGGCGCGTCCGCGTCGCCTTCGTCGGCGGCCCGAACCGCGCCCTGCGCTGGGTAGCGGACGACAAGACCCGATCCCTGCACCCGCAGGTCCGCGTCATGCCCCTCCAGACCTGGTCATCGGCCATGGTGGCGCACAGCCTCAACCACGCGAACCTGCCGACCGAGCAGTTCGCCGACCTCCTGAGGCGCCAGACCGGCGGCTTCAACAAGCCGATGACGCACCTGCTCGGCGGCGGCGCCGGGACGCGCGACCGCTTCCCCGGCCGCGTTGAGAAGCATCACGAGAAGATGCTTGCCGATCCCGGCACCATGGCCGAACTCGGACTCGTCGAGCCGATACGTGAGGTCTTCCTGCGCATCCCCGAATGGCTCGACGGCGCCGGGCGGATCACCGCCAGCGACATCGGCGCGGTCATCCTTCCCGAGGTCCCCGCAGCCGGGGGCTTCACCGGGCGGCAGGTGGTCGAATTCGGCGTCCTCATGGGCCTGCTCGAGGGGGAGGCGCTGGACCACGTCACCGAGGAGGAGGACCGCTGCTACGCGCTGAACCCGCTCCTGGCCGCCGTCTTGAAGTCCGCGCGGACGATGGAGGGCACGCGATGACGGACTGGCGCTCGCTCGACTGGTTCAGCCTCGCCGGGCCGACCAGGTTCCTCGATCGGGCTGTCGCGGCCATCCTTGGGGCGGAGGCCCGCGTGGTCGGCCTCACTCTGCCCGGCCGACGTCCCGACGGCCTGCTCGACGCGCTCGCCGGTCGCCTGGAGGCCGCGACCGCGTCGGCGACCCTGCGGGTCGATGCCTCGCCCGGCCTGCGGGGGCGCTCGCCCACCACGGTGCTGGCCATGTCCGCAGGGGAGGGGATCTCCGGCGTCAGGTCGGTGGCGGACCTCCTCGACGCCCCGCGTCTGGCCGGGAAGGTCATCCTCGTGGACGGGATCCTGCCGGAGGAATGGTTGCGCTGGGCCTACGTGCTGCGGCAGATCCCACCCGAACGCGCCCGCCGCGCGCGTATGATGCCGCCGTCGCTGGCCGTGGTGTTCCCGCCGGGGATTGCACCGAACGACGCCCGCGCCGCAGTCGACCGCGACCTACGCTGGAGCGGCCATGTCTCGCGCCTCGATACCCAGACCTTCGTGGAGGCTCTCCTGGGCTGGCCGGACGACAGCCTCGCGTCGCGGACGGCCGCCTCGGTGATCACGGAGATGACGGGGTGGGATCCCTCGATGGCCCGCCTCCTCGCCGACCTCGGCGTCGAGCAGCAGATCGACCCTCGTGCCACCATGGCCGCTCTGCCGGACGTTCTCGGCGGCCAGCGTCCGTGCTGGGAGAACGGCATGGTCGATCGGTGGGACGGGGCTCCGTGGGTTCACACCGCGACGCTTTCCTCGGCCAAGCTGCACGACTCCATCGCCCAGAGGGTGTGGCGCGGCCAAGTGCGCACCGTCTTCCCCTTCCTCGACCAAATGCGCAACGCCTTCGTTGCGAAGTACGAGGACCGCATCCGCGCGCAACCGCCTATCATCAAAGACTACAACGGCCGGAAGGTCACATACGACGACCCGTGGAAGCTGGAACTCTTCGACGTGAATGCGCTGATCAAGGCCGACCTCCCGGCGAAAGAGGCGGCGTTGCTTTCGGTCTGCATCACCGTGCGCCGGGGGATGGCGCACTACGATCCGGCCGACGGTGCTCTCATCCGGAGGGCGTCGGATCTGTGGGAGGAAATCGGCCACGGCTTCCCCGACGGCTGCGCGGCATGGGAGTGGCCGCGCTGCGGGCAGAAGCTGGTCCTCATGGTCGGCCCGACCGGGGCCGGGAAGTCCCGCTGGGCGCGGCGGCGCTTCGCCGAGGGGGACATCGTCGAGGCCGACGCCATCCGCAGGTCGCTCAACGGTTCCCTCGACATGGCCGGGGACCAAAGCCCCGTCTTCGACCGCGTCCGCCGTGAGATCCTGGAGCGCCTGTCGGTCGGCCGGACCGTCGTCGTCGACGCCACCAACATGAGGCGCGAGGACCGGCTCGCCAACGCACTGCTGGCCCCGCCCGACATCCCCGTCGAGTACGTGGTGGTCGACCGCCCGCTCGAGGAGAAGCTCGCCATGGCGGGGTGGCGCGCCGACAAGCCCGGCCTCATCGAGGGCCACGCCAGGCTGTTCGAGGCCAGCCTCCCGGACATCCTGGGGGGCGACGGCCTGCCGAACGTGCGGGTTGTCGACTTCCGCGTCGGACCGGCAGCACACGCCTCGGGGGCCTCCCCCGGCCCAGCCCGGTGACGGGGCAGCATCCCAGCCATCATCGAAAGCAAGACACAGGGAGACCAGACACCCATGCCCATCGAGAGCATTCGCCGCGGCCTCGACTACGCGGCCAAGGACTACGGCCTGATCGCGGTGCTCGACCACAAGGACGTTAAGCCAAAGGAGGACCAGATCAAGTGCGCGCTCTATCGCGCCTTGTCCGAGGACGGTTACTCCGTCCGGGTGGAACCCTCGACGTCGCGCGGCGGCTGCCGAAGCGACCTGCTCGCCGTCCGGGGCGACCACAGCATCGGCATCGAGATCAAGACGGCGTGGGCCGGTAGCGGCGGGTGGGTCAACAAATATTCGGAGCAGCGCAACTCGTGGACGGCGGACATCGGGCGGCTCAAGGATCTGTGCCAAGCTCAGGCGATGAGCGCCGGGTACTTCGTCCTCGGCTTCGCGCATGAACGCGGCTCGCAGGCCGAGGCGAACCTGCGGCACTACATCGCCACCATGGAGGGCGACGCCGTCGTGGAGCCGGTTCCCATGGACCTGCCGAACTGGAACGGGCTGAACAGCATGGAATTCCACGTGATGAGGGTCTTCGGGCGCACGTGACGACACCCCGGCAACCTCGAAGGCCGAACGCGACCATGGCCAAACGCTCCCCCTCCGGCGGCCCAACCCGCCTCATCCGCGAGATCCTCCACGTCCCGACCGGCGAGCACAGGCGGACCGACGACGGCTGGCTGGACGCCATGCCCGACGACGAGTTCGTCCGCGCCCGGCGCCGTGCCAGCGTGGCCCGGAGCTCCGGCGCCTCCGAATGGGCTTGCGCGGCCTGCGGGCACCCGGCCTACCCGTCCCGGCACCACCTGACGGGGCTGCGCCACTTCCGCCATTTCGCCGGGGCGCCCGCCGACTGCCCGTGGCACCAGGACGACGGCTTCGACCTCGCCGAGCTCGACGCGCTGCGCTTCGGCGGGAAGGGCGAGGGCGCCCGCCACCGGGAAGTGAAGCGCTTCCTCATGCACATGACTTCCGTCGACCCCCGGTTCTCCCCTCCCGACGTCGCGAACTACGATCCCTACAAGGAGCATTGGGTGACGGCCGCCAACGGGGACCGGCGCAGGCCGGACGTCTACCGACGCCTGCACGGGTACCCCATCGCCTTCGAGATCCAGCTGGCCCGGACCTACCTGAATGCCATCCAGGGTCGCGAGACCTTCTACCAGGAACAGGGCATCCGGCTCGCCTGGGTGTTCTGGGAGTTCGAGAAGGTCCGCGATCATCTGAGCGCGCAGGACATCTACCACTTCAACCGCTCCAACGCCCTGTCGCTCGACCAAGAGGCGGTCGAGCAGTCGCTCAGCACCGGCAGGCTGCAATTCCGGGTCTGGTGGTGGGAGCACGTCCTCGATTCCTGGGGGAAACCCGGCCGCGATTGGCGGAAGCGGTTCGTCGACGTGGACGAGCTCCTCTGGGACCCGGAGAGCGGGCTGCCCTATCTGGTGGATCCCGAGGCGATGCGCATGGCCGCGGCAGAGGCGCGCAAGGCCGCGGCCGAAGAGAGCAAGGCTGCCGAGGCCCGGCGCGTCGCCGCGCTGGCCGACGGCGTCGCGGCGATCTGGGCCGTCGAGGCGAATCGCCACCCCTGGAGACTGTCGGATCGAGGCTTCGATCGGGAAACCTACGAGCGCTTCACCGAGCCTCCCTGGTGGGCCCTGGCCCGAGCCGTCGGCTGCACGGTCTCCTGGGACGAGGCATCCGAGGAATATGGCTGCTCCAGCGTCCTGCCGCTGCTCTACGCCATCCGCGACGGCCGCGGTTACGGAGGGATGAACCTGGCGGCTGTGGTCATGAACCTGCTGGAGCATCGGCGCTGGGCTACTCATGTGGTGGTCGCGGTTACCCGAGCCTACGGCCGCCAGCATGTCCTGGATGATCGCCCGAAGGCTGCTACCAAGGTCCGCCGGAATATCCGCGAAGCGTATAGGGGAGTATCCGACAGCATGCCGGTACGCGACCTCGACGGTATGCTAGCTATTCTATTCCCTGAGGCAGCGGCAAATATCCGCAAACCCTGGCCTCCAATAGCGGCGCAAGAGTACCTTCACGGCAAGGCGGCAGACTGATTTCTTGAAAACCTCTACACACCGGATCTAGCAACGTTGCAACATCATACAGTTGCGCAATATCACGCGATCTCTGACCTGCCGCCCTTTCGCCTGATGGTCTCGACACATATGCATCCGGAATGCCGCGCAGTGGCGTCATTCCAGGGACTATTGTTGCTTGTGCTTGACGCAGGTGAACACCCCCGCAAGCGCCGCCCTGTGGTGCATCGTGATCGCCAGGTCGTTTCGCTGGGCGAAGTCGATGACGGCCTCCTGCGTCCGGCTGGGAAGCCGTTTGCGGCGGACGTAGTCGCGGGCAACCTCGACTTCGGATTGCAGCAGCACCAAGGCCACCAGGACCCGCTCGGGACGCTTGATCTCCCGACGAACGAGGTGAATGGCGCGCTGAACGACGTCCCAGTCGTGCAGGGCGTTGTATCGGAAGACTTCGGTTCTGCACAGGGCGTCCTCCCGAACCGTCAGGGAGCCGAAGAAGGGGTCGGGGGCGGTGAGCTGGTAGTCGCCATCTCCTCGATGGATGAAAATCCCTGACGGCACCCCACGGCCATGAAGATCAATCCACCGCTCGACGCCACGACGCGCGGAGCAATAGTAGTGCGGCAGGCGCTTGGACCAGGAGTACTGATCGAAGTACGGCTTCGCGATCGCGTTCATGAGATGATCCTTTCTGTTTCTTCGATCTTTTTATAGAAGTACTGCATTCCAGAGAATCGATGAAAATTCGGCGCAGACCTTCCTCCAGCGTGGGAACCGGCTTTCCGCGACGAACCCATGGCCGGCGGTTTCCGCTTCTCGAGCGAGCGGAAACCACCGGCCATGCTGAGGCGATCCGTCGAAAGCCGCCCCAGCACGGTTGATGATGCCTCCCCGTCACGTCACCGTCGCTTTTCGAGGCGGCCGAACAATGCGGCGCGCTCAACCCTCTCATGGGCCGTCATGCCCTCCTCGATCCGCCGCTCGATCACATCCTCGAGCGAACGTGTGGCGGCGACACTGGATGCCTGCTGGATGTAGGGCTCGCAGGATCGCCGGTTCCGGTGCCCGAGGAGCCTTGGGATGAGCTCGGCCAATTCCGGTGCATGGTCGACGATCGCGGTGGCGGCAACATCCCGGAAAAGATGAGGTCCCAGCCCCAACCCGAATTCCTGCTCGGTGATCCCCATCAGGCATTCAGTGAGGCCGCCGGGCGTCAGCGGAGAGCCGATATAGCCCGGCGATGCCGACAGCCACAGAGCATCACCGGATTCCTCGGTGACGAGCACCGGCCGCCAATTCCGCAGCCAGCGTTCCATCGGTTCGACCACGCCGGCAGCCAACCGCTCCACCCGGCCGTCGCCGTTCTTGGTGTTGAGCCACATCAGGCTGAACCCTCCGCGCGGCAGGCGCTCGATGAAGCCGCCGGTAATGGCATCATCCGGCGCTTCGCCGAGGCGCAGTTCATGAAGATTGCGGCGGCGAACCGGGTGGTGGGTCAGCATCAGGATGATCAGACCCTTCTGGTAGAGCGCCGCCGCCCGCCGGGTCCCCCCGGCGGTCTCCGCCCGAGCCATCAGCGCTCGGGCGAGGTCGCGCAACTCGGTCACGCTTCTCATCCGTTCAGACTTCCGGCGGACCTTCGGCGCCTCTTCGGCCTGCCCTTGAAGGTCCAGAGCGTGATCCTGCAGCCAGTCCCAGTCCTCACCGGGCCATATGGCGCAGGCCATCATGGCGAGGTTGATCGCCGCGCTCGCCAGCGTGGCGGCCGAACGCCCCTTGCCCGCCTTCGCGGCGAGATAGGCCTCCACCTGCTCCGGCGTCACCGCCAGCGGGAGCGTGTTTAGTCCCGGCATTTGATGGTGCGGGTTTTCGGTGAAGCTTGAGGGGTCTTTGTGCCAAGCTCTGCAGACGAACTCGTATGGTGTCAGCCCCTTCAGGGTCTTGAGCCTGCGTGCGAAGTTGTAGGCGGCCACGAAGTCGGTGAGGTGTTGCCGGAGCTGGTCGTGGCTTTCGTAGTAGAAGCGCTTGACCGTAGCGTCCTTGAGGGTGCGGTTCATGCGCTCGACCTGGCCGTTGGTCCACGGGTGCTTGGGCTTGGTCGTGCGGTGGTCGATGTCGTGACGCGCACAGGTAAGTTCGAAGGCATGGGCCCGGAAGCGCTCGCCCTTGGCGATTGCTTCCTTGATCAGGAGGACGGCCGATCCGCCGCCGCCCGGTGTGGTGAACTGGATGCCGTTGTCGGTGAGCACCGTGTGGATCTTGTAGGGGACGGCAGCGATCAGGCGCAGCAGGAAGTCCCTGGAGGTCGCTGTCGTCGCCGTCTCATGCAGTTCGACGAAGGCGAACTTCGACGTTCGATCGATGGCGACGAACATGTGCAGCTTGCCCTGTTCGGTCCGAACCTCGGCGATGTCGATATGGAAGAAGCCGATGGGGTAGGCCTTGAACTTCCTGCGGACCGGCTTGTCTCCTTCGACATCAGGCAGGCGGGCAATGCCATGGCGCTGCAGGCAGCGGTGCAGTGAAGACCGCGTCAGATGGGGGATCGTCGGCTGCAGGGCATAGAGGCAGTCATCGAGCGGCAGCAGGGTATAGCGCCGGAAAGCGACGACGACTGCCTCTTCTTCCACCGACAGCACCGTCGAACGAGGTGCCTTGGGACCGGTCTTCTTGTCGGTTACCGAGGGCCGCGCTTTCCACTTGGCAACCGTCTTCGGGTTGATCCCGTAGCGCTTGGCCAGAGCCCTCAGGCTCTCTTGACTATGTTGTATCGCTCGACGGATCGCCTCTGTCGTCGTGGCGCTCCCATGGAGTACTTGGCCCATAGTGCATCCCTCCAGTCCTGCACGTAGGATGCACCATCAAATGCCGGGACTAAACATTTTAGCAGGGGTGTCTTGTTGGGCATGAACGCGCATTGAGTTTCCTAAGCCCTCGGGCTTAAACTTCAGGGAGGCTGATGTCTCACCTTCCATAGCACGGAGGAATCTCTCAGAAGATGGGGCCTCCAGGAAACACGCTCTGTTCAGTCGGCTATCGAACCACGAATCGACAGTTGACAGTTTTGGGAGCAATCTTGTTTCATATTATGTGGACAAATCGAATCTGAGGGCTCGTAAGTGATCTGTGGGAACGGCACTCTCCGAATACGAATAGCTTTTTGAACGAATTGTGGCTGTGCATCTAGCGCGCTGCCGCAGTTCGTGCCGTAAAAGCTATAACGGAGATGCATCATGTCCCAATTCAGGATGAATCTGCCCAACCTCAACCCCAGGCTGCTGCAGCTCTTGGTTTTCCTCGAAGCCTTCCCATTCATCGCAGCCTCGGCTCTGAACTGCCAAGCAAACCAAATCCTCAGTGCCTGTGTGCCTGCCGCCGTCAGCGTTAGCAGATTTCTGTCCATACACGGGTTTGCTGCCGAGCCGCTGCCAGTGAACGCCTATGTCAAAGCTAGGGTTGCGGGCCCGGGAGGTTGGGAACTGCGAGGGAAAGCCGCAGTACATGGCAAGGGCGGCAATTCGAAGGCAGGCTTCCAGGGCCATATGATCGTTTCAATTGACCAGATCGTCTTCGATCCCACACTGGGGCAACTCCAGCCCCGTGGAGCTCAAGTACCCAGTCAGATTGTGCTTCAGAAGCAGGGATGCCGGCCCCTCATCGCCAGCTATGAAAACATGCTGCCGTATTGGAGCGTCGAGTACGAAGAATGGAGTGGAACCGCTAGAAAGGCTGTTCACGTCATTAATAATGTGTCAAAAGAAAAGGATGATATGGTA
>CBFGPE010000045.1:0-43743 GCA_965650625.1 uncultured Azospirillum sp. | reverse complement strand
TGCCGGATGGATTGACGCTGAACAAGATCACCAGCCAGAAAGGCATCGGCATCACCGAGGCTGCGCGCCGCGTCGCCGATCTCGGCTGGACGCCGTCCTACGTCAAGGAGGCGATGGCCTTCCCGACCGACTACAAGATCTCCAAGGCGCCGCGCGACCCGATGAAGCAGGTCCTGCGCTCCTACTTCCCGATGCAGGAGGAGAAGGACAACCGCGTCTATGGCGCGCTGGACGCGGCGCTGCGCGGCGACATGTTCCGCAATGTGGAGCCGCGCTGGATCGAATGGATGAAGCTGTTCCTGGCGATCATCCCCTTCCCGGAAATCTCGGCGGCGCGGTCGATGGCGACGCTGGGCCAGCTGGCGCCGGGCGACGACCTGCGCACCGGCTTCACCATGCAGATGATCGACGAGTTCCGGCACTCGACGATCCAGATGAATCTCAAGAAATGGTACATGGAGAACTACATCGACCCGGCCGGCTTCGACATCACCGAGAAGGCGTTCGGCAAATGCTACGCCACCACCATCGGCCGGCAGTTCGGTGAGGCCTTCCTGACCGGCGACGCCATCACCGCGTCGAACATCTATTTGCAGGTCGTGGCGGAGACTGCCTTCACCAACACACTGTTCGTCGCCATGCCGTCGGAAGCGGCGCGCAACGGCGACTATGCCCTGCCCACCGTCTTCCTGTCGGTGCAGAGCGACGAATCCCGCCACATCGGCAACGGCCATTCCATGCTGATGTCGGTGCTGAAGGAACCGGACAACCACATGCTGCTGGAACGCGACATCCGCTATTCCTTCTGGCAGAATCACATGATCGTCGATGCCGCCATCGGCACGATCATCGAATACGGCACCAAGCACCGCGACAAGAACAAGGAATCCTACGCCGAGCTGTGGCACCGCTGGATCTTCGAGGATTACTACCGCACCTACATGCTGCCGCTGGAGAAGTACGGCATCAAAATCCACCACGACGACGTTCACGAGGCCTTCGACAGCATCGTCAAGAAGAACTACGTCCACAAGATCGCGCAGTTCTTCTCCGCCGGCTGGTGGGCCAATTTCTGGCGCATCGAGGCGATGACCGAACGCGATTTCGAATGGTTCGAGAGCAAGTATCCGGGCTGGTACGACGAGTTCGGCGTCTGGTGGGAAAACTACGCCAAGCTCAGCAAGCCCGGCAGCGTGCCGATCACCTTCGCCGACACCGGCTACGTCTATCCGCATCGCTGCTGGTCCAGCCTGGTGCCCTGCGTCATCCGCGAGGATTTCCAGGTCGATGAGGTGGACGGCGAGCTTTACACCTACGCCTCCGAGGTCGACCGCTGGACCCACAAGGAGGCGTTCGCCGCCGAATACCAGGGCCGTCCGACCCCGGCGATGGGCCGCTTCTCCGGCCGGCGCCAGTGGGAGGAGGTCTATGACGGCTGGGACCTCGCCGACGCCATCCAGGACATGGGCTTCGTCCGCCCCGACGGGAAGACGCTGGTTGCCCAGCCGCACCTGTCCTTCGAGGAGAAGGACATGTGGACGCTGGACCATGTGCGCGGCCACACCATCCGCAGCCCGCTGCTGGCGCTCCGCGAAATGACGCCGCAACAGCGTCAGGCGCATGTCGAGGACTACCGCAAGGGATTCAAGATCCGCCGGGTCTGACCCCCCGTCCATTCACTCAGGCCCGCCTCCCTTTCCGGCCCCCTTTCCGGCTGGAGAGGGGGAACGGGAGCCCCTGCGGAAATCGCTGGCGGACATCACCGCGGAGATCGACAGACCATGACCGCACAAGCGCTGCACAACAGTCAGGCCGTCCACACGGTGCGGCTGGAGCCGGTCGGCATCGAAATGGAGGTCGCGGAGGGGGAAACCATCCTCGACGCGGCCTTCCGCCAGGGCGTCTCGCTGATGCATGGCTGCAAGGAGGGGCAGTGCTCCGCCTGCAAATGCCTGCTGATCGACGGCGACGTGGAGATGCTGAAATACTCCACCTTCGCGCTCTCCGATCCGGAGCGCGACAGCAACCATATCCTGCTCTGCCGTTCGCTGGCTTACAGCGACGTGGCGGTGGAACTGCTGAACTATGACGAGGATCTGCTGTCCCGCTCCATCCCGGTGAAGGACTTCAATGCCCGGCTGGCGGCGGTGGAGCCGCTGACCCACGACATCGTCGCCATCGCGCTGGACCTCGACCAGCCGATGAAGTTCTGGGCCGGGCAATATGCCGACATCACGCTGCCCGGCATCGGCCTCACCCGCTCCTTCTCGATGGGCAACCCGCCGGCCGACGGCAACCGGCTGGAGTTCATCATCAAGAAATATCCGGATGGCGCCTTTTCCCGCCAGTTGGACGGCGGCCTGTCGGTCGGCGACCGGGTAAGCATCCGCGGTCCCTACGGCACCTGTTTCCGCCGCGAGGGGCGGGAGGGGCCGATGATCCTGGTCGGCGGCGGGTCGGGCATGGCGCCGCTGCTGTCGATCCTGCGCGATCAGGCCGCCAGCGGCGAAACGCGGCCGGTGCGCTTCTTCTACGGCGCCCGCAGCCGCCGGGACCTGTTCCACCTCGATCAGTTCGAGGAGTTCGCCCGCAGCCTGCCGGACTTCGCCTTCATCCCCGCCCTGTCCCATGCGGAGGAAGGCGACGGCTGGACCGGCGAGACCGGCTTCATCCACGAGGTGCTGCGCCGGCACCTGTCCGAGATGACAGACGCGGAGGAGGCCGACGTCTTCTCCTGCGGGCCGCCGCCGATGATCGACGCGGTGCTGCCGGTCCTGCAGATGGCCGGCATCGATTCCGCGCGCGTCTATTTCGACAAATTCACCCCCGCCACCCGCTGAGCCGGGATTTCGCAAATACGGGAGGAAAGACGATGACCATGCAGGAAGCCGAAACCAAATCCGCCGCCGCCGGGGCCAAGGCCTTTCCCGGTTCCGACAGCCGCCGTTACAATTACTTCGAGCCGAAGGGCCGCAAGGCGACCCATTACGAGGACGTGACGGTCGACGTCCAGCCCGATCCGGAGCGCTATCTGCTCCAGAACTGGATCATCTCCTTCGGCGACGGCACGCCCACATATTCCAAGGACTGGACCGCGCTGAAATGCACGGACTGGCATGGCTTCCGCGCGCCGGACCAGGAATGGGAACGCACCCATTACCAGCGCCAGTCCACCATCGTCGGCATGATCCAGAATGTGGTGGAGAACGCACGCCGCGCCGGGGCGCCCCAGCGCTTCGACAAGGCCTGGGTCGCCGTGCTGCAGAACCATGTCGGCGCCTTCAAGCATGCCGAATATGGGCTGGGAACCGCGCTGATGCGGGCGCAGCGCTACGGCTACACCCAGATGGTCAACAACGCCATCCTGACCAACGCCTCCTACAAGCTGCGCTTCGCCCAGGACCTGACGCTCTATCTGGCCGAGGTCGGCAGCGACATCGGCAGCTTCGATCTGGACGCCGGCAAGGCGCACTGGCTGGACGACCCGATCTGGCAGCCCTGCCGCGAGGCGGTCGAGCATATCCGCGCCGCCACCGACTTCCTGGAGCAGTATTTCGCCGTCAATCTCGTCTTCGAACCGCTGGTCGGCGAGCTGTTCCGCAGCGGCTTCGTCATGCAGGTCGCCGCGGCGCAGAACGACTTCTCCACCCCGTCGGTCATCTCGGCGGCCGAAGCCGATTATGAGCGGAACCTCGCCAACGCGGTGGAGCTGTTCGCCCTGCTGCTGCGCGACCCGGCGCATGGCGAGGACAACCGGATCATGCTGCAGAGCTGGTTCGCCCATCACGGCGGGCTGGCGGTGAAGGCGGCGTTGCAGTTGCAGCCGCTGTGGTCGCTGCCGCGGGTCAAGGTGGCGAGCTTCACGGAGGCGTTCGCGCGCGCGCGCGACCGCGTCGCCGCCATCGGGCGCGAGATCGGCATTGACGCCGACCTGCCGGCCCTGCCGCCGGTCGAGGTCGGGCAGGTCGCAACTCCGGCTGCCGCTACGGCTGCCGTCACCGACGCCGCGGCCGAGTGATCCTTCCCGCATCTCCGCCACAAGAGGACGAAAACCATGAGCGTCACCACCGTGCAGCAGCTTTTCAAGCCGCTGAAGGATATCACCCAGGACGGCACCATCTCCCACCAGTGCGGCGTGACGATGAACGACAGCGTCGAGGCGCGCTGCATCGCCGAGGTGATGGAAAGCAAGCCCAGCATCACCGTCACCTATCTGCCGGCGATGATCCGCATCGACGGCGAGGGCAAGATCGAGTTCAAGATGAGCGAGATCGGCGAAGCTCTCGGTCGCGAGATGACCCCGCACATCTTCGAGATCTCCACCTCCACCCACTATGGCCGCATGGTCATGATCGACGAGGACACCGTCGTTCTCTTCGGCAACATGGATGACGCGCTCGCCTACGAGTGACCTCGGGAAGGCGGGGTCCGCATCAGGTCCAGCGGGCTCCGCCTCCTTTTCAAATCCGTAAAATCAAGAATGGGAGGGACAGACGCCATGCCGAAGATGATGCTGCACCGTGCCGAGGCGCGGGCCGCGCTTGCCCGCGGGGTGGGCAAGCTGGCGCTGGCGGTGCGCGGCACGCTGGGGCCGATGGGGACGAACGCGATCATCGACCGCCCCATCGGCACGCCGATGATCTCCCGCGACGGCGTCAGCATCGCCGCCGAGATCGAGCTGCCCTGCCGCTTCGAGAATATGGGCGCCCAGGTGGTGCGCGAGGTGTCGAAGCAGACCAATGACGTGGCCGGCGACGGCACCACCACCGCGACCGTGCTGGCCGACGCGCTGATCCAGGACGGGGTCGCCGTGCTGGCGGACGGCCATGGCTCGGTGGAGTTGGTGGAGGGGATGGAGCGCGCCTGCGGCTTCGTCGTCGACCACCTCCGCGGCATGGCCCGGCCGCTGGCGGGCGATGCGCAGCTGGAACAGGTGGCGACCGTTGCGGCGACCGATCCGGCGCTCGGCCGGCTGGTGGCCGATTCCCTGCGCCGGGTGGGGACGGAGGGGGTGATCGACATCGAATACGGCCAACCGGGCGCACCGACCGCGCTGCATGTGCTGGAGGGCATGGTGCTCGACCGTGGCTTCCTGTCCCATCATATGGCGACCGAGCCGACCGGCCAGACCGCGGTGCTGGAACGGCCCCGCATCCTGATGACCGACCACAAGATCGCCGATGCGGAACCGCTGCTGCGCCTGATCGGCCGGCTTGGCGACGAACGTCCGCTGCTGGTCGTCGCCGACAGTGTTGCGCCGGAGGTGGTGGCGGCGCTGATGGCGCTGCGCCGCGACAGACGCGCCACGGTGGTGGCGATCAACCCGCCAGAATTCGGCCATTGGCGTCAGGCGATGATGGAGGACATCGCGATCCTGACCGGCGGACGAGTGATCGCGCGCGACCTCGGCGGACGCCTCGACAGCGTGACGGCTGAGGATCTGGGGGGCGCCGACCGCATCGAGGTGACCGCCGGCCGCACCACCCTCCTGCGCGGCCATGGCGATCCCGACGCGCTGGCCGCCCGCCGCGCCCTTGTGCAGCGCCAGTGGGAGGAGGCGCCGCCCAACATCGAGCGGGACAAGCTGTCCCAGCGGCTGGCGAAGCTGACGCACGGCACCGCCCTGATCGAGGTCGGCGGCGCCACCCCGGTGGAGCAGAAACGCACCGCCCAGCTTCTGGAGGATTCGCTCGCCGCCGCCCGCGCGGCGCTGGCGGAAGGGGTGGTGCCCGGTGGTGGCTCCGCGCTGGCCCGCGTCGCGCCGCTGCTCGACCGGCTGGCCGGGGATCTGGGGGAGGGCGAGCGTGCCGGGGTAAGGCTGGTGCAGCGGGCGATGCTGCAGCCCCTGGTCTGCATCGCCGAGAATGGCGGGCTGGACGGGGCCGGCGTCGCCGCCCGGATCGCCGAGCTTCCCGAAGGCTCCGGCTTCGACGCCCGCACCGGCCGGTTCGGCGACCTGTTCGCGGCCGGGATCATCGATCCGGTCAAGGTCACCACGCTGGCATTGCTGAATGCGGTGTCGGTCGCCAAGCTGATCCTGACCACCCACACGCTGGTCGCCGACATTCCTGACGACGTCGATCCCACCGCCGGCCCGGCCCGTGGCGGCGGCATGGAGCGGTACGGGCGCAGCTGATCCCGCCGTGTCGTGACGGCTCACCTCCACCTTCGGGGAAAAAGCACAGGAAAAAGGCCATAGAGTATTCCGCTACTACCGCTCCCGCTTCAGTCCGGCTTATGATTTCTTACACAAACAATCGCGGATGCGGAGTAAATCGGGACGACTCTCCGCGTTCCCGTTCAAGGACAATCGGCGCCACGGGAAAAATCGTGAAAGACGCCGGGATGCGGGGAGGGGACTGTGTTGGCCAATGAACAGGTCGGTATCGGCCGTCTGGCCGTTGCTTCGTCCGGTCCGGCGTTCCATGCGCTGGTGGACGGCGAAACGGCGACGATGAAGGCGTGGGAGGATTTCGTCTCCGGATCCCGGCGGGAGAATCTGCCGGTGCGCGACGTGGTCATCCGATCCTGGGCGCGCTGCCAGAGCTTCCTGGTCGATGCGCGGGCGGATGCGGCACCGGTGGTCGGCAGCGACCTTGTCGAGGCCCTGCGCCGCGACAACCGGGATCTGCTACAGGCCGCCACCACCACCCTGGCGGAGGCGGCGAACCTGTTGGCGGGAACGCGGACAGTGATGCTGATCACCGATGCCAACGGCGTGGTGCTGGAGGCCGCCGGCGACCGCGCCACCATGAACGCGGCCCGCGACATCAGCCTCGCCTGCGGCGGCCAGTGGGGCGAGACCTGCGCCGGCACCAACGGCATCGGCACGGCGCTGGCCTCCAAGCAACCGGTGCTGGTCCAGTCGGCGGAGCATTATTGCGCCGGCATCAAGGGGTGGAGCTGTGCCGGCGCGCCGATCCACGACCCGGTCGACGGATCGGTGGTCGGGCTGCTCGACATCTCCGGCCTGAAACAGAGCTTCAGCGGGCAGGCGCTGGCGCTGGCCGTGGTTGCCGCCCGGCAGGTGGAATGGAACCTCGCCCGCCAGACGGAGGCGGAGCATGTGCGGCTTCTGGAGGCTTGCCTAGAGGACAGCCAGAAGTACGCCGGCGAGGGGTTGATCGCGCTGGACGCGCGTGGGCGTCTTCTCTTCGCCAGCCGCAAGGCGGCGCATCTGCTGAAGGCGAGCCTAGGATCGGAGCTGCCGCCGCTGAACCGGGGGACGAAGCTGCCCCTTGTCGGGTTGGAGGGCGGTGCCGGCGGCCGGCTGCCGGTTCCGTCCGACTGGGTCCGTCCGCTGATGCTGGACGGAGAGCGGCGGGGGACGTTGCTGGTGATTCCCGGTTCGGCGTCGTCCCGTTCCTCGGCCGGGCGCCGGGCGGTGCCGGACGAGTCCGACCACAGCCGCTGCCGCTTCGCCGACATTGTCGGGGCCAGCGACAGCCTGCGTGCCGTGATCGGGCAGGGCGAGCGTCTGGCGCCGCTGCCGGTCCCCATCCTGATCGAGGGCGAGACCGGCGTCGGCAAGGAGCTGTTCGCGCGCGCCATCCACGGCCACAGCGCGGTGGCCGGCGGTCCCTTCGTGCCGTTCAATTGCGGTGCCGTGTCGCGCGAGATGCTGGGCAGCGAGCTGTTCGGCTATGTGCGCGGCGCCTTCACCGGCGCGGCGGCGGAGGGGCGGATCGGCCGTTTCGAACTGGCGGACGGCGGCACGCTGTGCCTGGACGAGATCGGCGAACTCCCGCTCGACCTTCAGCCCTATCTGCTGCGGGTGCTGGAGGAAGGGGTGCTGTACCGCATCGGCGACAATGTCCCGCGCCGGGTGTCGGTGCGGCTGCTGGCCATGACCAACCGGAACCTGCGGCAGGAGGTCGCCGCCGGCCGGTTCCGCCGCGACCTGTACCACCGGCTTGCCGTGACGGCCCTGCGGGTGCCGCCCTTGCGCGAGCGGCATGGCGACGTTCCGCGCCTGATCTCCCACTTCAACGGCGTGCTGGCGGAGCGGTATGGCCGCGCGCCCGTCTGTTTCACCGCCGCGGCGTTGGAGCTGCTGCAAGGACACGACTGGCCGGGCAATGTGCGGGAACTGCGCAACGTGGTCGAACGCGCGATCCTGCTGTCCACCGGCGGAACCGTCGATGTTCGCGATCTTCCGGACGAGTTGCGTGACACCTGCGGCTGCCCGGAGACCGGCGGGTGGCCCTCGCCCTACCCGGCGGTGGCGGGGCCGGCCGGTCCGGTGCCCATGTCGCTGACGGTCACCGAACAGCGGACGATCGAGGATGTGATCGCCGCCACCGGCGGGAACCTGTCGGACGCCGCGGCGGTGCTGGGAATTTCCCGCAGCACCTTGTATCGCAAGATGAACCAGCACGGCATCCAGCGAGGCGCGGTTCGCCGGGGGTGAGCCGGGTGGACAGGTCCATCGTTGGAGGAGGAGCGGCGCATGTGCCAAATCTTTGTCAACACCGACCCGATCCTGTACGAGGCGCGGTCGCGCTCGGTCCGCATCCACGGGATGGTGACCAGCATCCGGCTGGAGAACCTGTTCTGGAACGTCCTGGCCGGCATCGCCGTCGAACAGGGAACCACGACCAACCGCCTGATCGTCACGCTCTATGACGAGGTCGTGGAGGTCCACGGCGGCGTCCAGAATCTCGCCTCCTTCCTGCGGGTCAGCTGCGTGCGCTATCTGACCCTGACCCCCGACGCCGCCGCAGATGACGTCTCCGGAGGAATGAAAGCCGTCTCTGCCGCATCGGGCGGCGATGGTGCGTCCGTCGTTGCCCTCCGTCCGGAGCGCGCCCGTTCCCGCTGAAAAGGCCGGGGTGCGGGTCGCAACCGTTGGCGCTCCCAACATCGCTGTTGACCAAAGCTGTATTATCCATCATACAGGTTCCTGTCTGATGAATGGACAGCCAACGGTTTCCGGTGAAGGGGAGGCGGAGTGCTGTGAGGTCGGCGGTCGAACCCCTGAAGGCACGCAGGATCTATCTTCTGCTGCGTGACCGCATCGTCGCCGGCGAGTTGCCGCCGGGCGGACGCCTGCCGGGCGAACCGGCGCTGGCGGCCGAACATGCAGTGTCGCGGGTCACCGTGCGCCGCGCTCTCGATCTTCTGGAAAAGGAAGGGCTGGTGCAGCGCAAGGCCGGCTCCGGCACCTTTGTCCACGACACGCGCGCCGTCCGTCCCATCGTCGCCGATCTGTCGAACGTCCTGTCGCACCTGATCGACATGGGCCGCAGCACCGATGTGAAGCTGCTGTCCTTCGGCTACGGCATTCCACCCGAATCCATCGCAGAGAGTCTGGGCCTGAAGCCTGGCGAACGGGTCCAGCGGTCGGTGCGCGTGCGCCTGATCGATGGGGAGCCGTTCTCCTACCTGACCACCCATGTGCCGGAATGGATCGGCCTGACCTATTCGGAGGCGGAACTGGCGGCGCGTCCGCTGCTGGAACTGATCGAGCGGTCAGGCGTGTCGACGGAGCGCGCCACCCAGGCGATCAACGCGACGCTTGCCGGCCCCGAAGCGGCGGCGGCACTGGATCTGGAGATCGGATCGCCGCTGCTGACCCTGACCCGCATCGTCTACGAGCCGTCGGGCCGTGGCGTGGAGCATCTGCACGCGCTGTACCGTCCCGACCGCTACAGCTTCCACATGGATTTGGTGCGCACCGGCGGCGACGGCGAACGGCGCTGGAGCCCCGCCCTGGGCTGGCCGCGTACCGATAAAGGCAAGACCGAAAAAAGCAAGGCCGAAAAAAGCAAACCGGGTGAAAAGCCCACCCGCAGCACGCGGGCAATCAAACAGAGGAGTTGAGCGTTATGGGACGTTCGGTTCAGGACTCCGCGACCTCCGGGATTTCCCGCCGCACGGTGCTGAAGGCCGGTGCCGCGGCAGCCGCCTTCGTCACCGTGCCGGTGGCCGCCCCGTCGATCCTGCGGGCACAGACCCCGGCGGTGAAGATCGGCATCCTCCAGCCGGTGACCGGCGCGCTCGCCCATGACGGCGACCTCGGACGGCTGGGCGCGGAAATCGCCTTCAACGAGATCAACGCGGCCGGCGGAATCAAGTCGCTGGGCGGCGCCAAGCTGGAGATGGTGTTCGGCGACGCCCGTTCGATGCCCGAAGCCGGCACGCAGGAGGTGGAGCGCATGCAGGCCGACGGCGTCTGCGCCATCGTCGGCGGCTTCGCCAGTCCGATCTGCCTTGCGGCGTCGCAGGCGGCGGCGCGCTACGATCTGCCTTATCTGGTCGATGTCGGCGTGTCGGACCAGATCATGTCGCGCGGCCTGACCAACACCTTCCGCTTCAGCCCCGGCTTCGGCAAGGTCACGCAGGTGGCGCTCGACAACCTGACCGCCATCAACGACAAGGCGGGCAAGCCGGCCAAGACCGTGGTGCTGGTGCATGAGGACGGGCTGTTCGGCTCCGGCCTCGCCAAGCTGCTGCAGGCGGAACTGCCCAAGCGCGGCTTCGAGGTTCTGGAGACCATCGCCCATCCGACGCCGGCGCGCGACATGTCCAACGTGGCGCTGCGCATCCGTTCGCTGAACCCCGATCTGGTCATCCCGTCCAACTACTATGGCGAGTTCGTGCTGCTCGCCCGCACCATGCAGCAGCAGCGCATCAAGCCGAAGGGCGTCTATGCGATCCTGGGCGGCGCGGCGTCGAACGGCCGATTCGTCAAGGAATTCCCGCAGGCGGCCCAGAACGTCATCGACTGCAACCACTGGCACGATCCGAAGAATCCGAAGGCGCTGGCCCTGCGCAAGACGGTGGAAGGGCAGGGCAAGTCCTTCGCCTACAATGTCTCGCTGAACTATTCGAACGTGCTGCTGCTGGCCGACGCCATCGAGCGGGCCGGCTCCGCCGACCGCAAGAAGATCATCGAGGCGCTGAACGCTTCCACCTTTGCCGGCCACATCATGCCCTATGGCCCGACGAAGTTCGAAAACGGCCAGAACCAGGGCGCCACCCCGATCAACACCCAGATCCAGGGTGAGGACATCAAGGTGATCTATCCGGAGGCATTCGCCGAGGCGAAGGCCAACTTCCCGGCGGCCTGATCGGAATTTTTCGCCGTCGCACCTCCGCATTCCCCCCACCCGTCCGCAACGCCGCAAACCGGCACATCGCGGAGCGGGTGAGGGGACCATTCCCCTCATGCGCGGGCTGCCATGTATTCACCTCAGATCATCCTGGAAGCGTCGCTGAACGGTCTGATGACCGGAGCGGTCTATGCCCTGATCGCGCTTGGCCTGACGCTGATCTACGGCGTGCTCCACATCATCAACTTCGCCCACGGCGCGCTGTTGACCTGCGCGATGTTCGCGGTCTGGATCGCCTGGGCGGTGTTGGGGATGGACCCCTATCTGGCCATCCTGCCGCTGGTGCCGCTGATGTTCGCGCTCGGCTACGGCCTGCAGCGATTCGTTATCGGGCCGGCCAGCCATGGCGACGACGGCAACATCCTGCTGGTCACGCTGGGCCTGTCCATCGTGCTGGAGAATGTGCTGCTGGCGCTGTTCCAGTCGGACACGCGCACGCTCGACACCGACTATTCCTTCCAGGTGGTGGCGCTGGGGCCGCTGCTGCTCAGCTACCCGCGCCTGATCGGGCTGGGCGCGGCGGTGGTGGTGACCGGCCTGCTGTGGCTGGTGCTGAACCGCACCGACACCGGCAAGGCGATCCGCGCCGTCGCCAAGGAAAAGCTGGGCGCCAATCTGGTCGGCATCGACGTGCCGCATGTCTATGCCGTCACCTTTGGTTTGGGCTGCGCCTGTCTTGCCGTGGCGGCCGGGCTGCTGATGCCGACCTTCTACGTCAACCCGCGCATCGGCGGCGCCTTCGTGCTGGTCGCCTTCACGGTGGTGGTGCTGGGCGGCATGGGATCCATCCCCGGCGCACTGCTGGGCGGCCTGTTCATCGGCGTGGTGGAGAGTCTGTGCGGCCTGTTCCTGGGCGACAGCCTGGGCCAGATCGGCATTTTCCTGATCTTCATCGCCGTGCTGCTGGTGCGGCCGACCGGCCTGTTCGGAGCCAAGGCATGACCGCGCGCGACCTTATCCCGATCGCCGTCCTCACCCTGCTGGCCGCCCTGCTGCCGCTGGTGGTGACTTCCAGCCCGGTGCTGAACTTCCTGGTCTTCATGCTGATCGTCGCGCTGGGCGCGCAGGGCTGGAACATCCTGGGTGGCTTCGGCGGCCAGTTCAGCTTCGGCCATGCCGCCTTCTTCGGTACCGGCGCCTATGTGACGGCGATCCTGCAACTGCGCTATGGCGTCAACGCCTGGGCCGGGCTGGTGCTAGCGACGGTGGCCGGCGGTGTGGTCGGCTGGGTCATCGGCTTCCTCAGCTTCCGGTCGGGCCTGCGCGGCTCCTACTTCGCGCTGGTGACGCTGGCCTTCGCCGAGGTGTTCCGCATCCTGGCCAATGCCGCCTCCTTCACCGGCGGGGCTGCCGGCCTGCTCATCAAGCTGGACGTCCGTGCGGTCAATTTGCAGTTCGACGATCGCGCCGTCTTCTATTGGCTGGTGCTGGCTTTCGTCGCCGCGGTGCTGCTGCTGACCCGCTGGATCCAGCGCTCCCGCTTCGGGGCGCAGTTGGTGGCGGTGCGCGAGAACGAGGATGCCGCCAAGGCTCTGGGCGTCGACTCCCTCAAGGTGAAGCTGCGCGCCATCGCCCTCTCCGGTGCGGTGACGGCGCTGTCCGGCTGCCTCTATGCCCAATACTTCCTCTACATCGACGCCAACATCGCCTATGGCAGCTGGATTTCGGTGGAGCTTCTGCTGGCCCCGATCATCGGCGGCGTCGGCACCGTCTTCGGCCCGGTGGTGGGGGCGCTGACCCTGCACGGGCTGGGCGAAGTCGCCAAGCAGTTCGCCGGCCGCATTCCCGGCATCGACCTGATCGTCTTCGGCGGCGTGCTGGTGCTGGCCGTCGCCTTCGCCCGCGGCGGCATCCTGGGCCTGCTGGAGCGGCTGCGCTACCGTGGCCGCGGGATGATGGCGCGCGGACCCAAGGAGGTTTCCCATGCTGGCCGTTGAGGGCGTCTCCAAACGTTTCGGCGGGTTGATGGCGGTGGACAGCGCGACGCTGTCGCTGCAACCCGGCGGCATCATCGGGCTGATCGGTCCGAACGGAGCCGGCAAGACCACGCTGTTCTCGATGATCTCCGGCTTCATCGCCCCGACCGACGGACGCATCCGCTTCGATGGCACCGACATCACGGCGGAGGAACCGCATCGCCGGGCGGAGCGCGGCATCGGCCGCACCTTCCAGATCGTCCAGCCCTTTGCCGGGTTGACGGTGTGCGAGAACATCGCGGTCGGCGCCTATCTGCGCCATGCCAAGCGGGCCGACGCCACCGCCAAGGCGCGCGAGGTCGCTCGCCGCGTCGGGCTGGGGGCCGAACTCGACCGGCCGGCGGGCGGGCTGACGGTGGCCGGGCGCAAGCGGCTGGAGCTGGCCCGCGCGCTCGCCACCGAGCCGAAGCTGTTGCTGCTGGACGAGGTGCTGGCCGGGCTGAACCCGTCGGAGATCCGCGACATCATCCCGGTGATCCGGGGCATCCGCGACGAAGGGGTGACGATCCTGATGATCGAACACGTCATGCAGGCGGTGATGAATCTGTGCGAGCGCGTCTATGTGCTGGCCCAGGGCCGCATGATCGCCGAGGGGCCGCCCGCCGCCGTCTGCGCCGACACCCGCGTGATCGAGGCCTATCTCGGCCACGGCGCCGCCGCCCGTCTGAAGGCGGAGGGGGCGGCCCATGGCTGAGCAGCTTCTGGAAATCAGCGGCCTGAAGACCGGCTATGGCGCCACCGAGGTGCTGCGCGGCATCGACATGGCCGTGCATGCCGGCGAGATCGTCACGGTGCTGGGCTCGAACGGTGTCGGCAAGACGACGCTGAACAAGGTCCTGTCCGGCGTGCTGCCGCCCTGGACCGGCGAGATCCGGTTCGGCGGCACCCGCATCGACGGCAAGTCCGCCGCGCGTATCGTCGAGGAGGGGCTGATCCAGGTGCCGGAAGGCCGCAAGATCTTCCCCAACCTGTCGATCCGCGAGAATCTGGAACTCGGCAGCTACCGCCGCGGCAAGCCGAACCGGGCGCGGAACCTGGAACGGATCTTCGCGACATTCCCCCGCCTGAAGGAACGCGAGGCGCAATTCGCCGGCACCCTGTCGGGCGGCGAGCAGCAGATGCTGGCGATCGGCCGCGGCATGATGGCGGAGCCGCGTCTGCTGATCCTCGACGAACCGTCGCTCGGCCTCTCGCCGCTGGTGGTGGAGGAGATGTTCGGGCTGATCCGCAAGCTGAACGCCGACGGGCTGGCGATCCTGCTGGTCGAGCAGAACGTCGTCCAGTCGCTGGAGGTCGCCCGCCGGGCCTACATCCTTGAAAACGGCGTCTTCGCGCTGTCGGGACCGTCCGACGAGATCGCGCGCGACCCCGAATTGAAACGCACCTATCTCGGGCTGTGAGCGATGTGCGCTCCGGCCCTCTCCCAACATCTTCCAACCCTGACCCGGTGGTGCGCGACCGCTTCGCGTGGCGCCGCCGGGGGGAGCGCTTGACATGACCGTCCCCAGCATCAGTTTCCGGGACCGACTGGCCCAGAACCGTGTCGTCCTGGCGCCCGGAGTCTATGACGCCTTCACCGCTTCGATGGCCACCGCCGCTGGATTCGAGGCGCTGTATCTGTCCGGCGCCGCCATCGCCTACACCCGGCTTGGCCGGCCTGACATCGGGCTGGTTTCGGTCACCGAGGTGGCGGACACCATCGCCCTGGTGCGCGACCGGGTGCCGACGCCGCTGGTGGTTGATGCCGACACCGGATACGGCAACGCGCTGAACGTTCAGCGCACCGTGCGCATGTTCGAGCGGGCCGGCGCCACCGCGTTGCAGCTTGAGGACCAGAGCTTTCCCAAGCGCTGCGGCCACCTGACCGACAAGGCGGTGATCCCCGCGGGCGAGATGGCCGGCAAGATCAAGGCGGCGGTCGATGCCCGAACCAGCGAAGGCACCCTGATCATCGCCCGCACCGACGCGGTGGCGGTGGAGGGTGTCTCCGCCGCTCTCGACCGCGCCCGGCTCTATGTCGAGGCCGGCGCCGACGTGCTGTTCGTCGAGGCGCCGAAAAGCCGGGAGCAGCTCTCCGCCATCGCCGCCGACCTGGGCGGCATCCGCCCGCTGCTGGCCAACATGGTGGAGGGCGGGCAGACGCCGATCAGCTCCGCGTCGGAATTGGGCGAGCTGGGCTACCGGCTGGTGATCTTCCCCGGCGGCATCGTGCGGGCGCTCGCCCGGCAGGCGCAGGACTATTACGGCTCGCTGGCGCAGCACGGCACGACCCAGCCCTTCCGCGACCGCATGTTCGACTTCAACGCGCTGAACGAGCTGATCGGCACGCCGGAGATGCTGGCGCTCGGCGAAACCTACAAAGACTTTGCACCCGCCAAGCGGGAGGACGCAGCATGACCGTGAAGACCGCAATCGACCCCGTCACGCTGGCTGTCCTGAAGGGCCGGCTGGAGCAGATCGCCGACGAGATGGACGCGACGCTCTACCGTTCCGCCTTCAATCCGATCATCGCCGAGGCGCGCGACGCCTGCCACGGCCTCTATCACGCCGAGACCGGCGCCACGCTGGTGCAGGGCACCAACGGCCTGCCGATCTTCGTAGGCGCCATGGCCTTTGCGGTCAAGGCGGTGATCGACAAGGTGGCGCGGGAGGGCGACCTCCATCCCGACGACATCTTCCTGTTCAACGACCCCTATGACGGCGGAACCCACCTGAACGATTTCCGTCTGGTGCGGCCGATTTTCCGCAATGGGCAACTGTTCTGCTGGATGGCGTCGGTCGGCCACTGGCTCGACATCGGCGGCAATGTGCCGGGCAACTTCAACGCCCGCGCCACCGACAGCTTCCAGGAGGGCGTGCGCATCCCGCCGGTGAAGCTGGTCAAGGCCGGCGTGATGAACCACGACCTGCTGGCGATCCTCGCCGCCAATTCGCGCGTGCCGGTGTCGAACTACGGCGACCTGAACGGGCAGCTGAACGCGCTGGATCTCGGCGTGCGCCGCCTGACCGAGTTGCTGGACGAGCATGGCGAGGAGACGGTCGCCGCCGCCTTCGAGGCCTTCACCGCGAGGGCCGACGCGCTGATGCGCAGCGCCGTATCCAAGCTGCCGGACGGCACCTACAGCTTCGAGGATTATCTCGACAACGACGGCATCACGGCGGACCGGCTGCGGATCGCGCTGGACCTGACGATTGCCGGCGACCGCATGACGCTGGACTTCTCGCGGTCGTCGGCGCCCTGCGCCGGGCCGCTGAACATCGCCTATTCGACGGCGGTCGCCTGCTGCTACGTCGCGCTGAAGCATGTCTTCACCGACGTGCCGGCCAATGCCGGCTGTCTCAACCCGATCACCTTCGTCATCCCCAAAAGCACCCTGCTGGCGGTGAAGCCGCCGAAGCCCGTGGGCGGTTATACCGAGACCATCCTGCGCGTGATCGGCGTGGTGTTCGGCGCGCTTGCCCTAGCCGACCCGGCCCGCGCCACCGCCGCGCCCTTCGGCACCATCAACGCGCTGTCGCTCGCCGGCCACCGCAAGGACGGCTCGCGCTGGGTCATGTTCTCCTTCTTCGGCGGCGGCCTGGGCGGCAATCCGGAGACCGACGGGCTGAACCATGCCAACAACCCGATTTCCACCGCCACCATTCCGCCGGTGGAAATCCTCGAAGCCGCCTATCCGGTGATGTTCACCCAATGGGCGCTGCGTCCGGACTCTGCCGGGGCCGGCCTGCATCGCGGCGGACTTGGTGCGGTCTACGAGATCGAGGCGCTGACCGATGCCGACGTCTTCCTGCTGGGCGAGCGTGGCGTCTTCGCGCCCTTCGGTGTGGCCGGCGGCACCCCGGCGGCGCTGAACCGCTTCACCTGGCAGAGCGACGAGGGCGAGAAGTCGCCGCCGCTCGCCTCCAAGGTCACCGACGTGAAGATCCGCGACGGCCAGCGCGTGCGGCTGGAGACGCCGGGCGGCGGCGGCTGGGGCGACCCGAAGCGGCGCGACGCGGAGGCCGTCGCCCGCGACGTGCGGCTCGGCTACCTCGGCCGTGACGCGGCGCGCAACGCCTATGGCGTGGCGCTGACCGATGACGGTGTGGTCGACATCGCCGCCACCGCGACCTTGCGCGAATCCCCCGCCGCCTGACGAACCCGGAAGCAAGACCATGAACAACGGCATTTCCAAGGGTGCAATCGTCGGCGTCGATGTCGGCGGCACCTTCACCGACCTGTTCCATTACGACGAGGCGCGCGGCAGCTTCCGCACCGCCAAGGTGCCCTCCAACCGCGGCGACGAGGCGGTCGGCTTCCTCGCCGGGCTGCAGAGCTTCGGCCCGGTCGCCGAACTGGGCTCCATCGTCCACGGCACCACCGTCGGCACCAACGCGCTGCTGGAGCGCAAGGGCGCCAAGGTCGGGCTGATCACCACCGCCGGCTTCCGCGACGTGCTGGAGATGCGGCGCCGCGACCGCCGCCACACCTGGGGCCTGTGGGGCGACTTCGTCCCCGTGGTTGACCGCGACATGCGGCTGGAGGTGGCGGAGCGCACGCTGGCCGACGGCACCATCCGCACCGAAATCGACCTGGAGGAGGTCCGCGCCGCTGCCCGCCGGCTCGCCGACCGGGGGGCGGAGGCGCTCGCCATCGTCTTCATCAACGCCTACGCCAACCCGGCCAACGAACTGGCGGCGCTGGAGGCGGCGCGCGAGGTCTGGCCGAACGCCAACCTCGAATGCTCGTCGCGCATCCTGCCGGAAATCCGCGAGTTCGAGCGCACCTCCACCACCGCGCTGAACGCCTATCTCCAGCCGGTGGTCGGCAGCTATCTCGCCAAGCTCGACAATGCCCTGGCGGGGGAGGGGTTCGGCGGACGCTTCCACATCGTGCAGTCCAACGGCGGCGTGATGTCCACCGACACCGCTCGGCGGCTGCCGGTGCGCACCGCCCTGTCGGGGCCGGCGGCCGGCGTCATCGCCGCGGCGGCGATCTCAAAGGCGGCGGGCTTCCCGAACGTCATCACCGGCGACCTCGGCGGCACCAGCTTCGACGTGTCGCTGGTGGTGGAGGGGCAGACCATGCTGGCCGCCCAGACCACCATCGATTTCGGTCTGGTCGTCCGCACGCCGATGATCGAGATCACCACCATCGGCGCCGGCGGCGGCTCCATCGCCGGGGTCGATCCCGGCGGCATGCTGCAGGTCGGGCCGGAGAGCGCCGGCTCGCGGCCGGGGCCGGTCTGCTACGGCCAGGGCAACTCCCGCCCGACGCTGACCGACGCCAACGTGCTGCTCGGCCGCATCAATGCCGAGCGTCCCATCGGCGGCAAGCTGGCGAGGCTGGACGTCGATGCCGCCCGCACGGCCATCGCCACCCATGTCGCCGAGCCGCTCGGCCTCGACGTCATGGCGGCGGCGGAGGCGGTGGTGCGCATCGCCAACAGCAAGATGGCCGGCGCCATCCGCCTCGTCTCCATCGAGCGCGGCCACGACCCGGCCAAGTTCGCCGCCGTGCCCTTCGGCGGCGGCGGGGCGCTGCATGTCGGAGCACTCATCAAGGAGGTCGGGCTGAAGGCGGCGCTGGTGCCGCGCTTCCCCGGCGTGACCTCGGCGCTCGGCTGCGTCATCGCCGACATCCGTCACGATCAGGTGCAGACGGTCAACCTGCCGCTGGCGGGGATCGACGCCGGCTCGCTCGACCGCCGCATGGTCGAGGAGGCGGCGGCCGCCCGCACCGTGGTGGAGGCCGCCGGGCTCAGCGTCGAGCGCATCGACCTCGTCTTCGAACTCGACATGCACTACATCGGGCAGACCCACACGGTCGCCGTGCCGCTGCCGGTGTCGGTCGAGAACGGCAGCACGGGGATCGACGAAGCCACCATCTGTGCCGCCTTCGAACGCGCCTATCAGGCGTCGTTCAGCCGGCTGCTGCCGGGCGTCAGCGCCAAGATCGTCAATCTGCGCACCGCCGCCATCGGCCGCCGCCCGCATTTCGACCTCTCCGCGCTCGCTCCGGCGGCCGGCACGACGGTGGAGGGTGCCCGTGCTGGGGCACGGCTGGTGTGGTTCGACGGGGCTTGGCACGAGACGGCGGTCTACAACCGCCTGGAGTTGCCGGTCGGCGCGGTGATCCAGGGGCCGGCGATCCTCGAACAGCCGGACGCCACCACCGTGATCGACCCCGACCTGTCCGCCCGCGTCGACGGCTTCGGCAACGTCATCGTGGAAAGGAGCGCCAGATGAGCACCACTGCGGTTCCGATGGAGCGCACCGCGCTTCTGGTCTGCGACCTGCAGAATGATTTCCTGCATCCCGAGGGCGCCTATGGCCGCGCCGGGCAGACGGCGCCGGAAATTCTGGCGCTGCCGGAGCGGGTGAAGCCGCTGGCCGATCTGCTGCGGTCGCGTGGCGGATGGGTCATCTCCACCAACTTCACCCTGGTGCCCGGCCGCGGCGGCGATCCGATGATCTCGCCCCACCTGAAATCGCTGCGTCCTTTCCTGGCGAAGGGAGATTTCCAGCCCGGTGGCTGGGGGCATCGCACCGTCGACTCGCTCCAGCCCGTCGATGTGGAGGTGGAGAAGGTCGCCTATTCCGCCTTCTACATGTCGCGGCTGGAATGGGTGCTGCGGAAATGCGGGGTGGAGCGGCTGCTGGTCTGCGGCATCGTCACCAACGGCGGCGTCGCCTCGACCGTGCGTGACGCCCATGTCCGCGAGTTCGACACCATCCTGCTGGAGGACGGCTGCGCCGCCTTCAGCCGCGAAGTGCACGAAATCTCCGTCGCCGCCCTGCGCCCGGTCTGCCGCGTGGCGAGCGTTGCCACCATGCTGGAGGAGGTGGCAAACCAATGAGCCGCATCCTGCCCGCCGATGGCGTGGAGTTCGAGTTCACCGTTCCCGTGGTCGTGATCGGCGGCGGGGCGGCCGGCATGATTGCGGCGCTGGCGGCCCACGAGCAGGGCGCCGGAGTTCTGGTGCTGGAGCGCGATGCGCTGCCCCAGGGCTCCACCGCCCTGTCGGCCGGGCTGATCCCGGCGCCGGGCACCCGCTGGCAGCGCGATGCCGGCATCGACGACAGCCCGGAGCGCTTCGCCGCCGACATCATCGCCAAGGCGAAGGGCGAACCCGATCCGGCCGAGGTCGCGCGTGTGGCGCAGGGGGTGGGGCCGGCGCTGGAATGGCTGGCCGACCGCTATGGGCTGCCCTTCTCGGTGGTGGACAATTTCAGCTATCCGGGACACAGCGCCCGGCGCATGCACGGGCTGCCCAGCCGGTCGGGGGCGGAGTTGATCGACCGCCTGCGCGGAGCCGTCGAAGCCGCCGGCATCGACGTGCTGTGCGAGGCCCATGTCACCGCCCTCTATGCCGATGGCGCCCATGTTTGCGGTGTCGAGATCACCCGCCCGGACGGCAGTGTCGAGCGGGTCGGCTGCGGCGCACTGGTCCTCGCCTGCAACGGCTATGGCGGCAACAAGGCATTGGTCGAGCGGCATGTGCCGGAACTCGCCGACGCGCTCTATTTCGGCCATCCCGGTAACCAGGGCGACGCACTGCTGTGGGGCGAGGCTCTGGGCGCCGCCACCCGGCATCTGTCGGGGCACCAGGGTCATGGCTCCGTCGCCCATCCCGCCGGCATCCTCGTCACCTGGGCGACGATCACCGAGGGCGGCGTGCAGGTGAATGCGAAGGGCCGGCGCTTCTCCAACGAGGCGCAGGGCTATTCGGAGCAGGCCGCCATCGTGCTGCGGCAGCCGGACGGCATTGCCTGGACCGTCTTCGACGAGCGCATCGCCGGCATCGCCCGCCAGTTCGAGGATTTCCGGCAGGCCGAAGCGATGGGTGCGGTGCTGAGTGCCGACAGCCCCGCCGAGCTTGCCCGGCAGATGAAGATCGACGCCGACGCCCTAGCCGCCACGCTTGCCGAGATCGACCGGCTGAAGGCGGAGGGCGGAACCGACCGCTTCGGCCGCGACTTCACCGGCTTGGCCCCGCTGGTGCCGCCCTACCGGGCCGTCCGCGTCACCGGTGCGCTGTTCCACACCCAGGGCGGGGTGGTCGTCGATGACGACGCGCGCGTCCTGAACGAGCAGGGGATGCCGCTGCCCAACCTCTATGCCGCCGGTGGTGCCGCCTGCGGCGTCTCTGGAGCCAAGGCGTCCGGCTATCTGTCGGGCAACGGCCTGCTGACCGCGGTGGCGCTGGGGCGCATCGCCGGGACGGCCGCGGCCGATGCCGTCAAGGAGGAAACCCAATGACGCAACAGCCACGCAGCCTGTTCGAGAAGGTCTGGGACGCCCATGTCGTGGCGACCCGGCCGGACGGTCAGGCCCTGCTCGCCATCGACCGTCATTTCCTGCACGAAGGCTCCTTCCACGCCTTCGGCATGATCGACCATGCCGGACGCAAGGTGCGCCGGCCGGAGCTGACCTTCGCCGTCGCCGACCATTACGTTCCCTCGCACAGCCGGTCCATGCCGATCGCCGATCCCGAGATCGCCAACATGGTGACGATGCTGGAGGCCAATGCTGGCCGCCACGGTCTGCGCCATTTCGGCCTGCACGATCCGGCGCAGGGCATCGTCCATGTGCTGGCGCCGGAACAGGGTCTGACGCTGCCCGGCCTGACCATCGTCTGCGGCGACAGCCACACCTCGACCCATGGTGCCTTCGGTGCGCTGGCCTTCGGCATCGGCGCCACCGAGGTTTCGCATGTGCTGGCGACCCAGACCCTGTGGCAGCGCCGTCCCAAGACCATGCGCATCACGGTGGACGGAGTGTTGGGTCCGCATGTCACGGCCAAGGACCTGATCCTGGCGGTGATCGCCGCCATCGGCGCCGACGGGGCCGCCGGCCATGTCATCGAGTATGCCGGCAGCGCCATCGGCGCCCTGTCGATGGAAGGCCGCCTGACCGTCTGCAACATGTCGATCGAGGCCGGGGCCCGCGCAGGGATGATCGCCCCCGACGACACCACCTTCTCCTGGATCGAGGGGCGGCACTTTGCCCCCAAGGGCGCGCTGTTCGACCGGGCTGTGGAGCATTGGCGGACCCTGCCCAGCGATCCGGGTGCCGTCTTCGACCGCGAGGTGACGCTGGATGCCGCCACCATCGCCCCGGCCGTTACCTGGGGCACCAGCCCGGAAACTGCGGTTCCGGTGACGGCGGCGGTGCCCGATCCCGGGGCAGAGGCCGATCCGGTGCGCGCCGGCCAGATGCGCAAGATGCTGGACTATATGGGCCTCGCCCCCGGCATGGCGCTGGAGGAGGTGCCCATCGACCGCGTCTTCATCGGCTCCTGCACCAATGCCCGGCTGGAGGATCTGCGGGCCGCAGCCGAGGTGCTGCGCGGCCGGCGCGCGGTGGTGCCGGGGCTGGTGGTTCCGGGCTCGGTCCCGGTGCGCCGTCAGGCGGAGGCGGAGGGGCTGGACCGCGTGTTCATCGACGCCGGTCTGAAATGGGGGGAGCCCGGCTGCTCCATGTGCGTGGGCATCAACGGCGACCTCGTTCCGGCGGGGGAGCGCTGCGCTTCCACCACCAACCGCAACTTCCCCGGCCGCCAGGGGCCGAACGCCCGCACCCATCTGATGAGCCCGGCGATGGCCGCCGCCGCCGCCGCGACCGGCAGGCTTACCGATGTCCGCAAGCTTGGAGCTTCGTAGGATGGACCCCTTCGTCACGCTGACAGCACCGGCGGTGCCGCTCGACATCGCCAACATCGACACCGACCAGCTTCTGCCCGCCCGTTTCCTGAAGAAGCCGCGCAGCGCCGGCTACGGCAACTTCCTGTTCCATGACGAGCGCAAGCCCGGATTCCCGCTGGACGATCCGGCCTATGCCGGGGCGGCGGTGCTGGTGGCCGACCGCAATTTCGGCTGCGGCTCCTCGCGGGAGGGAGCAGTCTATGCGCTGGTGGATGGCGGCTTCCGCTGTGTCGTCGCCCCCAGCTTCGGCGACATCTTCGCCGCCAATGCCGCCAAGAACGGGCTGCTGACCGTCACCCTGCCGGAAGACGCGGTGGCCGCCCTGCGACGCCAGTTGCAGGGAAATCCCGGCGCCTCTGTCACCGTGGATCTGCCGGCCCAGACGCTGACCGGCCCGGACGGCCGGCCGCTGCCCTTCGCCATCGACCCCTTCAAGAAGGAGTGCCTGATCGAAGGGCTCGACGACGTCGCGCTGACCCTGCGCCACCAGGACGCCATCGACCTCTTCGACCAGCGCGATGCCGAGCGGCGGCCTTGGGTGGTGCCGGGCGTGGTCTGAGCGGCGGCGGCTTAGCCCTGACCGCTCCGCTCCTCGTCGGAAACGCCTGAATCGGAAAGATCCGGTTCGATGCCCAGCACCTCCGCGGCGATGCGGGCGACATTGCCGTTGACGGGGGGCGGGGCGATGTTCACGCCCTCCTTCAGGGCGTTGGTGACGATCTCCAGCACCTTGAGGCGGGCGAACCATTTGGAGTTTGCCTCCACCGCATGCCACGGCGCCTGCGGGGTGGAGGTGTGGTCGAACATCGCTTCCGCCGCCTTGACGTAATCGTCCCATCTGGCGCGGTTGCGCAGGTCTTCCTCCGTCAGCTTCCAGCGCTTGTAGGGGTTTTTCATCCGCTCGCGGAAGCGTTCCAGTTGCTCTTCCGGGGTGATGTGGAGAAACAACTTGATGATGCGCACACCGTCGTCGGTCAGCAGCCGTTCGAACTCGTTGATCTCGTCATAGGCGCGCTTCCATTGCTCCTTGGTGGCGAATTTCTCCACCCGCTCCACCATGACGCGGCCATACCAGGACCGGTCGAAGATGGCGAAGGTGCCGGCCGCCGGCAGTTTGGTCCAGAAGCGGTACAGGTAATGCTTTCCCTGTTCCTCCGCCGTGGGGGCGGAGATCGGCCAGACATGGAAGCCGCGGGGGTCGAGTGGCTCGGTCATGCGACGAATGGCCCCGCCCTTGCCGGCGGCGTCCCAGCCTTCGAACACCACGATGGCGCGGCGCTTCTCGTGCCAATAGGTCTGCTGGATGTGCAGAAGCTCCTTCTGCAGCTTGCCGAGTCGGCGGTCGTACTCCTCCGCCGTGTCGATCCGTACCGTCTTCTGGTCCAGTTTACCGAGGCGGATTTTCGAGACCTTGCCGGGCTTCTCGGCCATTAGGTGCATCCTGTGCTGGTGATGTCCGTTGCGGATTGCCATATGCGGCGGGCGGAACCTTCACCGCCCCGACGGGTTGACCGGCGGGAGCATGGTGTCGGCCGCGGTGTGGGCATCGGTGCATTCCGGAGGGGAACAGTGCCGGTGCCGCTTCGTCGATCCCACAACGGGGACCGGCGGCTGTCAACGGAGAAGCAGGGCCAAGGAAGGGGGTTCCATGAGCATCGTCGGACCACGCATCTACAACCTGTTTCCGACCCTGGTCGGTCCGGTCCGCGATTGGGCCGGTCACCTGCCGCGGATCCAGGGGATGGGATTCGACTGGATCTTCCTGAACCCGATCCATCAGCCGGGATTCTCCGGCAGCCTCTATGCGGTGAAGGATCCCTATCGGCTGCATGACGCGCTCCGCGGCGGCTCGCACGAAAGCGACGACGAGTTGCTTCGCCGCTTCACGGCCGATGCCGGGGCGCACGGCCAGTCGGTGATGATGGATTTCGTCATCAACCACACCTCCCGCGATGCGCTGCTGGTCGATCAGCATCCCGACTGGTACAAGCGCGGAGCGGACGGCGACCTGCACCGTCCGGGTGCGATCGATCCCAACAACACCGCCCATGTCACGGTGTGGGGCGACCTCGCCTCGCTGGACTATGACCGGGCGGAGTCGCGCGCCGGGCTGATCGGCTACTGGTCCGACTATCTGCGCCACTATATCGGGCTGGGCGTGAAGGGCTTCCGCTGCGACGCCGCCTATCAGGTGCCGGCGGAGGTGTGGAAGAGCCTGATCGACGCCGCCCACGCCGTGAATCCCGAGGTGAAGTTCTTCGCCGAGACGCTGGGCTGCACGGTGGAGCAGGTGCGCGAGCTGTGCGGCGCCGGCTTCGATTTCCTGTTCAACAGCGCCAAATGGTGGGACTTCAAGGCCGACTGGCTGCTGGACCAGTATGACGAGTTCCGCTGGATCGCGCCGTCCATCGCCTTCCCGGAAAGCCACGACACCGACCGGCTGGCGGCGGAGGTCGGCAGCCAGGACGCCGTGCGGCTCGCCGCCCAGCTGAAGATGCATTACCTGTTCGCCGCCAGCTTCTCTACCGGCGTGCTGATGCCGGTCGGCTATGAATACGGCTTCACCCGCAAGCTGGATGTGGTGCGGACCAGCCCCGCCGACTGGGAGCAGCCGAAGCTGGACCTGACCGGCTTCATCGGCGCGGTCAATGCCATGAAGGCCGCCACTCCGGCCCTGAACGTCGAGGGACCGCAGCGCCGCGTGACCTCGCCGCACAGCCCGGTGCTGGGGCTGATCCGGCAGGTGGACGGCGCCGCGCTCGACCAGCCCGACGGCTGCGCCATCCTGGTGCTGAACCCGGACGAGAATCGGCCGCACACCCTGGATGTCGGCCCGGTGCTGGCCGCCACCGGCGGCACCTACGAGGCGTTCGAGGACGTGACGCCGGAGGCGGAGCCGCTGCCGATGGAACCCGGCGCGCCGATGATGCTGCGCCCGATGGAACTGCGCGTCTTCCGCGCCCGCGCCGCCCGCAGCCACCCGGTCGAACTCCACGACGTGGAAGAGCGGGAATGGATGGATTCCATCGCCGCCGGCCGCATGACCATCGAGAACGTCTATCCGGAGCTGGACGGCGGCCGCTTCGCCATCAAGCGCGCGGTCGGCGACGTGATGGAGGTGTGGGCCGACATCTACACCGACGGCACCTTCGTTCTCGCGGCGTCCGTCATGTACAAGGCGGACGGCGACGACGAGTGGAGCGAAGCGCCGATGCGCTTCCACGAGAACGACCGCTGGGTTGGCAACGTGCCTCTGACCCGCAACGCCCGCTACACCTACAGCATCGAGGCGTGGCGCGACGTTTGGGAGAGCTGGCGCGCCGACTTCAAGAAGAAGGTCGATGCCGGCATGGTCGTCGATCTGGAACTGGTGGAGGGCCGCCGCTTCGTCGAGCAGGCGCTGGACCTGAACCATGGTGACGGCCGCGCCGCGCTGGAGGCGGTGATCGAGCGGATGCAGTCGCTGGCCGGCCGCGAGGCGATCGACTACGCCCTGTCGGACGAGCCGCGCCGCGTCATGAAGCAGTATGGCGAGCGGCAGTACAAGTCCCGCTATGTCCGCGAGCTGGAGGTCTATGTCGACCGCACCGCCGGCGCCTATTCGGCGTGGTTCGAGATCTTCCCGCGGTCGGCCTCTCCCGACCCGTCGCGGCCCGGCACCTTCGACGACGTGGTGAATTTGCTGCCCATGGTGCGCGACATGGGCTTCGACGTGCTGTATTTCCCGCCGATCCACCCGATTGGCCGTGCCTTCCGCAAGGGCAAGAACAACACGCTGAATCCCGGTCCCGACGATCCCGGCGTGCCCTATGCCATCGGCGCGGAGGAGGGCGGGCACGACGCCATCGACCCGATGATCGGCGACTTCGACAGCTTCCGCCGGCTGGTGCGCGAGGCCAAGCGCCATGGCATCGAGATCGCGCTGGACTTCGCGGTCCAGTGCTCCCCCGACCATCCCTGGGTGAAGGAGCATCCGCACTGGTTCTACTGGCGCCCCGACGGCACCATCCGCTATGCCGAGAATCCGCCGAAGAAGTACCAGGACATCGTCAATGTCAGCTTCTATCGCCAGTCCTATCCGGATTTGTGGTACGCGCTGCGCGACGTGGTGCTGATGTGGTGCAAGGAGGGTGTGCGCATCTTCCGTGTCGACAACCCGCACACCAAGCCCTTCCCCTTCTGGGAATGGATGATCCGTGAGGTGCAGGACCGCTACCCCGACGCGCTGTTCCTGGCCGAGGCCTTCACCCGGCCCAAGCTGATGAAGCGGCTGGCCAAGGTCGGTTTCACCCAGTCCTACAGCTACTTCACCTGGCGCAACACCAAGGCCGAACTGACCGAGTATCTGACGGAGCTGACGCAGGGGGAGTCGCGGGAATACATGCGGCCGAACTTCTTCGCCAACACGCCCGACATCCTGCCGCCGATCCTGACCCATGGCGGCCGGCCGGCGCACATGATGCGGGCGGTGCTGGCGGCGACGCTGGCCGGTGTCTACGGCCTCTACGGCCCCTATCTGCTGTGCGAGGCGGAAGCCTATCCCGGCAAGGAGGAATACAACCACTCGGAGAAGTACGAGGTCCGACATTGGGACTGGAACCAGCCCGGCAACATCCGCGACTACGTCACCGCCATCAACCGCATCCGCCGCGAGAACCCGGCGCTGCAGCAGTTCACCAACCTGCGCTTCTACAATGCCTTCGACGACAACATCCTGCTCTATGGCAAGATGACGGCGGCGAAGGACAATGTGATCCTGATCGCGGTGAACCTCGACCCCCACAACGGCCATGGCGGCACCATCGAGATCCCGCTGTGGGAGTTGGGGCTGCCCGACGGCGCCCATGTCCAGGTGGAGGATCTGTTCAGCGGCCACCGCTTCACCTGGATCGGCAAGTTCCAGCATGTCTGGCTCGATCCCCACCGCAACCCCGCGGCGATCTGGCGGATCGTGCCGCCGGGGGTGTGAGGACGTTCTGGCGTCGGGGGATCCCGACGCCAGACCTTCAAAACAAAAAAAAGCGGCCCCGCAGGGCCGCTTTTTCTCAATCACATCATTTCGACGTCGTCACCGCCGCCGGATCATCGTCACGCCGCCGACCGTCTTGTCGAGGAAGGCGATCATGGTGTCCGGCTTCGGCCCGACCGAAGAGGCGGCGAAAGCCATCCACCAGCGCGCCATCGGGGTGGTCCAACCGTAGCGGTCGGCGATGACCTGGACATCCATGGTAGCGGGCATGGTCGACTGGGCGGTCGTCGGCGCGCGGGGGGCGCCGGACGGAGTAACCTGGGATTCGACGCTGTGCATGGTTCCTCCCAACGGGGACGTTCGGTGTCCGCTTATGCGGTACCTTAGACCTCAACCGCTGAAAGTGGCAGAGTTGCTTTGGTCCTAAGGGGTACTATACCTTTGGCTGCAAAGGTCCCATGACGCCGAATTCGCCTTTCAGGTAGGCGGAAGCGGCAACCCGCTGGCCCAGGCCACCATCGCCACCATCGCCACCAGGGCCGCCCGGTTGGCCGGCCGGAACAACAGCGCCAGTCGCACCCACAGCGGCGAAACCTTGAATTCGGCAGCCATTTCTTCGACCTCCGCCGCTGACAGCCGCAGGTCGGGAGCGGGGTCTTCACTCTGGGTTTCACGCATTGGCAGCCCTCCGCGAATGCCGCAGGTCACGATGGATAAGGAACAATCCGTCTGACCGGCAATCGCGCCGCCGCATGTGACAAATTGTAGCTGCCCTTTACTTGGCCGCCAGCAGGGCCCTTGGCGCCCGGTCCGCGCCGCTGGCCAGCGGCACCTTGGGGTTCCCGATCCAGGCGATGACGTCGTTGACCACCAGCTTGCCCTTCAGGTCGCGCAGCAGCATGTGGTAGCCATCGGGATAGACCGCGACGACATGCCGCCCGCCGGCCTCGAAATCCTTCAGCGCGCGTTCCACCGGCCGCGGCGGCAGAACCTCCTCATGGGCGCCGTAGAGCACCAGCGACGGGGTTTGCAGGCGCTGGCAGGCGTCAAGTGCGGACCCCATCAGATCGGTCAGCCCCTCCAGCGCATCGACCCGCGAGCCTTTGATGACCATCGGGTCGCGGCCCAGCGCCCGCAGCATCTCGATGTTGTCGGACGGGTGGATGCCCAGATCCTGCGGCGGGTGCACCACCATGCCCGGCACAAGGTTGTAGGTGATCCACAGGGCGGCGCGCGGGAAAAAGCCCATCGCCTGCCGCCCCCAGACGGCGGGGGCGACCAGGATGGTGCCGTCGACCTTGGGCGGGTTGGGGCCGGTCATCGCGGTCAGCACCACCGCCCCGCCCATGCTCTCGCCCATCAGATAAACCGGGACGCCGGGATGGCGCCTGCGCACCATTTCCACCGCGGTGCGGGCATCGCTGACCAGGGTGGGGGTGCCGGCCCAGACGCCGCGTTCGCGGGTGGCGCCGAAGCCGCGCTGGTCATAGGCGTAAGTGGCGATGCCGGCCGCGGCGAAATCGCGGCCGGCGCCGTCGAAGGCATTGGAATAGTCGTTGTAGCCGTGCAGGGCCACCACCGCGGCCCGCACATGACCGTCGGTCGGAAGCCAGGAGCGCATCGGCAGCTCGAAGCCGTCGGCGGCGATCAGCGCGCGGTCGTTCAGCTGGGGCTGGACGACCGCCGTTCCCATCGGTTGGAAGTCCGCGGCACAGCCGCCAAGCAAAAGCCCCAACCCCAGAACAGCCGCCAAGCCGACAGCCGCCGATCCGCTATGCCGCATGGATTACCCCTGTGTCGCTGTGCGCACCACCCGTCAGTTGGAGGAATATATCCTCGAGATCGGACTCCTCGGTCGTGACATCGACGATCCCGATTCCGGAAGCGGCCAGCGCCGACAGGATGGCGCCGGCGCGCTGGCGGCTCGGCTGATAGCGGACGACCATCCGCCGCGGCTCCGGCAGCTCCACCGTATAGCCCTCCAGCGACGGCGGCGGGGCGGTCAGGTCGCGCTCAAGCGTCAGGCACAGCGCCTTGTTGTCGACCCGGCGCAGCAGGGTCGTCTTCGGCTCGCACGCCACCACCTGCCCGTGGTTGATGATGGCGATGGTGTCGCACAGCTCCTCCGCCTCCTGCAGGTAGTGGGTGGTCAGCAGCACGGTGGTGCCGGACTTGTTCAGCGTGCGCACATAGTCCCAGAGCTGGCGGCGCAGCTCCACGTCGACGCCGGCGGTCGGCTCGTCGAGGATCAGCACGGGCGGGGTGTGCACCATCGCCTTCGCCACCATCAGCCGGCGCTTCATGCCGCCGGACAGCGAGCGGGCATGGGCATCGGCCTTATCGGCCAGCCCGACGGCCTCCAGCAGTTCCTCCGTCCGGCGTTCCTTCTTCGGCACGCCATAGAGGCCGGCCTGAAGCTCCAGCATCTCGCGCGGGGTGAAGAAGGGGTCCATGTTCAGTTCCTGCGGTACCACGCCAATGGAGGCGCGAGCGCGGCGCGGGTGCTCCGCCACCTCGTGGCCCCAGATGCTGGCGGTGCCGCCGGTCTTGTTCACCAGCCCGGCGAGGATGTTGATCATCGTCGACTTACCGGCACCGTTGGGGCCGAGCAGCCCGAACAGCGACCCGCGCGGAATGGCGAGATCGATGCCCTTCAGCGCATGCTTCGGCCCGGCCTTGCCGGTCGGCTGGTAGATCTTGGTCAGGCCGCGCAGCTCCACGGCGTTGGCCGGAAGCGAGACGGGCGTGGGGGTGTCGGTGGGCGCGGCCATTGATCCTGAACCATGATGATTGCGGTTGACGAAAAAGCCCGCGAGTCCGGTGGTTTCCCCCGTTGATCCGCGGCGCGCGATGGGTATCATCCGGCCCGCGCGCGCGGAACCCCGATCGGGGGCCCGGACAGCGGGCGTGTCCACGATGGCGTGAACCGGCGCGCCTGTCAAAACAGAGGATGACTGCCATGCAGCCGACCGAGACGATCCTTGTAGAAACCTCGACCGTCGGGTGCGACGGCGGCGGCGGCGCGCTGGGCCATCCGCTAGTCTATCTGACGCTGGATCGCGAAGGGCAGGTCGAATGCCCCTACTGCTCGCGGCTCTACAAGCTGAAGGAAGGCGCCAAGGTCGCCCACGGCCACTGATCGCGCTCCGGTCCTGCCGGCGGGCCGATCAGACCCGGCCGGCCAGCAGGACCAGCACCGCCAGCGCCAGCAGTGCCGACAGCCCCTGCCAGAAGGCCAGCGGGTTGCGGTCGATCAACGGCCGGCGCCGCGTTCCGGCGCCATACTTGCGCGGGTGGCGCAGGTCGTACAAGAACTCCGACAATTCCTGATAGCGCTTGGACGGGTCCGGATGGACCGCCTTGCGCAGCACCCCGTCGATCCAGGCGGGGATGTCCCGCTGGTCGCTGAGCGCCGTGCGGTAGACCAGCTTGCGCTGGCGCGCCCGCGTGGTGGCGGTCGCGGCGTCGGCGCCGTAGGGCAGGCGCCCGGTCAGCATCTGATAGGCGATGATCCCCAGCGCATAGAGGTCGGAGGCCGGCGTCCCCCCCTCGCCCAGCAAATATTCGGGGGCGGTGTATTGCAGGGTGCCGAGGATTTCGCCGCGGTCGGCGTCCGGCATGGTCTCCAGAATGCCGGGCACCAGGACCGATCCGAAATCGACGATCTTCACCGTCCCGGTCCGGTCGATCATCACATTGTCGGGCCGCAGATCCTGGTGCAGCATCTCCAGCCGGTGGAAGGCCTGCAGCCCCTTGCCGATCTGCTCGACGATGGCGCGGACGGCGGGCAGGTCGGGGCTGGGATGGTCGCGCATCCATTGGGTCAGCGTCTGCCCGTCCAGATATTCGGTGACGACATAGAGGTGGCGGCGCGGCCGGCTCTGCGGCGGGGCTTTCAGCACATGCGGGCTGTTGATCCGCCGGGCGATCCACTCCTCCATCAGGAAGCGGCGCAGGTGGGTGCGGTCGTCGCGCCGGTCGATGGCCGGCACCTTCAGCGCCACGGCGGGACCGCCTGAGTCGTCCCGGGCTCCATCTTGGGCCAGATAGACATGGCTGCGGCTGCTGGCGTGCAGTTCACGCAGGATGCGGTAGCCCTCGAACTCCTCCCCCGCTTCCAGCAGGGGAGGCGGGGGCAGGTCGGACAGCCGGGACAGCAGGTCGCCGGCCCCCGCATTGGGAATGGCGTCGATTCGTACGATCTGGAGCGTCAGATTGTCGGTGCTGCCCCGCCGCAGCGCCTCTTCCACCGCGAGTCGGGCCGCGCGGTCAAGATCATCGGCATGATTGGCGATGGCGTTGATCAAAAAATCGGCATCGACATGCTCATAGACCCCGTCCGTCGCCAGCAGGAAGACATCGCCGGCCTCCACCGGCAGCTCCCGGCAATCGATCTCCACATGCGGCACCACGCCCATCGCCCGGCCGAGATAGCTGACCTCCGACGACACCACCACCCGGTGGTCGGTGGTCAGCTGTTCCAGCGCGCGGCCGGCGACGCGATAGATGCGGGAATCGCCGACATGGAACAGGTGGGCGGTGGCCGATTTCAGCACCAGCGCACTGAGCGTGCAGGCAAAACCGCGGTCCTGGTCGTAACGGTACTCGCTGCGCCGGTTCTGGGCGTGCAGCCAGCTGTTGGCCGCCGCCAGCACCCGCTGCGCCGAGGTCCTCACCGACCAGCTTTCCGGTGTGCAGTAATAGTCGGTCAGGAAGCTCTTCACCGCGGTTTCGCTGGCGATGTGGCTGACCCGGCTGCTGCTGATGCCATCGGCCAGCGCCACCGCGATCCCCTTCATGCCCAGCAACGACGGCGTCGGGATCAATGCCCCGTGGAAATCCTGATTGGACTCCTTCCGCCCCTTGTCGGAGCACTGGCCGATGGAGATCCGCAGCTCTTTCACGATGTCGGCACTTGGCACGATGTCGGCCCTTGGCAAGAAAAACCCCGGCCCAAGGCGGACCGGGGTGTGACGGGTAGGCGGGACGGGCGCCTTATTCGGCGGGCTGCAGGCCGGCCTGCGGCAGGCGGCGCTTCGGCGCCGTGCGGACATGGGTGGCGTAGAGCGTCAGCCCAGTGAAGGCCAGACCGCCAACCAGATTGCCCAGCACCGTCGGCAGTTCGTTCCAGATCATGTAGTCCATGATCGAGAATTTACCGCCCATCAGCATCGCCGACGGGAACAGGAACATGTTCACCACCGAATGCTCGAAGGTCATGCCGAAGAACAGCATGATCGGCATCCACATAGCGATCACCTTGCCGCTGACCGAGGTGGAGATCATCGCACCGACGACGCCGGTGGAGACCATCCAGTTGCACAGCATGCCGCGCAGGAAGATGGTCAGCATGCCGGCCGCGCCATACTGTGCATAGCCCAGCGTCCGGTTCTCGCCGATGTGGGAGATGACGGTGCCGACCTTGTCCGGCGGGGTGGAGAAGCCATAGGTGAAGACCACCGCCATCATCACGGCGACCGTCAGCGCGCCCAGGAAGTTGCCGATGAACACCAGCCCCCAGTTGCGCAGCACGCCGGCAACAGTAACGCCCGGCCGCTTGTCGATCAGCGCCAGCGGCGACAGCACGAACACGCCGGTCAGCAGGTCGAAGCCCAGCAGATACAGCATGCAGAAGCCGACCGGGAACAGGATGGCGCCGATGATCGGGAAGCCCGTCTGGACCGTGACCGTGACGGCGAAGACCGCCGCCAGCGCCAGGATCGCCCCGGCCATATAGGCGCGGATGACGGTGTCGCGGGTGGACATGAAAATCTTGGATTCGCCGGCATCCACCATTTTGGTGACGAACTCGGAGGGCACCAGATACGACATGACGAGTCCCCTTGGAACAAGCGCTGAAGAAACGGCACGCAGCGTCCGGTTAAGCCCGCGCGGCACCGGTTCGGTGCGGGGCGGGGGAGGGAAGACGCACTGCGTGTGATTTGGGTGCGAGCCCCGGTCTTTGGTCCCGCGCGGGTCAAACCGCCGTTGGCTTGAACGGGAAAACGCTCTGCACGCGATGTGCCAATCGCACCGATGCCGTAAACCCGGCGGATTTCGCCCGCCGCCCTTCCTGTCGCTGTGCAGCGCCGAGCCGCAGTTGCCCAAAGACTGTGCTTTGATGAATAAAAAACAGCCATTTGTATAGGAAGGATTGTGAGACCCGACAGGCTTGCCGTCGTCAGCCGTGCCGCCGTTGGGCCGAAGTCTTTCAGATTGTTAACCGTGCTGGAGAAGACTATCGTTCCGCATCAATGCTTTGGCCGAAAGCAGGGGATGTCAGCCCGCCTATGGGTCAGGTTCGGTTACCTTTTCGTTATAATTTCCCTTCATATTGTGAGACAGTATCGGCGATGTCGCTTGACGGGTCTCTCCGAACCGGCGTCTACTTTGCCGCATTGCGGGAAAGTGGAAGTTCCACAATCGTTGTTTGAGTTGCAGGCTTATGTTTTTTCCAGGCGGTTCGGGATTGGCGTCGGATGAGGCGCGCACGATGAGTCACGAGACGGAAGAACAGTACCGCAGCATCTTCGAAAATGCTGTCGAGGGCATCTATCAGACGACTGTCGACGGCCGTTACCTGCGGGTCAATCCGGCACTTGCCGACATCTATGGCTATGCTTCCCCAGAAGACCTGATTGCCAACCTCACCGACATCGCCTGCCAGCTCTATGTCGATCCAGGCAAGCGCGAGGCCTTTGCCGATCTGATGGCCCGCCAGGACCGGGTCCACAGTTTCGAGGCGCGCGTCTTCCGTCGCGACGGGTCGATCATCTGGATCGCGGAGAGTGCGCGCTGCGTGCGCGATGCCGCCGGCCGCATCCGCTATTATGAAGGCACCGTCCAGGACATCACCGAACGCAAGCAGCATGAGGAGAAGATCCGGCTGCTCGCCACCGTGTTCGACAGCGTCGCCGACGGCATCCTGATCGTCGATCCCGAACTGACGGTGCAGGCGATCAACCCGGCCTACGAGATCATGACCGGGTTCCAGCGGGAAGAGCTGCTGCGCCGGCCGCTGGTCCTCTTCGCCCCCGGTTCGCACGAGCGGGAGTTCGTCGACGCCATCTGGACCACCGCGCGGCAGGCCGGGCGGTGGCAGGGGGAGGTCACCAGTTTCCGCCATTCCGGCGACGCCTTCGCCGCCGCCCTGTCGGTGACGTCGGTCCGCGCGCCGAGCGGCGTGCTGGAACATTACGTCCTGACCATCGCCGACATCAGCCAGCGCAAGTCGCAGGAACACCAAATCCGCTATCAGGCCAGCTTCGACCGGCTGACCGATTTGCCCAACCGCTGGCTGGTCTGCGAAAGGCTGGAAGAGGCGATCGTCCGCGCCCAGCGCGGCAAGAGCAAAGTCGCCGTCGCCTTTCTCGACCTCAACCGCTTCAAGCAGGTGAACGACACGCTGGGCCACCATGCCGGTGACGAACTGCTGAAACTGGTGGCGCGGCGCCTGCGCAACTGCACCCGCATGACCGACACCGTCGGCCGGCTGGGCGGGGACGAGTTCCTGATCGTCGCTCCCGATGCCGCCGACCGTTCGGCCGGCGCTCGGCTGGTGGAAAAGATACTCTATTCGATGGCGGAACCGTTCAGCGTCCACAATCAGGAGCTGTTCTGCGGCGCGTCCATCGGCATCGCCTTCTATCCCGACGACGGCGAGACGGCGGACCAGCTTCTGCGCAACGCCGATCTGGCGATGTACCATGCCAAGCGCAACCCGGAGCACAAATACGTCTTCTACGACAGCGGGATGCGTGAGCGGTCGGGCTTCACCCTGGGGTTGGAGAGCGACCTGCGCCGTGCCAGCGGCGGCGACGAGTTCGAGCTGCATTTCCAGCCCAAGATCGACCTTGCCGGCAACCGCACCATCGGGGCGGAGGCACTGATCCGCTGGCGCCATCCGGTGCGCGGCATGGTCAGCCCGGCGGAGTTCATTCCGCTGGCCGAGGAAACCGGCCTGATCTGGGAGATCGGCGCCTGGACGCTGATCGAATCCTGTCGCCGGCTGGCGGGTTGGATCGAGCGCGGTTTGCCGATCCCGTCGGTGTCGGTGAATCTGTCGCCGCGTCAGTTCCAGGACGCCCGCCTCGTCGGCTTCGTCCGCAGCGTGGTGGAGTCCGCCGGGATCCCGGCCGACCGGTTGGAACTGGAGCTGACCGAAGGTGCCATGATCGGTGACATCGAGAAGGCGGTGACGATCCTCAATGGGCTGAAGGACATCGGCGTTCGGCTGTCGATCGACGATTTCGGCACCGGTTATTCCTCGCTGGCTTATCTGAAGCGCTTCCCCATCGACACGCTGAAGATCGACCGCAGCTTCGTCCGCGACATCGTCAAGTCGACCACCGATCCGGCCATCGTCGGCACCATCGTCAATCTGGCTGAAAGTCTGGGATTCGACACCATCGCCGAGGGGGTGGAGACGCAGGAGCAGGCCGACATGCTGCGCCTGCAGCGCTGCACCCGCATCCAGGGCTATCTCATCAGCCGGCCGCTGCCGGTCGACCAGTTCGAGACCTTCCTCAGCAACAGCGTGGTGCCGGCCTGAACTCACAATAAGCGACGGGCGCCGTCATGCCGGCGCCGGTGCGCTTTCTTCCGGGCTTACGGTGCCGTCCGTTCCAGGAAATACTCCATCTCCTGGATGATCCCACTTTGCGCGGCCCAGAGGGCGGCCTGGGTGCGGTTGCGGACATTGATGGTCTGCATGATGTGACGGACATGCAGCTTCACCAGATCCTCGGTCATCCCCATCTCGCGCGCGATCTCCTTGTTGCTGCATCCGTCCATGATGAGCTTCAGGATGCGGGCGTGGCGCGGATAGAGGCCGGGATAGCCCAACAGTTCGCTTTCATGCTGGGCCACCGCCCCGTCCTCTCCGCCCCGGCGGAGGGCGGTGGGGGAGAAATAATCGAAGCATTCCTCCGGCACCACCGGCTCGCCGGCATGGATCAGGCGCAGGGACAGCACGAAGGCGGTGGGGGCCATCCGGTTCAGAAGATAGCCGCGAACGCCGAAGCGCAGGGCCATCCGCATGTGGTGGGCGGAGAACTCGTCGGCGATCATCGCCAGCTTGGCCTGTTCGCCGTACCAGCTGCGGAAGTTCCAGGCGTCGGTCTTCAGCGAGGCGAGGTCGAACAGCACGATGTCGGCCGTCCGTTCGGAACCGCCGTTGCTGGCCGGCGGCTCCAGCGTGGTCACGCCGTTGGCGGACATGCCGTCGGAATGGCGGTCGGGGCCGCCGTTGGCCCGGCCGTTCCACATCGTCTTGGGTGAAAGCCCGGTTGCGAGGCGGCTTTGCGGATCGATGACTTCGAAGCAGTCGTCCAGGATGTTCAGGATGGATTCGCGCAGCAATCGGCTTTGATTGTGAACAATCACACGAATGCGATCGGACATGTCCGTCTCCCCCAAGAAATAGACGAATTGGCGGACGGCATTGCGCGGCCGGAAGGCAAGGATTCCCCCCTGGATACTTTACTTCGACGTCGGTGGCTTCGGTGTATGGCAATTCGGATCCGCCGGATTCTCGTGTCCGGCGTAAAACCCTCAGCCCCCCGTTCGGGCCGTTGCCACCATAATCTCCGGTACCTCCGCGTTTGGCCGCGCAATGCCGCATATCCGATGGACGGTGCACGTTGTATCGATCTTCTCGTGCTCGCCCGTTCGAATTTAGATCAAACTATGATCCGGCACTCACGGCATTGTCTGCTGCACTTCTGGAATGATTCCAGGCTCAGTTGGGCATGGACTCACACTGTCCGGGCAGAGTCCTTCGTCAGAAGGCCGGCAGTAATACGTCATCCTTGCGCGCGAATATGGAAGTGATTACCCGCATAAGAGAAGCCGGATCCCGGCGGGTATCGCCGAGTGGAGATGGTCTAAAGCAAAGGAAGCCAAACGATATTGCCGACCGAAGAAGAAAAAAATCTTTGAAAGACAACTTGCATTAGATATCTTGACTTCTGGTTCGATACGCATCGGGTCAGTTCATTGACGATAATATAGACTCTTAAACAGGGTTTGCCAGGACAATTTTCACCGAACACCGAAACGAAAACGAAGCCCCGCCGGGACGGGACTCCGCTTTCGTTTCGATGGCTTGCCGGCCGGCTTTGGCCTTACGCCGCCACGTCGTGGGTGATGGCGAAGACGCCGGTGTCCCAACGGGCGATGGTGGTGTCGAAGCCGCCGACACCATTCACCACATCGAAGCCCTGCGTGGTGTTGTGGATCAGGTCCTGGACCGTGTAGTGGCCGTTGGCGAGCTGAAGCTCCACATGGGTGTCGACCGCCTTGCGCGCCGCGGTGTCGTTGAAATCGACACGGTCGGAGGCGACGACGATCAGCCGGTCCTTCTGGTCGTAGAAGCCGTAGCCGGTGATCTGGGCGTCCGGATCCTTGTCGGTGAAGGTCAGCGGGTAATGATAGTTCAGCGCCTCGTCGCCGATCAGGACCGGCGCCTTGGCCTTCAGCGCGGCGATCTCGGCATCGCTGAACAGGTTTTTCCCGCCATAGGTCGCCTGCGGAATGATCCAGGCGCTGGGCGTGCTGGCCTTGCTCATCGACGGCAGGGCCGCGTCGCTGACGTAATAGCCGAAGGTCGCGCCGGCATCGTGCAGCTTGGTGATCGGCTCCAGCAGCTCGCCCAGATAAGCGTTGCCGATGGCGTTGCCGGCCGGCTCCAGCGCATTCATCGCCTTTTCGGCATTGGCGCTGTAATAGAGCGCCGGGCCGAAGGGACGGGTCGGCACGATGTCGCGCAGCATGTCCAGCCAGGGCTGCTTCACCTCGCCCCAATCGTGATAGCTGCGCGACCACTGCTCCGCCGCGCGGCGGACGCCGCCCTGGTCGTCGGCGATCATCGTCCAGCCGCTCTGCAGCCAGGTCTGCTCCAGACGGCCCCAGCCCAGCTCCTCGCGCACCGTACCGGACACGCCGGTGTAGAGGCTGTTCACCGCACCCCAGTAATCATCCTCCGACGAGGACATCATGTGGCCGAAATGGGCGTCGGGCGCGCGGGCGGCATGGATGCCCAGCATCGCCTGCTCGTAGGAGGCGGGCGCCTGCTTGTGCTGCATCTCGAAGCGTTCGAGGGTCTGCACGTTGAACAGGATGTCCTTCTCGTTCATTGTGTCGGCGATCACGCGGGCATCGACGCCGGCGAATTCCCGCATCGCCGCCGGGGTGAAGGACACCTGGGTGGTCAGCCACGCCGCCTTGCCGGTGTTCTTGACGATGGCATCGTCCACCGCCTTCCAGCTGTTCGCCCAGCCGTCGACGAAGTAGTCCAGCCACTGGGTCGGGTGGTTGTCGACGATGTCGGCCGCCTGCTGCGCCAGCGTGGAGCCCGCCACCTTGATGCCGGTCTTGGCGCTGAACTCCGCGATCATGCGGCTGTTGAAGAAGTCCATCACGCCGGAATGCGGGCTGCCGTCGAAGAAGTCGGCCAGCTCATAGCCGCGGGTGCCGGTCAGGGCCGACAGCCGGCCCAGCTTGTCGGCCATCCAGTCGGCGTAATGGGCGGTGCCGCCGGTCCAGCCGGCCGGCGCGTCCTTGGCGTCCAGCGGCATCAGCGGGCTGATATAGCCCCAGCCATAGGGATTGCTGCTGTCGGCGTTCAGGACGTAGCCGTCGGCATCGCGTCCCAGATACTGCTGGTGCGCCTTGACCCAGGACACCCAGGCCTTGTGACCGCCCAGGCTGGCGAACTCGCCGCCGTTCTGCGATTCCTCAAAGGTGTCCTCCCACAGCTGCAGGCCGATCAGCGGCATCACCCCGTCGGACAGATGACCGGCGGCGACGTCGCGGGTTTCCTTCAGGTGCGACGCGTTGGAGTAATCGGGCACCGATTCCCAGAACAGGTGCTGCGGCGCCAGCCCGCGATCGGCCCCCCAGGAGATGGTCGACACATCGGACATCAGCGGCGGGCGGTCGCTGCTGACCCCGGCGCTGGCGCTGTGGTCGTTCTTCGGCAACGTTGCGGTCGGCGCGGTCGGCGCCGGCGTGGTGGGGGTGGGAGCGGTCGGTGTGGTGGGTGTGGTCGTGGTGCCGCCGGCGAGCATGTCCTTGGTGACGGGCACGCTCAGCGTGCCGTTCCACCACAGGCCCTGCTGGCCGGAGATGACGTCCTTGCCGTCCAGCGCGCCGCGGTCATAGGTGACTCCGGCGGCGGTCGAGGCGACGCTGTGCCCGTTCACCACGACGGAGCCGACATAGAGGCTGCGGTCCTGGCCGTTGACGACGGCGTCGTTGTCGTACTGGACCTGGACCTTGTGCGCCTGGGTCGGGTCGAGATCGACCGTGAATTTGTAGGCGGTCTGGCTGGTGGCGGCCACCTTGGCGTCGCCCACCGCCTTGCCGTCGACGAGAAGCTTGAAGTGCGGCGGCACCCCGCCCGCGCTCTTACCCCAGGCGTTGACGACGACGCTGTAGGACTTGGTGGCCGCCGGAGCCGCAGTCACAGGATCGGCGGCATCGGCCACCGGGAACAGCGATGCCGGCAGCGGCACGTTCAGCGCACCGCCCCAATAGAGGGCTTCCTGCCCCTTCACCACGTCCTTTCCGTCGACCGCACCCTTGTCATAGGTGACCGACGGGTCGGTGGCGGAGATCGACGTGCCGTTCACGGAGATGGCGCGGACGAACAGGTTGCGGTCGACGCCGCCCGACAGCCCGTCATTGTCGTAGACGATCTGCAGCTTGTGCGCGCTGTCGGCGGCGACCTTGGTGGAGATGGTGTAGCGCCCCAGGGTGCTGCTGTTCACCGTCGCCTGTCCGATGGTCGCACCATCGAGCTTGAGCGCCAGATGCGGCCAGACGCCGCCGGCTGCTTGTCCCCACGCGTCGATCGCAAAGGTGACATCGATGAGATTGGACCCGGTGGACGACATCGGCACGACTCCCATTAATCGGATATTAAGATCTTGCTAGGTCGGGTTAACCGTATCGGTTGGATTACCCTGCTCGTTGGGAGTAGTCGCACAGAATTCGCTATAGAAAGGAGAGTCAATCTTGGGACATGACTCTGACTCATCTTTGACTCTTCCAAAAAAATCGATTTTGATTCTGCGAATGTTTTAGTGTCTGAAGGAATGAGTCCGGCAACGGCAGTCTTAAGCCTGTTGTGTGGCGTCCGTATCTTTCGTTTGTTTGGCGTGGGTGCCGGCGCCGTGGTCCACTTCGGCACGAACCGCCGCAAATACCGCCGATCAAGCCGGGCAGGAGATCGTTCTATGCGCACCGCTTCCCTGCGCATCGCCGTCGTCACGCAGAAGATCGTCCGGCACGACGGACAGGGGCGCGTGAACGCCGTGGTGGTCGACGAACTGCTCCGCCGCGGGCATGAGGTCGTCGCCATCGCATCGGAATTGGCGGAGGAGCTGGCGCGCCATCCCCGCTTGCGCTGGGTGCCGGTCAGCGGCGGCGGTGTGCCGACGCAATTGGCGAAGGACCAGCTGTTCGCCTGGAGGGCGAGCCGGGCCTTGGCGCGGGAACGGCAGGCCGGGATTGACCGGGTGGTGGTGAACGGCTTCGTCAGCTGGGCGCGGTCGGACGTGAACGCCGTGCATTTCGTCCATTCAGCCTGGATGCGGTCAGCCACCCACCCGATCCGCAAGGGCGTTTCGCCGCGGTCGCTCTATCGGGCGCTTTACACCCTGCTGAATGTCGGATTCGAGCGCTGGAGCTTCCGCCGCGCCGGCCGGCTGGTGGCGGTGTCCCGCACGGTGGCGGACGAACTGCGCCGGGACGGCATCGAGCCGGAGCGGCTGCGGGTGATCGACAACGGCGTCGATGTCCGGGAGTTTCGTCCGGGTACGCCCAATCCGATGCTGTTCGGCCTGCCGCCTGGCCGTCCGGTGGCGCTGTTCGTCGGCGACGCACGCAGCGACCGCAAGAATCTGGATGGGGTGCTGCACGCGCTGGCCGAGGTGCCCGATCTGGCGCTGGCGGTGGTCGGCGACGAGCGGGGCGGCCCATTCCCGGCGATGGCGAGGGCGCTGGGGGTGGAGGATCGGGTCCGCTTCCTCGGCCACCGGCGCGACGTGGCGGCGCTGATGCGGGCGGCCGACTTGTTCGTCTTCCCGACCCGCTATGAACCCTTCGGGCTCGTCCTGCTGGAGGCGGCGGCCAGCGGTCTGCCGGTGGTCACCACCCGGCTGGCCGGCGCCGGCCGTCTGCTGGAGGATGGGGCCGCCATCCTGCTGGACGACCCGGACGACCACGCCGAACTGGTGCGGGCGATGCACAACCTTGCTGCGGATCCGTCGCTGCGCCGCCGGATGGGCGAGGCCGGCCGCCGCATCGCGGAAAGCCAGGATTGGTCGGTGACGGCCGGACAATATGCCGATCTGCTGGAAGAACCGAGTCCGGCGGATCAGACGGTGGACGGGCGGCGGCTGTTGGCCGGGTCGCCCTCCTGACCTGCCCCCCTTACCGCAACTCCAGCCTCAGCTCCATGACCACGCTGTCGGTTCCGGCCGCCGCATCCGTCGCCGCGATGCCGACCGGCGCCGCCGGTCCGGGGGTGGGATCGACACGCTGGGGGGTGCCGCTGCCGGGGCGCAGGACGGTGCCCATGCGGATGGCGGCGCGGGTCTTGCCGACCGGCACGGTTCCACTGGTCGCGACGGGAACGATGCCGCCGGCGGCAGCCGTGGTCAGGGCGACGCCGTCGGCCGGGCGGTCGGGCTCCAGCCGGCGCACCCGGTCATAGTCGCGCTGCACCAGATTGCCGGCATCGACCCCGCCGGCGCCGACCTTGCGGAACTCGCCGGAGCAATCCAGCGCCTCGAACCGGTTGGCGCGGCAGGTGCCGGAGATGGCGAGAGCCGGGGCGAAGCCGTCGCGGCCGAGGCGGATCAGCCGCTCGGCATCGTCGAACCGGTTGCCGACGGCGGAGGCGGCGACGATGGCGGCGGTCTCGATGTCGGCGGCGCGGTCGTTGGTGCCGTCGCCGAAGCTGGCGCTGCCGCCGGTAAATTCGTTGCGCTCCAGCGCCCGCACCACGATCAGGCCGGTGACTGGTCGCTTCGCCAAGCGATAGGCCGGCAGCAGCGATCCGCTGCAGCCGATCAGGACATTGCCGTACATCTCCGCCATCGACCCCTGGAACCAGCCGTTGCCGCAGGCTTCGAAGGCGCAGTCCAGGAACTTGTTGTTGGACAAGAAGGTCCGTTTCGCCGGCCCGTCCTCCGCCAGGATCGCGTAGGGCGAGAAGCCGAAATGGCAGGAGATGAAGCTGGAATGGTCGATGCCGTTCTCCGGCGACACGGCGATGGAGGCCAGCGTGTTGCCGGCGAAATCGGTGTCGAGAAACAGATGATCGCCGAAGCTGTCGGTCCCCGCCGACCAATAGGCACCGATGTGGTTCTTGGTCAGCTGGCAGGAAATCAGTGAGGAATGGTCGCGCCAGACATCCACCCCGGCGCGGAAGCCGAACACCCCGACCCGTTCCAGCAAAAAGCGGGAGGTTAGCGCCAGCCCGTCCATGCCCGGCGGCGGATCGCCCGGCCGGTTGCCGGGCTTCGGCCCGCGCAGGCTGATGTGCGCGACGCGGCTGCGCTGATAGCCCTTGTTGTCGTCACGCACGCCTTGCCGGCTGCCGGCCCGGATGGCGAAGCGTCCCGGACCCAGATCCTCCGGCCAGGACAGCAGCGAGGCGCGCATGCCGGCGCCGACGATCTCCACCTCGTTGAAGGCGTCGTCATAGCGGTCAAGGTTGGGCAGGACGATCTCGCCATCGAGCCGGTAATCGCCGGGCGGCACCATCACCGTCCCGCCCTGTCCGCTGCGCGCCAGTTCCAGAACGGCGCCTTGCAGAGCCGCCCAATCGCATTCCTGGTCCAGGGAGCGGACATGCGGATGGGTGCGCCGAGCCGCATCCAGGCTTCTGTAACGTTCCGACAGAGGATGGCTGCGCCCGTCGCCGATGGCACCGCGGTCGCGGATCGACAGGGCAGGGCCGCTTCTCGGCGGCGGGTCCGGGGCCGGG
>CBFGPE010000044.1:0-43995 GCA_965650625.1 uncultured Azospirillum sp. | reverse complement strand
TCCGGCGGTCACGGTCTGCGACGTGAACGTGCTGAGCAGATGCTCCCCCGCCACTGAACGGCCGAACCGCTTCGCAGATCACCAACCTATCACGACATCCCGCCCGCGCCATCCCGGCCGCGGGCTTTTTCATGCCCGAAAGGAGGCACCCATGGCTGTAGCCATCCCGCTCATCACCGCCCTGACGCCTGTCATTGCCGACCTGATCGACAAGATCCCCGATCCGGACGCCAAGGCGAAAGCCACCGCTGCGGCGAATGCCCAATTGGTCGCCATGCTCCAGGCTGGTGACTCGGCGCAGCTCGCCGTCAACGCGGCGGAGGCCACCAACCCGAACCTGTTCGTCTCCGGCTGGCGCCCGGCCGCCGGCTGGGTCTGCGTGCTGGGCCTGCTGGTTCAGACGGTCGGCTATCCGCTGATGGGTTGGGCGCTGTCGATGTGGTCGCCCGGTACGCCCATGCCCGAAATCGATACGAACACCCTCATGGGCCTGCTGGTGCCGATGCTCGGACTGGGCGCCTACCGGAGCTATGAGAAGGCGAAAGGAGTGGCGCGGTGAACCAGCGCTGAAACGGCAGGGACCGCCTCGAGGGACGGCCCCTGCCATGTCAATTCGACAACTACCGTCGAAGTGGCCTCAAGCCGTCTCGACCAGTTCGATCTGCGCGGCGCGCTCGTTCACATTGGTGCGGATCCGCTCCAGCGCAGCCAGCGGAATGTCGATCTTCACGCAGGGCTCCTGAACGCGCGGATCGTCTCCGGGATACAGCGCCTCGTACTCGGCGGCATTGTCGTAGGCTTGGCGGTTATCGGCTTCGAGATAGGTCTCGACAGGCAGCCCCTCGGCATACATGCCGTCATGGCTGTCGAGTTCGATGTGGAAATACTCGATCTCCTCCATCGCATCGACCTGCCGGATCGACGAGCCGTTGATCAGCAGGCGGGCCGAGACACCATACTCGCCGATCAGCAGCGCGTGGCCGGGGGAGATGTAAAGGTCGCGGGTCGGCAACTCCTGGGCGATAGCGCCGCGGGCGATCCGGACCGGCAGGTGGACTTTGCGCTGCTCGGCATCAAAGGAGGAGCCGTCCAGCAGGCGCCGGCCGATCCAGCGGATCGAACGGAACTCTCCCGTCACCGACGACTGGATCAAGTCGCCGATCCTCAAGGTTTCAACGGGCACGTCCCCGAGCGGGGAGCTAACACGGGTGCCGCGGAGCAGGCAGGTCGGCGTCGGAAGGGTCATGGGATACTCGCGCCTTGGGGGTTTTAACAACTCCGCCCGGAGACATTCAGCCCGACACGCAAGCCTTCGTCAGGGTGGAATACAACATATAGGCTAACCAATATGGGTATAGAGAGGCCCGAAATTGCAGCCAAATGTGATGACTTGCGACGGCGGGCTGTTGACCGGTGGCGAAACTACAGCCGGCCAAGCCTGACCGAACGGCCCCTGAGCGCGATGGGACATGGCGCTGACCAGCGATCGGGTGGTCAGGCTCGGCCGGAGGCAGCGAAGGAAATGCCACTATGGGGGTGATGGGGTTAGTGGATCGTCGACGGCAAATCTTCCAGGACCATTTCCATGAGCCGACGCTCTACCCGGATCAGGTATTCACGAGCGGCCAAATCGTGACACTCTCGGCTTAGGCGTCGGACGGTGTGCACGGCACAAACAGCAGCAACGTCGGCGTGGGGCCTAAGCATGACTGTCTCCATCGAAAGTATGATGAAGCATATGCCGAGACGCATAGATGCTGCGAGTCGTTTTTGCAGCGCTGAGCAGCGATGTCACAACCAAGAGTACATATCTGGTTATGCAGGGCCCTGCTCGCCCGCCCCGGACTCGACGTGCGTCAGCCGGGCAACACCTCGCACGGCAGTAGCCTGATGAGAACTGCAGTGTCGCCGCAGCCGTTGATCATCATGGCCGCTGCAGTTGTCAGTTATCGAATGGGCAGTTCGTTTGGCCGTGATGAAGGACAAGCCGCTGCGCGGAAGTGAACATGTACGGAACGAGATAGTAGGTGAACTGTGCCGACTCTCGTGCCCTCGCGAACCGCTTCCGTTCTCGCGCAATGCGGGCACTGCGCCGGCCGAAGGTCTTGGAAACTCAGCGTTTTCATGCTTTTTTGTGGGGTGCGGTAGCGGCGGATTTGGGTTTGCTAAACCGTCATAGGGTTTAAAGCCCTATCGTGGGTTCGAATCCCATCCCCTCCGCCACCTTGCTTGGCAGGCGCCAAGTCGCTGGAATCCCCGGATAAGCGACCTTTAAGAATACCCGCGTGAGCACCGCCCCTGTAGTGGTCGCCGGGTTCGCCTGCTCCATAACGAACCACAATTTGAATTCCTCGTTACGACGCTCCGAATGTCCGGCGCGGTTCCGCGTGTCCACGCGCGGTTATGGCGCCCGGTAATGGTCGCCGTCTTCCCACTGACGTCTCTCGGTCGTGTCGGCGCATCAATCCTGCGGCGCATCAGGGCCGCCTGCCATCATCGGGACCATCGGGAGTTGCCAATCCTCCAGCTTGGCGCAAGTCTACCAAAGGACTGGCCGCATGCCGTGCCGGGGCGCCACGGGTACGCGGAAAGATTGATACGCTTGCGCTGCGAACTGTTCTCATAAGCGGAAAATTAACGGAGGTCAGAGCAGAATAATTGCACTGTCCGGAATTTGGTAACCGTCGCGATGATCTCCGCACGCACTCCAGGAAACTTCGATCATGCCACAGGCGATGCCCGTCGCCTCAACATGGCCGGCCTGCTTTTTGCCGCTATGGTTGTTCTGACCATCGCGTTCGTGCTGTTCATGGCGCTGGAGACGGCCCGGCGGATCGATATGGCCACGGCGGAGCGGACGAAGGACGAGATCGCCGATGCCGTCGCGGACCTCAGCGCCGCGATGGGAAAGAAGGCCGAGGAATACAGCCTGTGGAACGACGCCGTCGACCATCTGATCGTCGACTATGACCCCGTCTGGGCCAACGCCAATGTCGGCCCCTATGCGGAGCGGCTGTGGGGGCTCGACCGCTCCTATGCCTGGAATGGCCGTGATGGGCTGATCTATGCGTCGAAGGACGGAGCCCTGCGCGACGACATGGATGCGGCGGCTCGCGAGACGGCCGATTTGCGGACGGTGTTGGTGGCGGCGCGTGCCACCGGAAAGCCGGTCAGCGGTATCGTTCATATCGGGCAGATCCCCTTCGTCTTCGGTGCGCGGGTGATCGAATACGAACATGGGCATGATCCCCTGCCGCCGAATCCCGACCGGCCGGTCCAGGTCTTCATGACCAAGCTCGACTCGGAACTGGCGAAGCTGGCTAGCTCGCGCCGGATCGCGGATCTGCGCGTGGCCGCGGCAGACGAGCCTGCCCCGGCGGATGTCGTCCGCCTGCCGCTGGAGAGCATCGCCGGGCAGCAATTCGGCGTGCTGACCTGGACGCCGGAACAGCCGGGCCGCACGTTGGTCCGCGAAACGGCGCCCTATGCCGGCGGCTTTGCGCTGGCGCTGCTGGCCCTGCTGTTCCTGTTCCAGCGCGTGCTGCAACGGTTGAAGCGGCAGGAACCGCTGCGCCTCAGCGAAGCGCGGCTGGCCCAGGCGCAGCGGGTCGCAAAGCTGGCCTACACCGTCCATCTGCCCGAAGACCTGCTGGAGGTCTCGGCCAATTTCCGTGAACTGGTCGGTCTGGAACCGGTCGACCTGGAACTGGGCGGTCCGGGCGGTGGGGCCGAACGGCTCACCGTCGGGCGGCTTCTCGACCGGGTGGTGCCGGAACAGCGGCCGGACGTGCAGGACGTCTACCGACGGGCCTGGGCCGAGAACGCACGGTTCGACATCGAATACCGCGTTGCCCGGCCCGACGGCGACCATCTGCACCTTCAGGAGGTCGGGGAGCCCTTCCATGACGCCGACGGCCTCGTGCTGGGGCTGATCACCGCCATCCAGGACGTCACCGCGCGCAGCCGGGCGGAGGAGACGATCCGCCATCAGGCCAATTACGATGCGCTGACCGGGCTTCCCAACCGGCCGCTGTTCTATGACAGGCTGCGCCATGCGCTGCGGCGGGCGACGCGCGACCGGACCTGCATGGCGCTGCTGTTCATCGACCTGAACCGCTTCAAATGGGTCAACGACACGCTGGGCCACCAGACCGGCGATGTCCTGCTTCGCGAAGCGGCGCAGCGGATGGCGGCTTGCGTCCGCGGGTCGGAGACCATCGCCCGGATCGGCGGCGACGAGTTCACCGTCATCCTGTCGCAGATCGGCGACCGGGTGGAGGCCGAAACGGTGGCCCGCCGCCTGCTCGAAAGCCTGGGCGAGCCCTTCCACATCGCCGGCCAGACGCTGCACATCTCGGCCAGCATCGGCGTCACCTTCGCGCCGGAGCAGGGGACCGACCCCGAACTGCTGGTGAAGAACGCCGATGTCGCCATGTATCAGGCCAAGCGGCAGGGGACGGCCAACTGGACCTTCTACGATCCGGCGATGGACGCCGACGCGCTCGACCATATGCGGATGGAAAACCAGCTGCATGATGCCGTGGCCAAGGGCCAGCTGGTGCTGTTCCTCCAGCCGGTGATTGAAGTCGGCAGTGGCCGGTTGGCCGGCGCGCAGGCGGAGGTGCGCTGGAACCATCCCGACCGCAGACTGCTGCCCCCCGCCGACTTCCTGCATCTGGCCGAGGCGAACGGGCTGATTCTGCAGATTGGCACATGGTTGCTCGATGTCGGCTGCCGGCAACTGGCGGGCTGGCGCGACCACGGCGCCGCCGAGCTGCGGCTGACCGTGCCGGTGTCCACCCTGCAGCTCAAGCATTCCGGATTCGGCGATCAGGTCGCCGGCTGCCTCGCCCGTCATGGAGCGTCGCCGGACCGGCTGATCCTTGAATTGCCGGAGGCCGCCGTGCTGGCGCCTTCGGCGGAGATGACGCGGACCATGCAGGCCCTGCGGACACTGGGCGTCACCTTCTCCGTCAGCGGATTCGGCACCGGCTATGCGTCGCTCGGCCATCTGCGGCGGCTTCCGGTGGAGTTCCTGAAGATCGACCAGGGCATCCTGTCGGACATGATCCGCAACCCCGCCAACCAGGGGACTGTGCGCGCCATCGTGGCGCTGGCCCACAGCATGAACCTGACGGTGATCGCCGAAGGGGTCGAGACGGGAGAGCAGCAGGTCCTGGCCGAGGAGGTCTGCTGCGGCTTCGCGCAGGGGGCTTTCCTCGGCCGGCCCATTCCGGCAGAAGCGTTCGATCCGGGTTTCCGCCCGGCGACGGCGGTTCCCGCCGGTGGACGGAGTGAGTCGTTGTGTCCCGCCGGTGATGGCGGAAACTGACAGGCCGCGAGATGCCTGTTTTCGCGCCATAGGGGCCGCTCTCCCGGCCGTCGTCGGCGTGTTGGCGCCCGAAAGCCGGTTCCGGTCCGGCAATGTTCCGAACAATGCGCCGCATTTGCGACAAACCTCTGCGCATCGCACTAGGATGTTCGCACTAAGCATATTAGAATAATCACACGAAGGTAGATGCCTGAAAGTCGGCAACCCGACAGTTCGAAGGGGAGCGGCAGGTGGAGGAACCCAGCGCTACGGCGACGATCGTAACGGCCCTCGCGGGCGGTGTCGGGCTGCTGGCGCTGATGACACTCGTCTACGGGACGATCCTGTACCGCTTGGATGAGCGGCCTCGGACTCGGCAGCTTTGCCTGGGGCTGCTGTTCGGCATCGGCGGAGTGGCCGCCATGCTGCAGTCGGTTTCCATTCTCCCCGGCGTCTATCTGGATGTGAAGGCGGTGCCGGTCGCGCTGGCCGCTCCCTTCGGTGGAGCGCTGGTTGCCGTGCTGGCCGCGGGGATCGTGTCGGCGGCCCGCGTCGCAGTCGGCGGCGCCGGGACGCTTCCGGGGGTGCTCGGGATCCTGCTGGCTGGTTCCGTCGGTCTGCTGCTGCTGCGGCTGGTGCCGGCCGCGGAGTGGCGGAACACCAGACCGCTGCTCATCCTCGGCCCGATTGCGTCCTTCCATTCCCTCAGCATCTTCGTCCTGCCTTGGGAAATCGCGATCCCGGTCTTCATCGATGGTGGGATTCCCATCGCGCTGCTGACGGCAGCGGGCATCCTGCTGCTGGGCACGATGCTGGCGCGCGAGCGCCGCCGCGTCGACACCGAGCATATGCTGCGCAATGCGGCCTTGAGCGATCCGCTGACCGGGCTGGCGAACCGCCGGGCCTTCTTCACATCGATTGACCGGGCCGTTGCCGGCGCGCTGCGTCACGATACGCCGGTATCGCTCCTGATGCTCGACATCGATCATTTCAAGGAAGTCAACGACAGCCATGGGCACGATGCCGGCGACGCCGTGCTGGTGGCGCTCAGCCGTCTGTTCCAGCGCAGCGTGCGGCAGAGCGACCTCGTCGCCCGTTTCGGCGGCGAGGAGTTCGCCATCCTGCTGCCCAACGCGCCGGGCGACGGGGCCTTCCTGCTCGCCGAACGCCTGTGCTGCGCCGTCCGCGACATGAGCATCCCGCAGGACGGTGCGGCCCTGCATGTGACCGTCAGCATCGGCCTCTCGACCCTGAGCCCCGAAATCGTCGGGGCCGACGCCATGATCAAGGCGGCCGACATGGCGCTCTACCGCGCCAAGCAGGGCGGCCGGGACCGGGTCTGCCGCCATCGGGAAAGCTGTGTGAAGGAGCCGGCGCCGGCTGCTGAGTGAAGCCGCTGTCGTACTTTCGTTCGGACGATACCAGGATGCCCCGGGCTGAACCGGAGTAGCGTCACTGCGCGATGGATCACTGGCTGTCTGCACATGCGGAAAATCACATATGAGGTCCGTATAATATAGACACCCTGCCGATGCCATTCGCGTCGGCGCCATCGGGGAGGATGCGGTCATGGCGTGGGATCAGGCGCGGGATCATGGCGCGTCCGGCCGGCGGATAGCGGGCAGCGCGCATCGCAATCTGTTGTTCGGCGGCAAGGGGAACGACACGATCGTCGGCAATCACGGCAACGACTACATGGAAGGCGGTGGCGGCAGCGACAGCTTCATTCTCGGACCCGGTGACGGTTGGGATTGCATCGGCGATTTCCAGGCTGGTGCGGGCGGCGACGTGCTGGACCTGCGGGGCTGGGGCGGGATCGGCAGCCTTGAGGATGTGCTGGCCCACTCCCATCAGGATCGCGACGGGCTGGCCCTCGATTTCGGGGCGCGCGACGGGGTCAAGCTGATGGGGCTGTCGCGGGATGACCTGACTGCCGACAATCTGCGGCTGAAGACCAGCCATGCCAGGGCCAATGCCGTCTTCGCGGCGACGGACACCGGTCATGGCGACGAGCTGTGGGGAACGGACGGGCGCCGGACCTTCCTTGTGCGGGACATCGCTCCTGGCGCGGTTTCGTCGGACCCGCAGGGTTTGGTTCAAATGGGCCGGCGTGCGTATTTCAGCGCAGATGACGGCGTGCATGGCCGCGAAGTGTGGACGACCGACGGAACGCCGGGCGGGACGCACATGCTGGCCGACATCAATCCGGGGGCGACGGGCTCGTCGCCGACGGCGCTGACCGTTGCGGACGGCAAGCTGTTCTTCCGGGCCGACGACGGCCGGCACGGGGCAGAGTTGTGGGTCAGCGACGGCACCGCCGCCGGGACGCACATGGTCAAGGACATCGGCGACACGCGGGCCGGTCGCCCTCCGGATAATCTGACGGCGGTGGGGGACGAGCTGTTTTTCTCCGCCACCGACAGCGAGCACGGCAACGCGCTGTGGCGGTCGGATGGAACGGCGGCCGGAACCGTGCTGGTGAAGGACTTCTATCCCGGAGCGGTCGATCCGCCGATCCCGGTCCCGTTGCCGATTTTTCCCAACCATTTCACGGCGGTCGACGACCGGCTGTTCCTGACGGCGTGGGACGGCACCGGCTCCTACAGCCAGTTGTGGGTGACCGACGGGACGGAGGAGGGCACCGTCAAGCTGCGCGAAGGACTTGGTGAGAATGTGAGGATCGGGCGCATGCAGTATCTGGTCGCCGCGGGAGATACGCTGTTCTTCAACAGTGGCAACGATCTGTGGAAGAGCGACGGTACACCCAAGGGCACGGTCCTGGTCAAGCCGTTCCCATCAGCTGGTCTTTCCGGTCCCAATCAGTTCCTTGCCGTCAACGACAAGGTCGTCTTCAACACCCGCACCGAGCAGAGCGGCTACGAACTCTGGATCTCGGACGGGACGGAGCAGGGAACGCACATGGTCAAGGACATCGCGCCCGGCAGCGCCAGCGCCGCCATCGGAAATCTGACCGTCGCCGATCACAGGCTGTTCTTCACCGCGGATGACGGCGTGCATGGCACCGCCCTGTGGAGAACCGACGGCACCGAGGCCGGCACGCGGATGGTCACCGACAAAGCCCACCGCACGGCCTGGACGCAGCCCACCAGCGTGGATGCGGTCGGCGACCAGCTGTATTTCAGCGCGACGGACTCCAGCCAGGCCGGCGCCCTGTTCCGCCTGGATGTGGACAGCGGCGTGGTGAGGGAACTCGCCAGCTCGCAGCCCTTCACCCTGCCCAGCGGCGGCTTGCTGATCGTCGGTGTCTGAGCCGTCCCCGGCGGGTGTCGGTCGCAGCAGGGGGCATCACAGCATGGGAATGTCGCTGCCGCCGTTCACGATGTCGACGGTGCCGGAGATCAGGTTCTCCGCATAGAGTGCCTCAAGGTCGATGCCGCCGGTGGGGCGCACCGGGCGGATGGCGCGGATCCAGCCGGCGATCGCCTGTTCCTGGCGGCGGCGGATCGCTTCCGCTTCCTCCACGGTGACGGCCTGGAAGGACAGGCTGTCGCCGGGGCGCAGGCGGCCGGCGCGGGCCAAGTCGGCGGAGACCACCGTGGCGATCTTGGCATAGCCGCCGGCGGTCTGGTGATCGTTCAGCAGCAGGATCGGCTGTCCGTTGCCCGGCACCTGGATGGAGCCGGTGACCAGCCCGTCGGACGGGATGTCGGCGCTGCCGCGATGGGCCAGCGCCGGCCCCTCCAGCCGCAGGCCCATGCGGTCGGCCTGCTTGCCGACGCGGTAGGTGGCCGACAGGAAGGTGCCGATTGCGGCTTCGGTGAAGCGGTCCTCCTGCGGCCCAAGCACGATGTGCAGCGGGCCGGCGCCGTAATCCGGCGGCTGCGGCAGTTCGACATCCGAACCGTCCGGGACGCTGTCGCGCGCCAGCGGCAACCGGTCGCCCTCAGCCAGCGGCCGGCCGCCGAGCGGGCCGATGCCGGCGCGCACGTAGGTGGACAGGCTGCCCATCACCGGCGCCAGCGCGAAACCGCCGGCCACCGCCACATAGGCGACGGAGGCGCCATCCACCGCGCCCAGCCGCAGCACGTCGCCCTGCCGTAGCGTGTGGCTGCGGTGCGGGGGCAGCGGTTGCGGGGCGTCGCCCTCGCGCTCCAGCGTCAGCGCCAGCGGGCCGACGGCGGCGATGCGGACGGCGGGTGCATCCACCCGCAGGGCGGGGCCGAGCAGGGCGATCTCCAGTCCAGCCATGCCCTGCGGATTGCCGACCAGCGCATTGGCCAGCCGCAGCGCCAGCGGGTCGAGCGCGCCGGCAACCGGCATGCCCAGCTCCTGATAGCCGAAGCGGCCCAGATCCTGGACGGTGGTGAAGGGGCAGGGGCGGATGACAGTGAGAAAGCCGCTCATCACGCGGCCCTCAGACTTGCGGGGTCGAAGTTTCCGGCGTTTGCCGCCTCGGCGATACTGTCGAAGGCCGCGCGGTCGACCGCCTCGAAACGCACCCGGTCGCCGGCCGCCAGCAGCACCGGGTCGGGCCGCGTGCCGTCATAGAGCGGCACCGGGCAGCGGCCGATCAGGTGCCAGCCGCCGGGGCTTTCCCAGGGATAGACGGTGGTCAGCCGGCCGGCGATGGCGACGGAGCCGGCCGGCACCCGTACCCGCGGCTCCGTCCGGCGCGGCCGTTCCAGCTCGGCCGGCAGGTCGCCCATGTAGCCGAAGCCCGGCATGAAGCCCAGCATATAGACGAAATACTCGACCGATCCGTGCAGCGCCGCCACCTGCTCCGCCGTCAGGCCCAGCGTCTCGCACAGTTCCGCCAGATCGGGGCCGAGGTCTGGGTCGTAGCAGACGGGCAGGCGCCACAGCCGGCCTTCCGCCGGGGCGGCGGCGCTGCCGGCCAGCGCCGCCTCGACCGCCGCCTGCATCTCGCGCCGGCCGGTCGCGACGGGATTATAGACCACCAGCAGCGAGCGGAAGGTCGGCACCGTCTCCACCAGTCCCGGCGGCGGGGCGGCCTTCAGCCGGGCGTGCAGGGCCATGACGCGGGCGTTGGTCGCCCGGTCGATGGCCTCGCCGAACTCGACGTTGAAGGCGGTGTCGCCGGCGCTGGTGAAGCGGACGTTCACGCTGTCGCTCCTCACCCGATCATCCCTCACCCGATCATCTTGGACGGCAGCCAGGTCACCAGACCCGGGAATACCCAGAGCAGGACGACCATCAGCACCATCAGCAGGAAGAAGGGCATGCTGGCCTTGCCGATGGTGAAGATGCTCTTGCCGGTCATCGACTGCAGCACGAACAGGTTGAAGCCCACCGGCGGGGTGATCTGCGCCATCTCCACCACGATGATGATGTAGATGCCGAACCACAGAAGGTCGATCCCCGCCTGCTGCACCATCGGCAGGATGACCGAGGTGGTCAGCACCACCATGGAAATGCCGTCGAGGAAGCAGCCCATCACGATGAAGAAGAGCGTCAGCGCCACCAGCAGCGCCGCCGGCGACAGCTGCAGCGAGATGATCCATTCCGCCAGCAGGCGCGGGATGCCGGTATAGCCCATCGCCACCGTCAGGAAGGCGGCGCCCGCCAGGATGAAGCCGATCATGCAGGAGGTGTGGGCGGCGCCGAACAGGCTGTCGCGGAAGGTCGCCCAGCTCAGCGTGCCGGTGACGAGCGCCAGCACCAGGGACCCCAGCACGCCGATGCCCGCCGCCTCCGTCGGGGTGGCGATGCCGACATAGATGGAGCCCAGGACGGCGGCGATCAGCAGCACGACCGGGATCAGCGCGCCGGTGTCGCGGATCTTCTCTGCGAAGCTCTGCGAGGCTTCCGGCGGCGGCACCCGGCCGGGGTTCAGCAGCGACCAGCTGCCGACATAGGCCATGAACAGGCCGGTCAGCACGATGCCGGGAATGACGCCGGCGATGAACAGCCGGGCGATCGACACGTCGGCGGCCACGCCATAGACGATCATGATGATCGACGGCGGGATCAGCAGCCCCAGCGTGCCGGCCCCGGCCAGCGAGCCGATGGTCATCAGCGGGTCGTAGCCACGCCGGTTCAGCTCCGGGATCGTCATCCGGCCGATGGTGGCGGCGGTGGCGGCCGAGGAGCCGGACACCGCGGCGAAGATCGAGCAGCCGACGATGTTCACATGCATCAGCCGGCCGGGCAGCCAGCCGGTCCAGGGCGCCAGCCCCTTGAACATGTCGGACGAGATGCGGGTGCGGAACAGGATCTCGCCCATCCAGATGAACAGCGGCAATGCCGTCAGCGTCCAGGAGGTGCTGGCGCCCCAGACGTTGGTCGCCATCACCATGCCCACCGGTCGCGCGGTGAACAGCGCCATGGCGACGAAGCCGACGCCGGCCAGCGCCAGCGCCACCCAGACGCCGGCCCCCAGCATCAGGAACATCGTCACCACGACGACGATGGATGCGGTCGTCTCGTCCATCGCTCAGCCCTCGCTCTGCATGCCGGCATGCTGGTAGGAGGCGTCGCGCCCCTGCAGCACGGCCAGCAGGTCGTCGATCAGGGCGATGACCAGCACCACCAGACCCGCCGCCATCAGCGCCTGCGGGATCCACAGCGGGATCGGCAGCACGCCCTGGCTGAGATCGCCGAAATCATAGGAATCATAGGTCATGCGCACCCAGTACCAAGCGAAATAGGCGCTGAGCGCGGTGGCGAAGCCCAGGCACAGCAGCTCCAGCGCCCGGCGCGGGCCGCCGCGGAGCCGGTCCACCAGCACGCCGACGCGGATGTGGGCGCCGCGGCGCAGCGCCGGCCCCAGCATCAGGAAGAAGGACGCGGCCATGCAGTAGCCCGCCAGCTCGTCGGCGCCCGGCACCATGCGGTCGAACAGACGGCTCGCCACCTGGGTGACGATCAGGACGGCGATGGCGGCGAGCGAAACCGCGCCCAGAATCTCGGCGGTTCGGTAAAGGATGGACAGTGCGGTGCGCATGGCGCAACCACCTCCTGCGGTCGGTCTGTCGGACGGGGGGCGGAACAGGCGTCGGAAAGCGGGATGCCCGGCCGGCCGGCCCTTGCTGCTGGCGGCCGGCCGGGTCCCCTGCGCTTTACTTGCGATAGGCGGCGATGATCGCCTCGCCGTCGGCGCCGGCGGCCTTGATCCATTCCTCGGTCATCGTCTTGCCGATGGCGGACAGCCCTTCCTTCAGCTTGTCCGACGGCGGCAGAACCTTCATGCCGTTGTCCGACATGGTCTTGTTCAGCTCGGCCGTCTTCTTCTCCCATTCCGACCAGCCCTTGGCCTCGGCCTTCGCCGCGGCGTCCTGGATCGCCTTCTGGGAGTTGGCGTCCAGGCCCTTCCAGACTTCGGAGTTGATGAACACCATGTTGCGCGGCAGCCAGGCCTGGACGTCGTAATAGACCTTCACGAAGTCCCAGGCCTTGGTGTCGACGCCGGTGGCGGCCGAGGTGATCATGGCGGTGACGATGCCGGTGCCGAAGGCCTGCGCGACCTCGGCCGCCTCGATCTTCACCGGGATGGCGCCGGACAGCTCGGCGATGCGGGTGGTGGCCGGGTTGTAGGCGCGGAACTTCTGGCCCTTCAGCCCCTCGACCGACTGGATCTCGTCCTTCACATACAGGCCCTGCGGCGGCCACGGGATCGAATAGAGCAGCTTCAGGCGCTGGCGCTCCAGCTTCTTCTCCAGATAGGGCTTGGAGACGTCGTACAGCTTGTGCGCCGCCTTGAAGTCGGTGGCGAGGAAGGGCACGGAATCGAGACCGTAGAGCGGATCCTCGTTCGCCCAGGAGCTGATCAGCACCTCGCCCAGCTGGGCCTGACCGGACTGGACCGCGCGCTTGATTTCCGGATGACGGATCAGCGAGCCGTTGGTATGGACGGTGATGTTGATCTTGCCGTTGGTGGCCGCCTTCACGTCGTCGGCGAACTGCTTTACCACGACGGTGTGCAGGTTCGTGTCCGGATAGGGGGTCGGCATGTCCCAGGTCTCGGCCGCGGCGGCCAGCGGCCCGGCGGCGACGACGCCCAGACCCAGCAGGCCGGCGACCACCGGACCGGCGATCCGGCGGGTGAGACGGGATTGCAGCGTGTCAGCGGTCATGATGTTCGGAAGCTCCCTGATTGTTGGCCGAAACGGCAGCCGCCGGCCTTGTGGCCGGTCGGGCGGGAGCGGAAGCCGCAATCCTGAAACGGTTGTGTCCCGGAACGGTGGCTTCCCCGATCCCGCCCTTTCTCGGAATCCAAAGGTTCACCGTTCCGCGCCATCCGTCAAACGTCCTGTGAAGGAGGCGGAAAAATTCAGCGCTGTCCGCAGCTTATCGGCGAGAAAGCCCCAGTCGGTCAGTAGATGCCGGTCAGTAGATGACAGTCAGTAGATCAGCTCGTTCTCGCCGCTGCCTTCGGCCAGGACCAGCTCGCCGCGGGCGGCAAGATCCTTCGCGAGCTGGACCATGTACATCTGCGCCTCGTCCACGTCGCGGACGCGCACCGGACCCATGGCGGCCATGTCCTCGCGCAGGATCTTGGCGGCGCGTTCGGACATGTTGGAGAAGAACAGATCCTTCAGCGACTCCGACGCGCCCTTCAGCGCGGTGCCGAGCTTCTGCTTGTCCACCGTGCGCAGCATCGTCTGGACGCCGGTCGGGTCGAGCTTGGACAGGTCCTCGAAGGTGAACATCAGCGACTTGATGCGCTCGGCGCTGTCGCGGTTGCGTTCCTCCAGCGCCGCCATGAAGCGATGCTCGGTGGTGCGGTCCAGCCCATTGAAGATCTCCGCCAGCATCTCGTGGCTGTCGCGCCGGCTGGTGCGGGCGAGATTGGTCATGAACTCCGTGCGCAGCGTACGCTCCACGTCGTCCAGGACCTCCTTCTGCACCGCCTCCATGCGCAGCATGCGCATGATGACTTCCATCGCGAAGCTTTCCGGCAACTGCGCCAACACGCGGCCGGCATGGTCGGAACGGATCTTGGACAGAACCACCGCAACGGTCTGCGGGTACTCGTTCTTCAGATAGTTGGACAGCACCGACTCGTTCACGTTGGTCAGCTTGTCCCACATGGTGCGGCCGGCCGGACCACGGATGTCCTCCATGATCTGGTCGACCTTGTCCTTCGGCAGGGTCTTCAGCAGCAGCCGCTCGGTCGAATCGAAGGAGCCGACGACGGTGCCGCTCGACGACATCTGCTCGGCGAACTCGACGAACAGGCGCTCGATCAGGTTGGCCGACACCGTGCCCAGGTTCGCCATCACCTGGGACAGTTCCTTGATCTCCTCGTCGTCCATCAGCGAGAACAGTCGGGTGGCATGCTCCTCGCCGAGCGCGAGCATCATGATGGCGGCCTTTTCCGGGCCGGTGAGGGTCCGGTAATCCTCACGAACCTTCTGAGCCATTGCTACCCTTCATGATGCGCGATTCCGATAATGCGCGATGATTGCGGCAAACATCGTTAACAAACGATAAGGAACACGCTAGGGGCGTTGCGAAAGGGCGGTGCCGGAACCGAATCCGGGCGGGGCGGTTGGAGGGTGCAGCCCCATCCCCCGCGCGAAAGGTGGCGTCCATGCCCGCCCGTGCCGCCCTTCTGCCGCCCTGTCTCGCGGCTGTCCTGTCGGCGATGCTGCCGGCCTCCGCCCTGGCGGAACGGGCGGTGACGGTTCAGGGATCCGACTGCCAGGTGTGGGACCAGTATCCCGACCGGCGCAAGACCATCCGCTGGTCCGGGGCCTGCCCGAACGGCTGGGGGAACGGTCCCGGCGTGCTGAGCTGGTCCTACGACGGCCGCTATGACGGGCAGGTTGAGGGCAGGCTGGTCGACGGGCGGCTGGAAGGGCAGGCGCGCGTCACCTGGCGCGACGGCCGCCGCCTCGACGGGAACTTCCGCGACGGTCTGGTCTCGGGGCAGGCGACCCATGTCTGGCCCGACGGGCGCGTCTATGAGGGGGAGTGGAAGGACGACCGCCGGACCGGCTTCGGCACGCTCACCTTCCCCAGCGGAAACAAATATGTCGGCCAGTTCCACCGCAACCGCCCGACCGGACCGGGCGAGTTCGTCACCGCGGACGGTCACCGCTATCAGGCGCGGATCGACGCCGGCGGCAAAGTCAGCGCCGGCGCCCCGCTGGACCGCCCGCCGCAATCGGCCGAGGTTCCGTCGGCCGCGGAGCCCAACCCAGCTTCGCCGCCGTCCCGAGTGGGCCGGCCGCAAAAGCTGGAGGAGTGGCTGAACCAGCCGGATCAGATCCTTCGCGACAGGTCGCGGTAACAGCTCCCATCCCGCAACCGTTCAAGATCCCTGACCGGCGCGCCTCCGGCCCACCGCATACGCCACTATGTGAAAATGGATTTACAGGAATTTACCGATCCTGTAACTCTATCGACATAGAGGCCGCGCTGACGCTGCGAAGGGGAGCGGGGGATGGAGCCACCCATTCAGACGGGATCGCTGCTGATCCGCATGCAGAACTGCCAGCAGCAGCTTCCGGCCGCCCTTGCCAAGGTCGGCGCCTGGGCGCTGGCCTATCCCTTCCGCACCGCGACGCTGAAGATAGGCGAGCTGGCTGCGGCGGCGGAGGTCTCCGTCGCGTCGGTCAACCGCTATGCCCGCTTCCTCGGCTATGACGGCTATCCGGAGTTCCGCGAGGATCTGCTGCGCGCCTTCGAATCAACCTTCGCGCCGGTGGAGAAGCTGCGCGTGGCGGTGCAGCGCGACACCTCGAACGCCGAGATCATGCGCGAATCGCTGGCCAGCGACGCCGGCAACATCACCCGCACCATGGATCTGCTGCAGCCGGAGCAGTGCGAGGCGGCGATCCGCCTGATCCGCGAGGCCGGCCGCGTCGTGGCGCTGGGGTTGGGCGACAGCGCCTATCTCGCCCTGTTCCTGGCCGACGTGCTGGAGCCCTATGTCGACAATGTCCACGAAGCCATCGAGTTCGCGGGCACCGAGCGCACCATCCGCCGGCTGATGACGATGAAGCCCGGCGATCTGGTGATCGCCATCACCTCGCCGCGCTATTCGCGCCGGACCATCGAACATCTGCAGCTGTGCCGGGAGCGCGGGGCGAGCGCCATCGCGCTGACCGACGCGCCGGACAGCCCGATCGTGCCGCTGGCCGACGTCACCCTGCTGGCCGGGGCCGACCATGGCGTGCGCCACAGCTCCCCCACCGGGCTGATGGCGCTGATCGTGGCGCTGGGCACCGCGCTGTCGCGCTCCGGTCCCGACAGCGTCAACCAGGCCGCCGACATGGCCGAGCGCATCCTGCCCTATCTCCACGTCGTGCCGAAAAGCAAGCAGCCGACGGACTGAGCCGGGCTTTCCCTTCCACGCGACAAAGAAGCCGAAAAGCGATGACGATCTCCTATTGGAACGGACGTTACCTGCCGCTGGACGAGGTCCATGTGTCGCCGCTGGACCGCGGTTTCCTGTTTGCCGACGGCCTCTATGAGGTGACCGCCGCCTACAACGGTCGCCTGTTCGAACCGGAGGCGCACATCGCCCGCCTGCAACGCGGCATGGCCGAACTGCGCATTGACTGCGCCCTGTCGGCCGGCGACTGGCTGGGCATCATGGAGCGGCTGGCGGCGGAGTCCGGCATCGACGGCGACCTGACCGTTTACCTGCAGGTCACCCGCGGCGCCGCCGCCAGCCGCGGTCACGCCTTCCCGGCCGGCGTCACCCCGTCGGTGTTCGGCATGGCGAGCCCGCTGAAGCGTCCGCCCGCGGCGTGGCGCGACCAGGGCGTCGCCGCCATCACCATCCCCGACATCCGCTGGGGCCGTTGCGACCTGAAGACGGTGGCGCTGCTCGGCAGCGTGCTGGCGCAGCAGGCGGCGACCGACGCCGGGGTGGTCGACGCGCTGCAACTGCGCGACGGGATGGTGACCGAGGGCGCCGCCACCAACATCTTCGTGGTCAAGGACGGCGTCATCGCCACGCCGGTCAAGGACAACCGCATCCTGGAGGGCATCACCCGCATCGTCGTCCTGCGGCTGGCCGCCGAGGCCGGCCTGCGGCTGGAGGAGCGCGACATCCCGGCGGCCGAACTGGAGTCCGCCGACGAGATCTGGATCGCCAGCACCACCAAGGAGATCACCCCCGTCACCAGCCTGAACGGCAAGCCGGTCGGCACCGGCGCGCCGGGCATGGTCTGGCGCCGCGTCTTCGCGCTGTTCGCCGAGAGGCTGGGGCGATGAGCAGCGCCGCTGCCGTGAAAGCGGTCGACACCGCGCCGGCCCTGCTGTCCGTGGAGGGCCTCAGCGTCGCCTTCGACGGCGAGCATGGTCCCGTGCGCGTGGTCGACGATGTCAGCTTCACCGTGGCGCCGGGCGAGACGGTCGCCATCGTCGGCGAGTCCGGCTCCGGCAAGTCGGTGACCTCGCTGTCGCTGATGCGGCTGGTCGATTACGCCGGCGGGCGCATCGTCGGCGGTCGCATCCGCTTCAAGGGGCGTGACGGGCGGGAGCGCGATCTCGCGACGCCGCCGGCCGAAGCGCTGACCGACATGCGCGGCAACGACATCGCCATGGTGTTCCAGGAGCCGATGACGTCGCTGAACCCGGTCTTCACCATCGGCGACCAGATCGCCGAGGCGGTGATGCTGCACCAGGGGCTGGACCGCAAGGCGGCGCGGGCCGAGGCGTTGCGCATGCTGGAGAAGGTTCGCATTCCCGAACCGGCCCGGCTGCTCGACCGCCACCCGCACCAGCTGTCGGGCGGCATGCGCCAGCGCGTGATGATCGCCATGGCGCTGTCCTGCCGACCGTCGCTGCTGATCGCCGACGAGCCGACCACGGCGCTGGACGTCACCATCCAGGCGCAGATCCTGCGGCTGATCCGCCTGTTGCAGGACGAGATGGGGATGGGCGTCATCTTCATCACCCACGACATGGGCGTGGTGGCGGAGGTGGCCGACCGCGTGGTGGTGATGTGGCGGGGCCGCAAGGTGGAGGAGGGCACGGTCGAGCGCATCTTCCAGGCGCCGCAGCATCCCTACACCAAGGCGCTGCTGTCGGCGGTGCCGAAGCTGGGCGCCTTGCGCGGCCAGGATTTGCCGATCCGCTTTCCGCTGCTGGTGGTGGACGATGCCAAGGCGGAGGCCGCGCCGCCGGCCCCGCCACCGGTGCAGGACACCGTGCGCGCCACCGACGCCCCGCTGCTGGAGGTGCGCGACCTCACCACCCGCTTCGACGTGCGCAAGGGCATCTTCGGCTCGCTGAAGGCCCGCGTGCATGCGGTGGAGAAGGTCAGCTTCGCCGTCCGTCCGGGCGAGACGCTTGCGCTGGTCGGCGAGTCCGGCTGCGGCAAGTCGACCACCGGCCGCACCATCATGGGACTGCAGCACTCGACCTCCGGCACCATCCGCTTCGACGGCACCGACACCGCGACGCTGGATTCGAACGGTCAGGCCAAGCTGAAGGAAAAGATCCAATACATCTTCCAGGATCCCTTCGCCTCGCTGAACCCGCGCATGACCGTCGGCTTCAGCGTCGCCGAGCCGATGCTGGTCCATGATTACGTGCCAACCTCCAAGCCGGGCGTGTCGCGCCGCCGCGCCGTCGAGGAGCGGGTCGCCGAACTGCTGACCCAGGTGGGCCTGAAGCCGGAACATGCGCGCCGCTATCCGCACGAGTTCTCCGGCGGCCAGCGCCAGCGCATCTGCATCGCCCGCGCGCTCGCCTGCGATCCCAAGCTGATCATCGCCGACGAGGCGGTGGCGGCGCTCGACGTGTCGATCCAGGCGCAGATCGTCAATCTGCTGATGGAGCTGCAGGCCAAGCGCGGCCTGTCCTACCTGTTCATCAGCCACGACATGGCGGTGGTGGAGCGGGTCAGCCACCGCGTCGCGGTGATGTATCTCGGCCAGATCGTCGAACTCGGCCCCCGCCGCGCCGTGTTCGAGAATCCGCAGCATCCCTACACCCGCCGCCTGATGGCGGCGGTGCCGATCGCCGATCCCAGTCGCCGCACCCGCGACCTGCGGCTGCTGACCGGCGAGATCCCCAGCCCGATCCGCAGCCTCGGCGACGAGCCGGTGGTGCAGCCGCTGGTGCCGGTCGGCGATGAGCATTTCGTCGCGCGCCACGCCGTAGGCGGGGACTTTTAAGTCCGTGGGCGGCGATTTCTGAACCAAAAAACAGGGAGTACTCACGTGAAGCGTTTTGCTCTTCCCCTCCTGGCCGGCCTGCTCGCCGGCACCGCGCTGGCCGGTCCGGCCTTCGCCGCAAAGGATTTGGTCGTCGGCATTCCCGACAACATCACCACGCTGGACCCGGCCGACATCAACGACACCCTGTCGCAGTCGGCCAGCCGCACGATGATGCAGGGCCTGTTCGGCTTCGACAAGGACATGAAGCTGGTCCCGCTGCTGGCCGAGAGCTTCGAGGTCAACGACACCGCCACCGAATACACCTATCACCTGCGCAAGGGCGTCACCTTCCATGACGGTTCGCCCTTCAACGCCCAGGCGGTGAAGACCAACTTCGACCGCCTGTCCAACCCGGCCAACCGGCTGAAGCGCCAGAGCCTGCTGGCGATGCTGGCCGAGACGGTGGTGGTCGACGACTACACCATCAAGCTGAAGCTGTCGCAGCCCTTCGGCGCGCTGAACAACAACCTCGCCCATCCCGGCGCCATGATCCACAGCCCGAAGGCGCTGGAGACCTATGGCAAGGAGATCGGCCGCCATCCGGTCGGCACCGGCCCCTACAAGTTCGTCAGCTGGGAAGCGGATACGCTGAAGGTCGAGAAGAACGACAAGTATTGGAAGCAGGGCCTGCCGAAGATCGACCACGTCACGCTGAAGAGCGTGCCGGAGAACGGCAGCCGCATCGCCATGCTCCAGACCAACGAGGCGCAGTTCATCTATCCGCTGCCGCCCGAAATGGTGAAGATGGTGGAAGCCAACACCCAGCTGGAGGTCATCGACGCCCCGTCGATCATCGCCCGCTATGTGGCGATGAACACCATGAAGAAGCCGTTCAACGACCCGCGCGTCCGTCAGGCGCTGAACTACGCCATCGACAAGAACGCCTACGCGAAGGTGGTCTATCGCGGCTACGCCGGCCCGCTGGATTCGGCGATCCCGCCGAAGCTCGGCTTCCACGTCACCCAGCCGAACCAGTACACCTACGATCTGGCCAAGGCGAAGGCGCTGCTGGCCGAAGCCGGCTATCCGAACGGCTTCGAGGCCGAGATGTTCGGCCGCAACAGCACCAACTTCATCCGCGGCATGCAGTTCGTCCAGCAGCAGCTGTCGCAGATCGGCGTCAAGCTGACCGTCACCCCGCTGGAAGCCGGCGTCGAGACCGCCCGAGTCTGGGGCGTAGAGAAGCCGGAGGACGCCACCGTGCAGATGCAGTATGGCGGCTGGTCGGCCTCGACCGGCGACGCCGACTGGGGCCTGCGCCCGCTGCTGTGGGGCAAGGGCTTCCCGCCGAAGTTCTTCAACGTGGCGTACTACAAGAACGACACGGTCGACGCCGCCATCGAGACCGGCATCGCCACCGCCGACACCGCCAAGCGCGCCGAGGCCTATCGCGTCGCCCAGGAGCAGATCTGGAAGGACGCGCCGTGGATCTTCCTCGGCGTCGAGAACCTGCTGGCCGGCAAGTCGAAGAAGCTGACCGGCTTCTATTACGTCGCCGACGGCGGCCTGCAGATGGAAGAGGCTGATCTGCAGTGATGTGAAAAATCGCCCTCTCTCCTCCGGGGAGAGGGAGGGGACCCACGCCGAAGGCGTGGGGAGGGTGAGGGGGCCGGCGCGCAGGGCGCGCCGCGAAGGGGCATACTGCCACTTCGCCATCCCCTGGCACGGGCTGATGCCCGTGCTGCCCCCTCACCCTAACCCTCTCCCCAGGGGGGAGAGGGGATTTTTCGTCCGCACCTCCAGGCCCTCCACCAGGACCTCTGCCCCATGCTGAAATATCTCGTCGGCCGTCTTGCCGGCATCCTGCCGGTTCTGCTGGTGATTTCCGTCTTCGTCTTCGGCTTCGTCCATCTGCTGCCGGGCGATCCGGCGCGGCTGGTTGCCGGGCCAGATGCGACCCAGCGCGACGTCGAACTGGTGCGCCAGGATCTCGGCCTCGATAAGCCGCTGTGGGTGCAGTATGGTCGTTTCCTCGGCAATGCGGTGCAGGGCGAGTTCGGGCGGTCGATGAAATCCAAGCGGCCGGTGTCGCAGGAGATCGGCGAGCGCTTCATGCCGACCCTCTACCTCACCGTCGTCGCCATGATCTGGGCGACGCTGGCCGGGCTGCTGATCGGCGTGGCGTCGGCCACCAAACGCGGGCGCTGGCAGGACCATGTCGGCATGGTGGTGGCGGTGTCGGGCATCGCCTTCCCGTCCTTCTGGCTCGGCCTGCTGATGATCGACCTGTTCTCGGTCAAGCTCGGCTGGTTGCCCACCAGCGGCTATGGCACGTGGCAGCATTTCGTCATGCCGTCGCTGACGCTCGGCCTCGGCGTCGCCGCGGTGATGGCGCGCTTCACCCGCTCCGCCTTCATCGAGATCGCCCGCGAGGATTACGTCCGCACCGCGCGGGCCAAGGGCGTCCCGGCCCGGCTGGTGGTGTGGAAGCACACGCTGCGCAACGCGCTGATCCCGATCATCACCATGGTCGGTTTGCAGTTCGGCTTCCTGCTCGGCGGGTCCATCGTGGTCGAGACGGTGTTCTCCTGGCCGGGGCTGGGCCGGCTGCTGGTGGATAGCGTCAATTACCGCGACTACACCGTCATCCAGGCCGAGATCCTGCTGTTCTCGCTGGAGTTCATCATCATCAACCTGCTGGTCGATGTGCTGTACGCCCTCGCCAACCCCGAGATTCGCTACTCATGACCACGACAGACGCAACCGGCGTGGCCGCCGCAACCCACGAAGCCGTCCGTTCGCCGCTGCGCGAGTTCTGGCGCAAGTTCCGGCGCAACCGCACCGCCATGGCCGCCGGCATCTGCCTGGCAGCACTGGCGCTGGCGGCGGCGGCGGCGCCCTGGATCGCGCCGTTCGATCCGGCGGCCTTCGATTACGACCGCATCCTGGAAGGCCCGTCGGCCGACCATTGGGCCGGCACCGACGCCTATGGCCGCGACATCTTCAGCCGCATCCTGTGGGGCGCGCGCATTTCGCTGTCGGTCGGTCTGCTGTCGGTGCTGCTGGGCGGGGCGGCCGGCGTGGCGCTGGGGCTGATCGCCGGTTTCCGCGGCGGCTTCATCGACAGCCTCATCATGCGCGTCTGCGACGTGCTGCTGGCCTTCCCCGGCATCCTGCTCGCCATCGGCATCGTCGCCATCCTAGGGCCGGGCATTGAGAACGTCATCTATGCGGTGGCGATCTTCAGCGTGCCGGTCTTCGCCCGCCTCGTGCGCGGCAGCACCCTGTCGCTGAAGCGCGCGGTCTATGTCGACGCCGCCCGCGCCATCGGCGTGCGCGACCGGCTGCTGATGGTCCGCCACATCCTGCCGGGCACGCTGCCCAGCGTGATCGTCTATGTCTCCATGCGCATCGGCACCTCGATCCTGACCGCGGCGAGCCTCAGCTTCATCGGCCTCGGCGCCCAGCCGCCCAGCCCGGAATGGGGCGCCATGCTGGCCGACGGCCGCAGCTACATCGGCGTCGCCAGCCACGTCACCTTCTATCCCGGCCTCGCCATCTTCCTGACGGTGCTGGCCTTCAACCTGCTCGGCGACGGACTGCGCGATGCCCTCGACCCGAAACTCCGCTGAGGACGGCAAGCGCGCGCGGGCCTTCGGGCTCGCCTGCGGCCGGCTGACGCCGGGGCCGCGCAACGCCATCACCGACGTGTCCGGAGTGCGCGTCGGCCACGTCACGCTGGATGAGGGCGCCGTCCAGACCGGCGTTACCGCCATCCTGCCCCATGCCGGCAACCTCTACCGCGACAAGCCCGTCGCGGCGGCGGAGGTGCTGAACGGCTTCGGCAAGAGCGTCGGCCTGATGCAGGTGGAGGAACTCGGCGCGCTGGAAACGCCGATCCTGCTGACCAACACCCTGTCGGTCGGCACCGCGTCCACCGCGCTTGTCCGCCACGCCATCGCCGCCAATCCGGACATCGGCCGCACCACCGCCACGGTCAATCCGGTGGTGATGGAGTGCAACGACGGTCCGCTCAACGACATCCAGGCGCTTGCGGTGACCGAGGCGCACGCCGCCGCCGCCCTGGCCGCCGCGCTGTCCGAACCGGACGGTGCGGAGGTCGCGGTCGGCTCGGTCGGCGCCGGGCGCGGCATGTCCTGCTTCGGCTTCAAGAGCGGCATCGGCACCTCCTCGCGCCGCCTCAAGCTGGACGGCACGCGCCATCACCTGGGCGTGCTGGTCCTGGCGAATTTCGGCCGGCCGGGGGAACTGCGCCTGCCAGACGGCCGACGGGTCGCCGTGCCGGAAAGGGACGACGCGCCGGAAAAGGGCTCCGTCATCGTCATCGCCGCCACCGACGTGCCGCTCGACCACCGCCAGCTGCGCCGGGTGATCCGCCGCGCCGGGGTCGGGCTGGCGCGGGTGGGATCCTTCTGGGGCCATGGCAGCGGCGACATCGCGCTCGGCTTCACCACCGCCAACCGCATCGACCATGACGAGCGGGCCGACATCGTGGCCCTGCGCATGCTGACCGAACGCCGCATCGACAGCCTGTTCGAGGCGATGGCCGACGCGACGCAGGAAGCCGTTCTCGACGCGCTGGCCGCCGCCACGCCGGTGGTCGGCCGCGACGGCGCCACCCGGCCTTGCCTGTCGGACGCGCTCACCCCCGATCTGCTGACCTCCGGGAGCACAGAGTGAAGATCTACATCTCCGCCGACATCGAGGGGGTGGCCGGCGTCGTCTCCCAGCAGCAGGTGACGCAGGGCAACCCCGAGTATGAGCGCGCCCGCCGCCTGATGACCGCCGAGGTCAACGCCGCCATTGAAGGCGCGCTGGAAGCCGGGGCGAGCGAAATCCTGGTCAACGACAGCCACGGCCCGATGGTCAACCTGCTGCCCGACGAGCTGCACCCGGCCGCCGAGCTGATCCTCGGCCGCCCGAAGCCCATCGGCATGTTCGCAGGGCTGGAGCCGGACGCGGCGGGCGTGATGTGCGTCGGCTTCCACACCTCGGCGCGCCAGTACGGCATCCTCGCCCACACCACCAACAGCTTCGCCTTCGGCCGCGTCCGGGTGAACGGGCTGGAGTTGGGGGAGGCCGGCAATTACGGCGCCTATGCCGGGGAGATCGGCGTGCCGGTGATCCTGCTGAGCGGCGACGACCGCTTCGCCGCCGAGATGGAACCGCTGTTCCCGGACTCCGAGCGCGTGGTGGTCAAGCAGGCGCTCGGCCAGCGTGCCGCCCGGTCGGTAGCGCCGTCGGTGGCCCGCGACCGCATCCGCGCGGCGGCAACCCGCGCCGTCCGCCGTGCAGCAGACATCCCGCCCTTCCGCGTTCCGCCCCAGAACGAAGGCGCGCCCTACCGGTTGGAGATCGAGATGAACAGCCCGGCGCTGGCCGATCTGGCCTCGCTGATCCCGGTGTCAGACCGCCTCGACCCCGTCACCATCCGCCTGCCGGCCGCCAGCATGGCTGCCGCACTGGGCTGGATCAACACCCTGTCGGCCATGTCGGCCACCCTGCGCTGAGACCCGCACCCATGTCCTTCACCCACCCGCAGCCCTTCGCCCTTGCCATCCACGGCGGCGCCGGCACCATCAAGCGCAGCGCCCTGACCCCGGCCCTGACCGAGGGCTATCACGCCGGCCTGCGCCGGGCGCTCGCCGCCGGGCACGAGGTGCTGGCCGACGGCGGCAGCGCGCTGGATGCCGTGACAGCCGCCGTCATGGCGCTGGAGGACGAGCCGCTGTTCAACGCCGGCCGCGGCGCCGTCTTCACCGCCGAGGGCGTGCAGGAGATGGACGCCGCCATCATGGACGGCCGCGACCGCTCCGCCGGTGCGGTGGCCGGCCTGTTCGGCCCGCGCAATCCCATCCTGGCCGCTCGCGCGGTGATGGAGCACAGCGAGCATGTCCTGCTGATCGGCGAGGGCGCGCTGGACCTCTGCCGCCGCCAGGGTCTGGCGATGGAGGAAGCCACCTATTTCTTCACCCAACCGCGCTGGGACGCCCTCCAGGCCGAGCTGATGCGCCGCCGCTCCGGCGCCCCCGACGACGGGGATGAGCAGCGCCGCCACGGCACCGTCGGCGCCGTCGCCCGCGACCGCGACGGCAACCTCGCCGCCGCGACCTCCACCGGCGGCATGACCGCCAAGGCCAAGGGCCGCGTCGGCGACAGCCCGGTGATCGGCGCCGGCACCTTCGCCGACAACATCACCTGCGCCGTCTCCGCCACCGGCCACGGCGAGCATTTCATCCGCCGCTGCACCGCCCACGAGATCGACGCCCGCATGCGCTGGGCCGGCCAGAGCCTGGAGCGCGCCGCCGGCGACGTGGTGGACGAGCTGGGCGTGATCGGCGGCTCCGGCGGCCTGATCGCCATCGACCGCGATGGCCGGGTGGCGCTGCCCTTCAACTGCTCCGGCATGTACCGCGGCGCCATCGGGCCGGAGGGGCTGCCGATGACGGCGATCCACCGCGAGGAGTTCCGCATCGGCTGACACTCCATCGGAGCACCCCGGCGGGTGCCGCTGCCCCTCTCCCCCGCTGGACAGGCGGGGGCCGGCGTCCCACGTTGCTGCTGCTCCAGTGCAAAGCCCGGAACGGAGGATGACGGCATGCGTGCGATGGTGATTTCGCGGTTCGGCGGCCCCGACGTGTTCGAACTCCAGGACCGGCCGCGCCCGGTCGCCGGGCCGGGCGAGTTGCTGGTGCGGGTGGTGGCGTCGGGCACCAACCCGGTGGACGCCAAGATCCGCCAGGCCGGCAGCTGGGCCGGCATCCCCTTCCCGGCGGTGCTGGGCTACGACGTGTCGGGCGTGGTGGAGGAGGTCGGCCCCGGCGTGACCGGCTTCAAGGCCGGCGACGAGGTGTTCTACACGCCGGAGATCTTCGGCAATCCCAACGGCAGCTATGCCGACTACACCGCCGCCGCCGCGTCCATCGTCGCGCACAAGCCGTCGGGCCTCAGCCATGTCGAGGCGGCGGGCATCCCGCTGGCCGGCGGCACGGCGTGGGAGGCCATCGTCCGTCGTCTGGCGGTGCGGCCGGGCGAGACGGTGCTGATCCATGGCGGGGCCGGCGGCGTCGGCAGCTTCGCCATCCAGTTCGCCAAGGCGGCCGGCGCCCGCGTGCTCGCCACCGCCAGCAAGGCCAACCACGAGGCGATGCGCGACCTCGGCGCCGACGTGACGCTCGACTACCGCGACACCGACGTGATGGACCAGATCCTGCGCGAGGCGGGCGGGGCGGGTGTGGATGCCGCCTTCGACACCGCCGGCGGCAATGTGCCGATGAGCACCCATGTGACCCGCCCCTTCGGCTGCATCGCCACCATCCTGCCGCCGACCGGCGACCTCGACGCGCTCTATGTGAAGAACCAGACCCTCTACGGCACCTTCCTGACCCGCGAGGGCGCCCGCCTGCGCGAGATGGCGCCGCTGTTCGAACGCGGGCAGGCCAGGGTGATCGTCGACGAAGTCCTGCCGCTGGAGCAGGTCGGAAAGGCGCATGAACGGCTCGATTCCGGCCACGGCCGCGGTAAGATCATCCTGCAAGTGGGCGCCTGACGCCCGCAAGAGGCATCTGAAGGGGCGGTCGTTGTGTATATCTGGCTGATCGGTCTGCACGTCGCCGTGGTGACGGTGTGGATCGCGGGACTGTCCGTCGCCGCCATCCTGATCAGCGCCCTGGACCCCGCGACCGCCGCCGAGCCGGGACCGGCCCGCGTCCTGCGCGCAGCCTCCCGCTGGGACCGCCGCGTGACCTCCCCGGCGATGGGGCTCGCCTGGATTCTCGGGCCGACGCTGGTGGTGGTCGGCGGCTGGGGCTTCGAGCCGTGGCTGGTGGCGAAGGTCGCCATCGTCATCGCCCTGTCCGCCCTGCACGGCAAGCTCGCCGCCGGACTGCGCCGGCTGGCCGAACAGGATCCCGCATCGGGTGTCCGCCCGGTCTCCCCGCTGCTGCGCTTCTCCCCGCTGGCGGTGATCGTTGGGGTCATCGCCATCGTCACGCTGGTGGTGGTGAAGCCCTATTGAACACGGGTATGGTGTCGGGCCGGGAAGGTTTCAGCGCGAAAGGACAAGCCATGGCCGTCGCCAAGACCACGATCTGCCTCTGGTACGACAAGGACGCCGAGTCCGCCGCCCGCTTCTACGCCGAGACCTTCCCCGACAGCGCCGTGCACGCCGTCCACCGCGCCCCCGCCGACTATCCGTCCGGCAAGGCGGGCGACGTCCTGACGGTGGAGTTCACCGTCGCCGGCATCCCCTGCCTCGGCCTGAACGGCGGCCCGGCCTTCAAGCACAACGAGGCCTTCTCGTTCCAGATCGCCACCGACGACCAGGAAGAGACCGACCGCTATTGGACCGCCATCGTCGGCAACGGCGGCCAGGAGAGCGCCTGCGGCTGGTGCAAGGACCGCTGGGGCATCTCCTGGCAGATCACGCCCCGCGTGCTGACCGACGTGCTGGCGGCCGGTGGGGACGAGGCCAAGCGGGCGTTCGAGGCGATGATGGGGATGACGAAGATCGACGTGGCGGCGATTGAGGCGGCGCGGCGGGGGTGAGCGGAGGTGTGTCGGGATGTGTTGGCTTGTGACCCGGAGCGGAAATTACTTAATTCGCTTCGACAAATTGAGTCTCAAGTTATCTTCCGATTTGCGGTGTTGACAATTAGGATAAAATTTGCTCATATCGGTATATTATTTCGCGCATTCTTGCGCGATTTTTCGAATTTCTCATAAAAAATGACGTCAAGAGCATGACCGCAGAAATCAAAAACAGTATTATCGATTGCGGATACGCATTTCTACGAAAAATTTACTTGGATCTGAATACTTCTGAAGTGGCATCTATACTTGGGAAGCCTATGGTGCCGTGGGTTGGAGGGCTTGTGCAAAACCTAACTCCGCGAGCTGAATCAACGCCTAATACCTATAGCGGCATTTATGGTCTCGGCCATTTTCCTTTTCATACTGACCTAGCTCATTGGCGTCGGCCGCCGCGATATTTGTTACTTCGCTGTATTAGGGGATATGAAGATGTTAAAACTCTTCTAATAGATGGTAGAGTTATTCTGAGTGCTGTGACACTAGATGTCATGACTAGGGCAATCATGAAACCCCGAAGGCCACAGAATAACGCAATTCACCTTCTTCGTCTCTGTGAGCAGGTTGAGAGCGGCTATCGTCTTAGATGGGATGAAAAATTTCTTAGACCAGCAAGCAGAATTGGGGAGGCAGCAAGCAAACAAATTAGAAGTGTTTTATGCAATACTAGCACGCTATCCGCCGCTCTTATTGAGGTGGGTGACATGCTTATTATCGATAATTGGCGCATGCTGCATGCGCGAACGCCAGTGCAGGTAGGTCGAGAAGATCGATTGATACAACGAGTCTATTTGGAGGAATTATATTGAAGCGCACAGTAATAGCCGGAGACACGCCCGATATCTGGGATCCAGAGGCGCTATTTGTAAAGGCACAGCGTTATATCGAGAATATGCTCAATGTCCATAGTGACCAATGGGAATACGCTCTTTGGTCAAGTCTGTCGCTCGAGTTTCTTGCTAGGGCGGCCCTTGCGAACGTTAGTCCTACGCTATTGGCTGACAACAAAGAGAACTGGAATAACTTATATTACGCCCTTGGCTTCAAGCCTAAAGAAACGAAATTTTCACCCAAATCTATAGCAATCAGTGAGGTCTTTCGGCGGCTTGCGGTAATCATCCCAGAATTCACCAACGAACATGCAGACTTTGGGATTTTGCATACGGGCCGTCGCAATAGTGAACTCCATACAGGTGAGGCAGCCTTTGACGACATAAATGTCTCCACTTGGCAACCTAACTTTTATCGAGTCTGCAATGTCCTCTTGCGCTCGATGAGGATGTCACTTAGCGATTACATTGGAGAAAGCGAAACAAAAGTGGCCGATAAATTAATCGCTGCTGCTGATGACGACCGTGCAAAGGCCGTTCTGGGTGATATCGAGGCATACAAAAAACTTTGGCTCGAAAAGGCTGAGGAAGAGCGTATCACATTGACCCAATCGTCCACTATCTGGGCGACCCGTCAAGCCGGGCATCGGGTAGTGTGCCCGGCCTGTTCATGCCAAGCACTGGTCGTGGGAGAGCCTGTTACGTCGCCGGCAAAAGCGCTTAATGATGACCTGATTACTGAGACGCAAGAGCATTTGCCGAACCGCTTCGAATGTATTGCTTGTGGTCTGAAAATCGCCGGTCTTTCACGGCTTGTGGTGGCCGGCCTTGGGGAGCGATATAAGAAAACTCAGACTTATGATGCAGCAGAGTACTATGCTCCTATGGATGATTACTTCGAATATGAGGAAGACAACAATGAGCCATAGCTAATATTGTCTGTGAATTTGGTGGAGAATTCGTTCAAAATTTTAGCATATCCGTTTGATCTTGGAGCAAAATTAACTTTCATCCCGCGCACACATCATGCCGAGTGCCTCGGCGCCACTTCCTGCAGCGCCCGTGGCTCCCGCTCCGCGCAGGCCGGCAATGCGAGGTGGCGCCGGGTGCGGAAGGTGCAGCCTCACAGCGGACTCATTACTGAAAAGCGCAATCTTGCGGTCCACCTCCTGTTTGCTGGGGCTCTACCCAGACCGACAAGGAGTCCTCCATGCCCAGCACCCCCGATCCCCGCCCCGGATCCACCAACGACCGCACCGAAGACCGCAAGTCCGGTCAGGCCCAGGTGCCGAAGCCGCCCTCCCGCGAGGAGGTCGAGGAGATCAGCCGCTCGCAGGAGTATCTGACCGACGATTGGACCGGCGACGGCGGAAAGCCGGAAGGTTCCGGCCGCTCTCCGGCGTGAAGGGCAGGGGGACGGCCACTTCCCGGACCCGAACGGCGTACGTCCTCCGCCCTCAGGCTTACGCTGTCTGAGAGGTGGACGAATCAGGGAACTTGCCATCCGCCCTCCTGTCGAAGGAAGTCCCCTTCCGAAGCCGGAGTGACCGGGATGCGCAATTTCCTTCCAGCCGTGATGCTCGCGACCGTCCTGCTGCCCGCCTCGGCCGGCGCGCAGGTCATCGATGCAAGCGACGCCGTCTGCCGGCCGGGCGACAGCGGCTGCGCCCGGTTCGTCGGCGACGTGAAGGGCAGCATGCCGAAGCGGGGTGGCGCCAAGCAGCCGGTTGTCATCGGCGCGTCAGTCTACATGCTGACCCCCTGGCAGGCCGAGCGGGAGCGCCGCTGTTTGGCGCTGGCCGGCTGGGCCGAGGCGCGCGGGGAGGGGGCCGACGCCATGGCGGCCGTCATGTGGGTGGTCGCCAACCGCGCCGCCTCGGCCGATCAGCCGTCGCTGCCTTGCCGCGTCGTCGTCGCCGCCGGCCAGTTCGAACCCTTCGCGGTGCCGCCGGTCGAGCCGAAGACGCGGGAGAAGCACGGCAAAACGGCGAAGCAGCGGACCATGCAGCGGGAGAAGGCCGCCGAGCAGGCGAAACTGGCCGCCGATCCGCGTGTCGAGGCGCGGCGCATCCTGGCGGAGATCCGCCGGCAGGCCCGCGTCATCCGGGCCGGCGGCATGCCGTCCTGGCCGAAGCCTCGCCTCGCCGCCGACCAGGAGGCGCTGCACATCGCGCGGGGGCTGGCCTGGAGGCTGAACGACGACGATTTGCCCGATCCCACCGCCCGTGCCTCGCTGTTCTACAGCCCGCCGGCGCAGGCGGCGCTCCGCCGCCAGAAGCCGGACTGGGCGGAGGCGCGGCTGCACACCACCTCCATCGGCGGCCATGCCTTCTACCGCTATCCGCCGCCGCCGGCCGATGCGCTCACCAACACGCCCGCCGATCCGATCGCCACGCTGGTGGCGGAAATCAGCGAATAACCAATGGGATGCGTCGGGTTTCGGGACGGCGGGCGAGGCGATGCGGAGTAAGGCGCTACCGGTTCCGCAATAGTGGCGCATCTACTAACCGCCTGAAATTGCGGATAAGGCCGCGGTATTTTCCACCATGCGGAAAGCAGGATCGCGAATTGCTGCAGATCAATCGGTCTCGTCTGTCGATCTCCTAGGCTGTGCTTGTCGAATGACGATGTGGGTCAAACGACATCACGGCCAACGAGTTCGAAGGGGAGAGAAACGATGAAGGCAGTCGATCTTATGACGCCGCGCGTCATCACCATCGGTCCGGATGCGACCATCGCCGATGCCGCCCGCAAGATGCTGGAGAACAACATCAGCGGCATGCCCGTGGTCGATGCGGCCGGCAAGGTGGTGGGCATCATCAGCGAAGGCGACCTGCTGCGCCGGGTGGAGCTGGGGACGGAGCGTCATCGCTCCTGGTGGCTCGGCATGGTGTCGGGCGGCACCCTTCCGGCGGAGGACTTCATCAAGTCGCACGCCCGCAAGGTCGCCGACGTGATGACCAGCCACGTCACCACGGTGGACGAGAACGCCACGCCGGAGGACGTCGTGCGTCTGATGGAGACGCGGCGGATCAAGCGCGTGCCGGTGGTGCGCCAGGGCGCGCTGGTCGGCATCGTCAGCCGCGCCAACCTGCTGCGCGCGCTGGCCAGCGTCGCGCCGGACACTCCGCCCGCCGCTGCCGATGACCGCGCGCTGAGGGAGCGGGTGGCCGCCGCCGTCAAGGAGCTGTCCTGGGATTCGCGCTCGCACGACGCCATTGTCGTCCGCAACGGGGTGGTCCAGCTCTGGGGCTTCGCCAGCAGCGGATCCCAACGTGACGCCGTGCGCGTCGCGGCAGAGGGCGTCCCCGGCGTCAAGGCGGTGGAGAACAACATCCAGGTCGTTGACGCGGCGGAAAGCGGCGCCTGGGGGCTCTGACCTCGGAGGCCGGGGCGGCGAAGATCAAATCCGCCCCGGCAGCCTCGCCCCGACCAGATGGGTCGCCTGCGCGCCATACTCATAGACGGCTTCCCGCATGGCGCGGCCCGACACCGTCTCGGTGGGCGTGCTGGGCAGCGGCATCTCCGCCTCCGGCAGCTTGCCGGTGATATGCTGGGCCAGGCAGCGGCCGAGCACCGTGCCGGGGGCGATGCCGCGCCCATTGTAGCCGCTGAAGGCGATGACATTGCGGTCCAGCCGATGGAAGCGGGGCAGGTTGTCGCTGGTCATGCCGATCTGCCCGTACCATTCCGCCTCGAACCGCACGGGGCCGAGCTGCGGGAATAGGGCCGCCAGCGACCGCTGCGCCCAGGCCCGGTGCACCGCCGTCCCGGTCCCGCGCAGCGCGCCGACGCTGCCGAACACCAGCCGGCCCTGCCGGTCGAAGCGGTAGGAACTCAGCACCGACTTGGTGTCCCACACCCCCTGGCGTTCCGGCAGGATGGCCCGCTGCATGGCCTCGGACAGCGGCTCCGTCGCCAGATTGAAATAGGGCAGGTGGATCTGTTCGGTGCGCAGCCGCACCCACGGTCCAATGCTGTAGGCGTCGGTGGCGACCAGCACCCAATCGGCGCTGACCGACCCGTTCGGCGTCTTCACCTCCCACTTGGCCCCGGACTGGCTTGCGGATTGAACGGGGCTGCCGGTGAAGATGCGCGCACCCGCGGCGATCGCCGCCGTCGCCAGCCCGCGGGCATAGGCCAACGGCTGGATGGTGCCGGCGCGGAGATCCAGCAGCGAACCGGTGTAGGCGCTGGTGCCGACCTTCTCCGCGGTTTCCTTCGCGTCGAGCAGGCGGACGGGGGCGCCGCGCTTCTGCCAGATCGCCGCACGCTGCTCCAACTCGCGCAGGCCTGCCGCGCCGACGCCGCAATGGAGCGTACCGCTGCGCTCGTCCTCGCAGGCGATGCCGTGTTTGGTGATGAGGTCGAAGACAGTGCGCGGCGCATTGCCCAGCAGGTCTATCAGCCGCTCGCCATGGATCGGGCCCAGGGTGCTGACCAGTTGGTCCGGCATCACCCACATGCCGGCATTGACCAGCCCGACATTGCGGCCGGCGCCGCCGAAGCCGATCTCCACCGCCTCCACCACCACGGCGTCGACGCCGCTTTCGGCCAGATGCAGCGCAGCCGACAGGCCGGTATAGCCGGCGCCGACGATCACCACGTCGGCCCGGACGCTGCCGGCCAGCGGGGATGTGGGCGGTGCCGCCGGTGCGGTGCGTTCCCAAAGCCCGTGCGACCGCGGATCGTTCTGCATCCCCTGTGGTCCTTTTCGCGTCTGTTGCGCTTGCTTTTGTACGCCCGTCATTCCCGGCGGGAAACACCGTCCCCACCGCATCCATGGGCGGAACGGGCCGCCGCAGCCCCGGACAGCTGGGAAGATTGACTTGCCTACCTCCTTCGGCCAAGTGATGTTTGCTCATTCAGTCATTCTGTCCAGGAATGAGATGCAGAGCCCACGCCGTTTCCTTCCCTCCCTGGCCCTGCTCTCGGCGTTCGAGGCGGCGGCGCGCACCGGCAGCATCACCGCCGCGGCCAAGGAACTGTCCCTGACCCAGAGCGCGGTCAGCCGCCAGATCAAGGCACTGGAGGAGTCGCTGGAGGTCGAGCTGTTCCACCGCGAACGGCAGACCATCCGCCTGACCGCCGGCGGCGAGTATTACGTGCGCGAGGTCCGCGACGCCCTGCGCAAGATCAGCACCGCGTCGCTGAACCTGCGCGCCAACCCCTTCGGTGGCACGCTCAGCATCGCCATCCTGCCGACCTTTGGCACGCGCTGGCTGGCGCCGCGCCTGCCGAACTTCCTGGCCGACAATCCCGGCATCACTATCAATCTGGTGACGCGGATGGCGCCCTTCGATTTCCGGCTGGATCCGGTGGATGCGGCGATCCATTTCGGCCGTCCCGACTGGCCGGGCGGGGAGATGGCGCTGTTGCGCCGGGAGACCGTCATCCCCGCCTGCAGCCGGGGCTTGCGCGACCGTTTCGACTTCCGCCAGCCGGCCGACCTGCGGCTCGCCCCGCTGCTGCACCTGACCAGCCGCCCCGATGCGTGGGAACGCTGGCTGACCCTGCACGGCACCCCCGCCGACGGCGTGCACGGCATGCTGTTCGACCAGTTCGCCACGGCGTCCCAGGCGGCCATCGCCGGGCTGGGCGTCGCCCTGCTGCCGCTGTTCCTGATCGAGGAGGAGTTGCGCTCCGGACAGCTGGTGCCGGCGCTCGACCTGCCGATGGAGAGCGAGAACGCCTATTACGTCGTCTGGCCGGCCGAACGGGCGGGCTATCCGCCGCTGGCCGCCTTCCGCGACTGGATCCTGGCGGATACGGCGGACTGCCGAGATGCCGCCGGGTCATGAGCTTTGGTCATGAAGTCGGGAAAAACAATCGCAATCCAGAGCGGTAAATCGTTGCTATAGCAGACGCTTGGAAGGGACCGCACAGGTCCGGCAAGCCATTGCGAGCGAGATTTGGAATGAGCGTCCAGACGATTACCCGTGCCGGTGCCACCAGTGCCGAAGCCATCAGCCCCGATGCGATCCGCACCCTGTTCTCCACCGCCATGTCGGAGATGTATCGGACCGAGGTTCCGGCCTATCAGACGCTCGTCGAGCTGGTGGAGGAGGTGAACGCGGCGGTGCTGGCCGCCGACCCGGCCGAACGTCACCGGCTGGAGTCCGCCGGCGGCCTCGCCCGCATCACCGAGGAGCGCCACGGCGCCATCCGTCTCGGCACCGCGCAGGAGCTGTCGACCATGCGCCGGCTGTTCGCGGTGATGGGCATGCGGCCGGTCGGCTATTACGACCTGTCGGAGGCCGGCGTCCCCGTCCATTCCACCGCCTTCCGCCCGGTGGACGAGGAGGCGCTGAGCCGCAACCCCTTCCGCGTCTTCACCTCCCTGCTGCGGCTCGACCTGATCGCCGATGCCGATCTGCGGCGCGAGGCGGAGCGGGTGCTGGCTGGCCGCAGCATCTTCACTCCCGGCTGCCTCGCCCTGATCGAAAAGGCTGAGGCCGAGGGCGGACTGGATGAAGAGGATGCCGACCGCTTCGTCGCCGAGGCGCTGGAGACCTTCCGCTGGCACAGCCGGGCCAACGTGCCGCTGGACCTCTACAACCGCCTGCACGACGCCCACCGGCTGATCGCCGACGTGGTGTCCTTCAAGGGGCCGCACATCAACCACCTGACGCCGCGCACGCTGGACATCGACGCGGTCCAGCGCCAGATGCTGGAAAAGGGCATCGCGCCTAAGGCCGTGGTCGAAGGCCCGCCGACCCGCCGCTGCCCGATCCTGCTGCGCCAGACCTCCTTCAAGGCGCTGAGCGAGCCGGTCGATTTCCGGGACGGCGACGGTGAGGGCTGGCGCTCGGGTGTCCACACCGCCCGCTTCGGTGAGATCGAACAGCGCGGCATCGCCCTGACGCCGAAGGGGCGGGCGCTGTACGACACGCTGCTGCAGGATTCCCGCCGCCTCGTCGCTCCGGCCGCCGACGGCTCCAACGCCGCGCAGTACATGGCGGCCCTGCAGGAGGTCTTCGCTCCCTTCCCCGACAGCTGGGACGAGATCCGCCGCGAGGGGCTCGGCTACTTCGCCTATTCGCTGACCGAAGCGGGGCGCAGCAACCCGCCGGCGCCGGGCAGCGATCTGGAGACGCTGATCGAAACCGGCCTCGTCCGCTTCGATCCGGTGGTGTACGAGGATTTCCTGCCCGTCAGCGCCGCTGGCATCTTCCAGTCCAACCTGGGCGACGATGCGCAGCAGGACTTCACCGCCAGCCCGAACCAGCAGCGCTTCGAATCCGATCTCGGCGCCCCGGTGCTGAACCCGTTCGACCTCTATGCCGAAATCGAACGGGCTTCCATCGCTGCCTGCGTCGTGGCGAAGTAGGTCAGGCAGGCACGGCGGCGGGTCGGAAGGCGCCCGCCGCCAGCCAGTCCTCGAACGCCGTCGGTGCCAGCGGCCGGGAAATCAGGTAGCCCTGGCCGAAATCGCAGCCGTGCAGGCGCAGCCAGTCGTAAGCCTCCGCCGTCTCCACCCCCTCGGCGACGACGAGATAGCCCAGGTCATGGGCAAGCTCGATGGTCGAGCGGACCATGATCTGGTCGCTGCGCTCGGCGGCGATGGAGCGGATGAAGCGCTGGTCGATCTTCACCGCGGTCGCCGGAATGTCCTTCAGGTAGGACAGGGCGCTCTGCCCCGTGCCGAAATCGTCGATCTCGACGGCCATGCCCAGATGGCGCAGCCGGTGGAGCTGGCGGTCGACCTCCGCCCGGTCGGTCATCAGGGCGCTTTCCGTCACCTCGAAATCGATCCAGTCCGCCCGCACCCCGTGGCGGTCCAGCATCGCCGCCACCCGGTCGGCGAAATCGCCGGTGCCGAGATCCAGCATCGAGATGTTGATCGACACCGGCAGGTCGATGCCGCGCCGACGCCAGTGTGCGACCTGCCCCAGCACCGCCGCGATCACCCATTCGGTCAGCGGCCGCACCAGCGCCGTGCGTTCGGCCAGTGGCACGAATTCGGCCGGCGAGATCGGCCCCAGCTCCGGATGGGTCCAGCGCAGCAGCGCTTCCGCGCCGATGCAGCGGTCGGTGCGCAGGTCGACCTTGGGCTGATAGGCGATGTGCAGCTGGTCCTGCGCGCCCATCGCCTCGGTCAGGCTGCGCAGCAGCAGGAAGGCGCGGTGGCCGGCGCGGTCCTGCTCCTCGTCATAAGCGCACCAGGGCTTCTGCTCCTCCAGCGACTGGTGGGCGGCGCTGGTGGCCGCGCGCAGCAGCTCGACGCCTCCCGACGGGCTGCCCGACCGGTGGACGAAGCCGATGCCGGTTGAGGTGGCGATCGGCACGCCCTGATACTGGAAGGGGCTGCGGATGGCCGTGCTGACGCGGTTGAGCGTGGACGCAAGCTCGCCGTCCACCGCGTCACGGCCCTCCAGAATGAAGGCGAAGCGGGCCGGCGACACATGGTAGAGCCGCGTCCGCTCCGTCAGGCAGGCGAGGATGCGGCGGGCGCAATCGACCTCGAACGCATCGGCGCAGACCTGCCCCAGCACGCGGGTCAGCTCGGCATATTGCTGGGACGCTGCGGTGTCGATCACCACCGCCGTTGCCGCGGAATCCGCCGGTTCGGCCGGCATGGCATTTACATCCGCCAGGAAGCGGAAGCGGTTCGACAGCGCGGTGACGGGATGCAGATAGCCGACCGCGCGCCGCGCCTCGATATGCGCCATCGTCATCGCCGACAGGTCTCGCAGCGCCTCTTCCTCCTCCGGCGTCAGGGCGGCGCGCGGCTGGTCGTCGATCACGCAGATGGTGCCCAGCGCCAGCCCGTCGGCCGTCCGCAACGGCGCCCCGGCATAGAAGCGGATGTTGGGATCGCCGGTGACCAGCGGGTTGTTGGCGAAACGCTCGTCCTGCCGGGCGTCGCCCACCACGAAGGGGCCGTCGGAATCGAGCGCATGGGCGCAGAAGGCGTGCTCGCGCGGCGTCTCCTGCACCGGCAGTCCGATCCGCGACTTGAACCACTGCCGGTCGCGGTCGACCAGCGAGATCAGCGCGACCGGCACCTTCAGCAGCTTGGCCGCCAGCCGGGTGATCTGGTCGAAGGCCGGTTCCGCCGGGGTGTCGAGCAGTTCGAACCGCTGCAACGCCGCAAGGCGGTCGTCCTCGCGGGCCGGGATCGGCGGCAAGGCCGACGCGGGCGTCATGGGGATGGTCATCCTGTTCCGGGGACTATCGTCTTCAACCAAATCCGGCGCCGATCCTGCCGTCAAAATCGTCATTGAGTCAGTGAGAATGGTGCATCGCAGCATAAAAACAACCTGCCGTCTTCAGCCCTGCTGTCTCTCGCTCTGCGTTTTTTCGTCCCGGCGTCGCTCGATGGCCGCCAGCGCCGTCACCGTCAGCTGGGCCAGCACCATGCGGTCCACCGTGCTGAAGCTGCGCGGCACCGTGTCGATCAGGCAGACGGAGCCGAGCGCCAGCCCGTCCCGGTTGATGATCGGCGCGCCGGCATAGAAGCGGATGTGCGGCTCGCCCAGCACCAGCGGATTGTTCTGGAAACGCGGATCGCAGGCGGCATCCTCCACCACCATCGGCAGGCTCTGGCGGATGGTGAAGCGGCAGAAGGCGACGTCGCGCGGGGTTTCCTGGACCTCCAGGCCGCGGCGCGCCTTGAACCACTGGCGGTCGGCATCCAGCAGCGACACCAGCGCGATGGGCATGCGGAAATGGTCGCAGGCCCAGGAGACCAGATCGTCGAAGGCCGGCTCCGGCTCGCTGTCCAGCAGTCCCGTGCGCCGCAGCGCCTCCAGCCTTGCCGTCTCGTCGTCGATGGGGACCGCGCCGCGCTGGATGCTGCCTGGAGAAACCTCCTGGGCGGTGCCGCTCGCGCCGGTCTCCGTCAGAAATGTCATGGGCTGGGGCTCCGCAGTGCGATGGATTGGGCTGCCTTCCTTCTACGTTTGGGCGCAGCTTTGGATTTGTGGATGTGGAACTTTTTGCTGCCGCGCCGTCATGTGACCGGACGAAGAAAAGCCGGCCGGACCCTTGTCGGATCCGGCTGGCCCATGTGGCCGGCCCGTGAGGCCGGCCCTGTGTCCGCCCATCCTTGCAGGCGGGCTGCGCTATTCCCCTGCCGGCGGGGACAGCGCCCCATCGGCCGCTTCGTCCGCCGTCTTGGGCATCCGCCGGCTCATGCCGCGCAGAACCGCGGCGACGCCCAGCGCCAGCAGCGCCATCGCCCCCACCAGATTGGTCTGGATCGCCCCGCCATAGACATAGCTGGTGAGGTACAGCGCCGCGATGCCGATCGTCATGGCGGTGACCGGGACGCCGAAGCGCAGGAACGAGACGAACGGCATGTGGTGCCCGTCCTTTTCCAGAAGCCCGACGGTGGTGACGTTGGCGCTGGCGCCGATCAGGGTGCCGTTGCCGCCAAGGCAGGCGCCCAGCGCCAGCGACCACCACAGCACGTTGGTGGTCGTCTGCAGGTCCGCGCCGCCCAGGCCCGCCGCCGTGAACTCCGTGGCGAAGGAGGCGACCAAGACCCGGACGATGGCGGCGGCGGCGATGGTGTAGGGGATGTTGTCGACCACCGCCGACACCACCGCGCTGAACACCAGGATCAGCAGGGCCGCGGTCAGCAGCTTCGCCTGCAGCCCCATGCCGAAGCCGACGGAGACCGCCTGCACCAGATCCTGCAGCTTGGCCGCGGCGCCGGCGATCAGCCCGGTATGCTCGGCCGAGCTGATGGCCATGAACAGGAAGATGAAGAAGCCCAGCGTCAGCCACTCGATTCCATGTTCGAAGCCGTGGGTGAACAGATGCTCCGCCTTCTTAGGCCCCAGCGGGCCGCGCAGGATGATGTGCCGCCCGGCCATGGTCAGCACCGCCCCGGCGAAGGCGACGACGCCGACCGGCAGATGGGTGATGCTGTGGGTGAAGAAGCCGAGGAAGGTCAGTCCAACCACGCCGAGCGTCCAGGACAGCACCTTCGGGTCCTGCAGCTCCACCGTTTCGGCCTCGCCATCGGTCTCGGCATGGGCGCCGGCCAGATCCTTGCGGTACCAGAAGGCGCTGAAGGCGCAGAGCGCGACGATCATGAAGATCACCGGCACGGCCAGGAAATAGAGGAAATCCATGAAGGGCAGGCCGGCCGCCACGCCGACGATCACGTTGGGCGGGTCGCCGATCAGCGTCGCCGTGCCGCCGATGTTGGCGGCCATCACCATTGGCATCGCCAGCGCCCACACCGAAACCCGCAGGCTGCGCGCCGCCTTCGACACCACCGGCGCCATGAACAGCACGGTGGTGACGTTGTCGGCGAAGGCTGACAACACCGCCGTCGCCACGATGACCGTGTTCGCCAGCAGCTTTGACCGGCCGCGCGCCCAGGCCACCATGCGGGCGTTCAGCCAGTCGAAGACCCGCGTGCCGATCAGCACCGACACGATCGCCATCATGCTGCCCAGCAGGAAGATGACGTTCCAGTCGACCGCGCGCACCGCCGTGTCGAAATCCATGATGTGCAGCGGGGTCGCCGCTGAGATCATCAGCATCACGGCGACGACGGCACCGGCCGCCAGCGTCTTGTGGAAGGTCTCGGCGATCAGCGTGGCGAACAGCGCCGCCAGCAGCAGCCCGACGGCGATCTGGGCGCCGCCGTCCGTCGAATAGGCGAAGTGACCGTGGCCGGTATCGGCCAGGACGGCGGTCGACGGCAGCAGGGCCAGTACCCCGGCCAGGGTTGCGGAGATCTTTTTCAGCATTGTTCTGTCTCCTTGCCTGGATTTCGCCCGGACTTGGCGTCCGGAACCGGTATCCAGGAACCGGCAGTCGGGAAGAGTGGGTGGAAAGCGGAGGTGGGAAATTTCACTGCGCGAACATACGCGGCAGGAACAGCGAGATCGAGGGTATGTAGGTGACAAGCACCAGGGCGATGATGCAGGCGACGTAGAAGGGCCAGATCGTCCGGACGGCCTGCATGATCGGGATGCGGCCAACGGCGCAGCCGACGAACAGCACCGACCCCACCGGCGGCGTGCAGAGGCCGATGCCGAGGTTCAGCACCAGCACGACGCCGAAATGCACCGGGTCCATGCCGAAAGCGGTGATGACCGGCAGGAAGATCGGCGTGGTGATGATGATCAGCGGCGACATGTCCATGAAGCAGCCGAGCACCAGCAGCGCCACGTTGATCAGCAGGAAGATGACATAGGGGTTGTCGCTGATGCTGCGCATCAGGTTCACGGTCGCGGTCGGCACCTGCAGCAGGGCCAGCAGCCAGCCGAAGGAGGCGGCGGCGCCGATGACCAGCAGCACCATCGCCGTGGTGCGCACCGCGCCCATGGTGGCGGCGACGAAGTCCGACCAGCTCATGCTGCGGTAGATCACCAGCGTGATCAGCAGCGCGTAGGCCACCGCGATCATCGAGCTTTCGGTGGCGGTGAAGATGCCCGACCGCACGCCGCCGACGATGATGCCGATCAGAGCGAGGCCCGGCACGGCGTTGATGAAGATGTTGCGGACAGCGGACCAGCCGGGGAAGGCCTCCGCCGGGTAGTTGCGCTTGCGGGCGACGTAATAGGCCGCGATCATCAGCATGCCGGCGAGCAGCAGGCCCGGCAGGATGCCGGCGGTGAACAGGTCGGCGATGGAGATCGAACCGCCGGCCGAGATCGAATAGATGATCATGTTGTGGCTGGGCGGGATCATCAGCGCGATGATCGCCGAGGTCACGGTGATGTTCACCGCGTAGTCGACGCCATAGCCGCGCTTCTGCATCTGCGGGATCATCAACCCGCCGACCGCCGAGGCGTCGGCCACCGCCGAGCCCGACACGCCGCCGAAGAAGGTGGAGGCGGTGACGTTGACCAGCCCCAGCCCGCCGCGGAAATGGCCGACCATGGCGGCCGCCAGCCGCACCAGCTTCTCGGCGATGGCGCCGCGCACCATCAGCTCGCCGGCATAGATGAAGAAGGGGATCGCCATCAGGGCGAAGGCGTTCATGCCCGACGCCATGCGCTGGAAGACGATCAGCGGCGGCATGCCCATGTAGACGATGGTCGCCAGCGACGAGATGCCGAGCACGAAGGCGATCGGCACGCCCAGGAACAGCAGCACCACGAAGGTGCCGAAAAGGACGGTGAGTTCCATGGCCGAAATCCTTGTACAGGCGGGATCGCCCGCCCGATTGCGTTCAGATGCCCGGCGGCCTTAGTCGGCCGGCTGTTCCAGGGCGCAGGCCGGCTCGGCGACCTGCGGATGGGAATGGGGTTGGGCATGCGCCTGGGCCAGCGCCTCGGCCCCGGCCTGGGAGCGGCGCTCGACCAGCAGGTGAAGCGTGCGCTCGATGGAGAACAGGACGATCAGCCCACCCGACAGCATCACCGGCAGGTAATTGACGCCTTCCGGCAGGTCCAGCACCGGGATGGTCGCCCCCCAGGTGCCGATCACCAGATCAGAGCCGTACCAGGCCATGGCGGCGCCGAAGCAGCCGACCACGGCGAAGCTGGCGATGTCCATGCCGACGCGGACGATCTCCGGCACGATGTCGCGGATCAGGTCGAGCCCGAGGTGGAAGCGCTCGCGAACCCCCACGGCGGCGACCAGCAGGATGAACCAGAGCATCAGCAGCAGCGACAGCGGCTCGGTCCATGACGGGCTGTCGTTCAGGATGAAGCGGCCCCAGACCTGCCAGCCGACGGCGGCGGTCATCAGGACCAGCCCCGTGCCGCCGACCCACAGGGCGATGCCGGCCAGGACGTCCAGAACTCTGGAGAGGGCGTGGAGCGCGGTTTTCATGGTGGTCTCCGCACGAAAATTGCCGCGCCGGAACCGGTCTGGCGCGGCGGGTCAGGCGTTACTGGACGGCGCGGATGCGGGCGACGAGGTCCTTCATCTTCGGATCGGCGACGTGCTTGGCATAGACCGGTTCGACCGCCTTCTGGAATTCGGCCTTGTCGACGGTCGTGACCTCGACGCCGGCCTTGCGGACGATCTCTTCCGATTCCTTCTCCTTGGCCTGCCACAGCTCGCGCATCTTGATGACCGAGGCCTTGGCCGCCTTGCGGACGACCTGCTGGTCTTCCTTGGACAGCTTGTCGAAGCTGCGCTTGGACATCACCAGCGCCTCCGGCGTGATGGTGTGCTCGGTCAGCGACATGTATTTCGCGACCTCATAGTGGTGGCTGCTCTGATAGCTCGGCCAGTTGTTCTCCGCGCCGTCCACCACGCCGGTCTGCAGGCCGCTGTAGACCTCGCCGTAGGGCATCGGGGTCGGGTTGCCGCCCATCGCCTTGACCAGATCGATGAACAGGTCGGACTGCTGGACGCGCAGTTTCAGGCCCTTCAGGTCGGCCAGCGTCTTGATCGGGCGCTTGCTGTTGTAGAAGCTGCGGGCCCCGGAGTCGTAGAAGGCCAGACCGACCATGCCGTGCGCTTCGAAGGCCTTCAGGATCTCGTCGCCGATTGGGCCGTCCATCACCTTGTGCATGTGATCGACCGAGCGGAACAGGAAGGGCAGCCCGGCGATCCGGGTTTCCGGCACCACGTTGTTCAGCGGCGCCATGCTGATGCGGTTCATGTCGATGACGCCGAACTGCGTCTGCTGGATGGTGTCCTTCTCGTCGCCCAGCTGGCCCGAGGGGAAGATCTTGATGGCGATGCGGCCGTTGGTCTCCTTGGCGATCAGCTCGCCCATGTATTTCACCGCCTCGACCGTCGGATAGCCGTCGGGGTGGATTTCGGCGGAACGCAGCGTGACCTGCTGGGCGTTCGCGACCGCAAAGGTGGCGACGATCGCCACGGCGGTGGAGGCCAGGAGCTTGACGATGGACTTCATGGTCGATTCCTCGGTTCTTGATTCGCGGTGCCGCCGTCCGATGGCGGTGTGGGCGGCTCTCCCCTTGGGCCTGCTGCCCGGAGCGGCCGCTCCCGAAGCCGTCGAGGAATTATACTAATATATCAAGCGAGGCCGGCAAAACGGGAACTGGCACGGAATCGCTTCGGTGCCAAAATGTCGCATGTGTTATCGACAGATGGCGCGAGCGGTGGCGATGACCGACCATGACGGTTAGGCTATAAAATAGCGCTGAGATGGCGAAGAGGATGGCGGCGTTCTCTGAGAATTATTTACAACTCATCATCAGAACCCTCTGATAAGCGCAGAAGCCGGCTTCTCTGTACTTTCACAGTGGATTTAGGGGCCCAAGGTAATTGTCGGGCTGCACCATCTCCGGCCTCGCCGTGCAGCATGTTT
>CBFGPE010000043.1:0-44935 GCA_965650625.1 uncultured Azospirillum sp. | reverse complement strand
CTGGCCGACATCCCGATGGTCTTCAAGCCGGGGACCGATCTGGCGATCCTGAACTTCATCGCCAACCACATCATCCAGACCGACCGGGTGAACAGGGAGTTCGTCGAGAAGCACTGCAACTTCCGGCTCGGCCAGAAGGACATCGGCTATGGGCTGCGGCCGGAGAATGTGCTGGAGGTGCGGGCGGCCAACGCCAAGGACCCCACCGATTCCAAGCCCATCGATTTCGACGCCTTCGCCAAGTTCGTCAGCACCTACACGGCGGATTACACGGCGGAGCTGACAGGGGTGCCGAAGGAGCGGCTGCTGGCGCTGGCGGAGCTGTACGCCGACCCGAAGATCAAGGTCATGTCGCTGTGGACCATGGGGTTCAACCAGCATGTCCGCGGCGTCTGGGCCAATCACATGGTCTACAACATCCATCTGCTGACCGGGAAAATCTCCCAGCCCGGCAACGGCCCCTTCTCGCTGACCGGTCAGCCGTCGGCCTGCGGCACCGCGCGCGAGGTCGGGACCTTCGCCCACCGGCTGCCCGCCGACATGCAGGTCACCAACCCGACCCACCGCGCCCATGCGGAGGAGGCGTGGAAGCTGCCCAAGGACCTGCTGCCGGGCAAGATCGGCTATCACGCCGTGCTGATGGACCGGATGCTGAAGGACGGCAAGCTGAACGCCTACTGGATCATGGTGAACAACAACCTGCAGGCGGCGCCGAACAGCGCCAACGAGACCTATCCCGGCTACCGCAACCCCGACAATTTCATCGTGGTGTCGGACGCCTACCCCACCGTCACCGCGTCGGCCGCCGACCTGATCCTGCCGGCGGCGATGTGGGTGGAGAAGGAAGGCGCCTACGGCAACGCCGAACGCCGCACCCATTTCTGGCACCAGCTGGTCACCGCGCCGGGAGAGGCGCGGTCGGACCTGTGGCAGCTGATGGAGTTCTCCAAGCGCTTCACCACCGACGAGGTGTGGCCGGCGGCGGTGCTGGACGCCAACCCGTCCTATCGCGGCAAGACGCTGTTCGACGTGCTGTACCGCAACGGCAACGTCGACCGCTTCCCGCTGTCGGACGTCGATGCGGACTATGCCAACGACGAAGCCAAGCATTTCGGCTTCTACGTCCAGAAGGGGCTGTTCGAGGAGTATGCCGATTTCGGGCGAGGGCATGGCCACGACCTGGCGCCCTTCGACACCTATCATCATGTGCGCGGCCTGCGCTGGCCGGTGGTGGACGGCAAGGAGACGCGCTGGCGCTACCGCGAGGGCTATGACCCGTTCGTGAAGACGGGGCAGGATGTGCGGTTCTACGGCAACCCCGACGGCAAGGCCAACCTCTTCGCCTTCCCCTACGAGCCGCCGGCGGAGGTGCCCGACCAGGACTTCGACCTCTGGCTGGTGACCGGCCGCGTGCTGGAGCATTGGCACAGCGGGTCGATGACCATGCGGGTGCCGGAGCTGTATAAGGCGATGCCGATGGCGCTGGTCTTCATGCATCCCGACGACGCCAAGTCGCGGGGCTTCCGCCGTGGATCGGAGGTGAAGGTGGTCTCCCGCCGCGGCGAGATGCTGACGCGGGTGGAGACGCGCGGGCGCAACAAGCCGCCGCGCGGCGTGGTGTTCGTGTCGTGGTTCGACTCCGCCCGGCTCATCAACAAATGCACGCTGGACGCCACCGACCCGATCAGCAAGCAGACCGACTTCAAGAAGTGCGCCGTCAAGATCGTCGCCGCCTGAGGGAGGAGTTGAGCCATGCGTCCCCATCACCTTGCCGCGCTGGCGGCCCTGCCCTTCCTGGTGCCGGCGGTTCTGTCGGCGCAAAGTACGCCACCGCTGCGGCTGGACTCGCCCTTCCGGCCGCCGGTGAACTTCGTCGAGCAGAACCCTGCCCCGCCGATCCCGCCGGACGTCACCGACGACCGCCGTGTCGCCCGCAATTACCCTGAGCAGCCGCCGGTGATCCCGCACAATGTCCGCGATTACCAGATCACGCTGAACAACAACCAGTGCCTGACCTGCCACAGCCGCCGCTTCACGGAGGCGGTGCAGGCGCCGATGGTCAGCATCACCCATTACGTCGACCGCGAGGGCCAGACGCTGGGCGCGGTGTCGCCGCGGCGGTATTTCTGCATGCAGTGCCATGTGCCGCAGACCACGGCGCAGCCCATCGTTCCCAACAGCTTCAAGGATCTCGATAGTCTGGTCAGCCGGCCGTCGGACCGGGGGGATCACCGATGAAGCCGCGGGTCCCGGTGTCGCTGAAAAAGGCGTGGCAGACCTTCTCCCGTCCCAGCCGGACCTACAGCCTGGGCTTCCTGACGCTGGGCGGCTTCATCGCCGGCGTGATGTTCTGGGGCGGCTTCAACACCGCGCTGGAGGCCACCAACAAGGAAGCCTTCTGCATCAGCTGCCACGAGATGCAGGCGAACCCCTATGAGGAGATGAAGCAGACCATCCACTTCACCAACCGGTCAGGCGTGCGGGCGACCTGCCCCGACTGCCACGTTCCGCACCAGTGGACCGACAAGATCGCCCGCAAGATGCAGGCGTCGAAGGAGGTCTGGGGCAAGATCTTCGGCACCATCGACACGCGCGACAAGTTTCTGGCGAAGCGCCGCGAGTTGGCTGAGCACGAGTGGGCGCGGCTGAAGGCCAACAACTCGCTGGAATGCCGCAACTGTCACAGAGCCGATTCGATGGACATCACCAAGCAGGGCGCGCGGGCGGCGCGCATCCACGAACAGTACCTGTTCACCGGGGAGCGCACCTGCATCGACTGCCACAAGGGCATCGCTCACCGCCTGCCCGACATGCAGGGCGTGCCGCCGGGCTGGAGCGAGGTGTCCGACAACCCACAGAAGCCGATCGGTCATTGGCTGGCGAATGCGGGTGGGGAGGGGAGGTAGCCTCATCTCCCGCTTCCGACGCCACTGGAACACCACTGGTCGGAATCCGACCACCCTTCTTGCGGTGGTCGGATTCCGACCAGTCTTACGTTGAGGCTCCGGCCAGGATGGCGTCGATGGCGCTGCGCATGTCGGCCAGCGCCTGCCGGTCGGTTTCGGACAACGGCTGCGGTTTGGTCTGCAGTTCCTGTAGCACGTCGCGGGCCTGGAAGACCGGCTTGGAAACGCGCTTGGGCAGGGCGCTGGAGGCGATGCCGGCGGGGGCGCTGACCGGCTCGCGCCTGGGCTGGGCCGCGGCAGGGGAGGGCGGGGCGCCGGCCTCGGCGCGCTTCAGCTTTTCCCAGGAGCGGAGCTGTTCGTCCTGGTCGTCGATGGCGGCCAGTGCCTCCAGCTTCGCCTTGGTCGGGCGGAGCTGGGGATAATCCTCGCGGATCGCCGGGGCCAGACGCTGGAAGGACAGCATCATGGTGACGTAGGTCTTCTTGCGGCCCAGCGCCTCGGCAAGCTGGCGGTGGGAATAGCCGTGCCGTTCGGCCAGCCGCGCCAGCGCGTCGGATTCCTCCAGCGGGTTCAGGTCGCTGCGCTGGAGATTCTCGACGATGGCGATCTCTTCATCGTCATCGCCGGTGAACAGGATGCCGAAGATGGTCTCCCGCCCCAAGAGCCGCATCGCCCGCAGACGGCGCTCGCCATAGACCAGCTGCCAGCTGTCGTCGGCGGTCTGGCGCACGCCGATCGGTTGCTGCAACCCGTGGCGCTCGATGGAGGCGGCGAGGCCGCGCAAATCCTCCTCGTCGAACTCGCGGCGCGGCTGGTTCGGGTTGGGGGCGATGCGGTCGACCGGCACCTCCACCAGATGCGGCGCATGGCGGCTGAGGCCGAACAGCGCGTCCTTCATCCTTGCGGCTGCGGTGGCGCTCTGCGCCGGCTTGGTTGCCTTGCCGAGAAGACTACGCGACACGGTCGACCTCCTTGATGCGGGCGGTGCGTTCCTCGACCAGGGCGGAGGCGACGTCGCGATAGACGGCGGCACCGGCCACGTCCGGCATCGCTTCCACCGCCGCGCGGCCGACCGAGGTCGCCTGGGCATAGACCGACGCCTTTGGCACCGGATCGAACACCCGCAGATGCGGGCCGTACTGTTCCTGGATCTGCTCCAGAACCTCGCGGTCGTTGCGTTCCCGCTGCTTGAAGATGGTCGGCACGATGCCGAGCACGCCCAGCGCGGTGTTCATCCGCCGGCGGATCTTCGCGACGTTTTCCAGCAGGAAGGCCATGCCGAGCAGGCTGAACTTCTCGGTCTGGCAGGGGATGATCGCGGTGTGGGCGGCGACCATGGCGTTCTTGGTCAGCTCGCCGATGTTGGGCGGCGTGTCGATGACGATGAAGTCGAAGCTGCGCTTCGCCGTGGCGATCTTCTCCTTCATGATGAAGTCGCCGCCGGCCTCCTTGCCCAGCTCAACCTCCGTCTCCGCCAAGCGGATGGAAGAGGGGGCGACGCGCAGGCCGCTTTCCGGCACGGTGACCAGGATGTCGTCCAGGTCCAGGTCGCCATGCATGACGTAGTAGAGGGTCTTGCCCTCCGTCTCCATCGTGTAGGAATCGATGCCGAGATGCTGGGTGGCGTTGGCCTGCGGATCGCAGTCGATCAGCATGGTGGAATAGCCCTTGATCGCCAGGGCGGACGCGATGTTCACCGCCGACACCGTCTTGGCGCAGCCGCCCTTCTGGTTCGCCACGACGACGACCAGGGCAGGGCCACCCAGCCGTTCCGGCTCCGGCCCGGCGATCTCGCGCGTCATCAGCGCATCGACGGCCGCCGGGATGCGTTCGGCGTCGTTTTCCCAGCGGCTGATCTTCTGCTTGTCATAGCGGCGCTGCAGCCGCTCGTTCAGCCAGACGGCGAACTCGGACTGCGACAGTCCTTTCGCTTCCCGTTGGGTCCGCAACTCCTCGCCCTTCACCGTCCCCTCCCCAACATGAACAGGGCGGGAGGGTAGGGGTAGATGCTACAATGGTCAAGGAGGCCGTTGGGTGATCTTGCTCCGGTTCGGGGTGGAAATCTGGTTCCGTTGCAAAGTTTGCCGGCTTGCGGAGATCGGATAAAAACGCAAAACCCTCTCGACGGCTGATCTTCTGCTTGTCATAGCGGCGCTGCAGCCGCCGCGCGACGTTTCTTCCGCAAGGCATTGAAGCAGGCACACACGGTGAACCCGCGCACCCTCACGGTCGACAAGAACGCCGCCTGACCCACAGCGCCGGTAGGCGGCTGCCCCGCACCGCACCTCCAATCCTGGCGTGAGAGCGGACAGAACCGACTTGACGGTGCCTCACTCACCGTTCTGCTGGCACCGCTTCGACTTGATCGAGCAGCATGGCGACAAAGGTTTCCGCAGGATGGCTTCGGCCCACATCCGGTTGGATGATGAAGTACGGATTCGGCGCCGGTATCTCGATGTCGATCGGCCGGACCAACGTGCCACGCCGCAGATCTTCGGCACAGAGGATCGAGGTACCGACCGCAATGCCCAGTCCTTCGCGAGCAGCCTCGATCGATAGGTGCGCGTCCGGCAGGATCACCTCCTGACGGAAGTGTATGGGACGCTTCGAGGAGGCTCCCAACAGACGCGACCAATCCGTACGATCACGGGCATGCAGTCCCACGAGGCCCGAAAGAGCTTCCGGCTTCGTGACGTCGCACTGGTAGGCAAGCGCAGGGCTGCAGACCGGGAAATAGATCTCATCGCGAAGAATGGCGATCCGCGTGCCGGGAACGGAGCACTCGCCATAGGCGATGACGACATCCATTGTGCTGTCCGCCTGATCGATCGGATACAGGCAAACGCTCATGAACGGGAAGCTCTTAGCAAAGGTGTCGATCACCCCCATCAGGCGAAGCGCCGCGAACGCGGGTGCACAGGAGACCCGAAGCTCCCCTTCGACATCCGTGGCACTGAGGTCTCGGCACACGGCGGCAATGTCCGCGAAGGCGCGTCCGACCGTCTCGAACAACTTGGTCCCGACCGCTGTCAGCGTGAGATTACGCTTGCTGCGCACAAAGAGTGACTGCCCGATCTCCTGCTCCAACTGTCGCAACTGATGTCGGATCGCCCCCGGCGTGACATTGAGCGCCTTGGCCGCCGCCGCGATGCTGCCCGCCGAGGCCATGGCATGAAAGGAGCGAAGAGCAGTGAGATTTTGACTGGGGTTTATCATGAGCGATCACCCAAACCGTCAATTGAATTGACGTATTGTAGGATTTTTATTCGCTAAGATCAATTCAGCTATCGATGATACCAATATGTGGTGGTCCTGTTGCGGCTGCCGCATTTAGGGAGGTCATTGGGCGCGATGAAGATCTTGGTTCTCGGAGGCGCAGGCGGCATGGCAAGCGGCACAGTCCGTGACCTCGTCGCACCATATTCTCGAAACGTCACCGACATCGTTGTGGCCGACACGTCATTGCAGAAGGCGGAGGCGTTGGTCGCTGAGCTTGGCGACGCCCGCCTCAGTGCCCGCATGCTCGACGTCTCGGATCGGCGCGCTCTGCGGGAGGCTCTCGAAGGCAAGGATCTCTGCATCAATGCCGTGCCGACCTTCGCCGGTCACCAGATGGAGATCTTCGAGGCCTGCTTCGATGCACGCGTGGCCTATGTCGACTATGGCGGCATGGGGGTCTTCACGGTTCAGCAGAAGGCCCACCACGCCCGCTGGCATGAGGCCGGGCTCACGGCGGTTCTCGGACTCGGTGCAGACCCCGGTATTTCGAACGTCATCTGCAAGGCCGTGGCGGAACGGCTCGACCGGATCGACGCCATCAACCTGTATTGGGCTGCGAAGAAGTTCGGCGCTGAAAGTCCCGTGCTCGAGCCACCCTATGCCGTTTCGACCATTCTCGCGGAATACGCCAACACTTCGCAGCAGTTCATCGAGGGCGATCTGCGGGAGATGCCGCCCCAGTCCGGCCGCGAAGTGCTCCACCTGCCCGAACCGTTCGGTCCGATGGAGTTCATGTTCACCCAGCATTCCGAGCCGCTCACCATTCCGTTCGCGGACGGCATCCGCGAGAAGGGAATCCGCGAGTTCACCTGGAAGCTCCATCTGCCCGATCGCGAGCACGAGGCCTGGACGGGCCTGGTGAAGGCCGGGTTCGGCGATTTCGACGACCCGCTGACGGTCGACGGCGTCACCCTCACGCCGGGCCGCTTCCTCGATGCGCTGATCCGGCGGAATGTCGAGCGGAATTCACACCTCATTCCGGAGACGACATCGCGGGAGTTGCACCTTGCCGTCGGCCATGGCGAGGCAAATGGCCGCCCGGCGACGGTCAACTGCGCGGTGATGAGCCAGTCCGATCCCTTCTATGCCGGGTACCTCGACGCAGGCACATCGATGGGGCTGTCCATCGGGGTCCAGTTGATGGGCGACGCACCGTTGCGCCCCGGCGTCTGGGGGCCGGAGGAGTATTTCGAGGTCGCCCCCTTCCTTCAAGAGCTGAAGCGACGCCGCTTCACCGTTGTCAACGATCTGCCGCTCGGCTGAGCCCCCGTTCGCCAAAGCGAGAAGAGAACAGGAATGGATCAGATGACACAAAGGGCGCAAAGCTCCGACCCGAAAGTCAAAATGGCGATCGAGGTCGGCGGCACCTTCACCGATCTCATCTGGATCGAAGGTGACGAGGTCAAGACGCACAAGGTGCCGTCCACGCCGCATGATGCATCGATCGGTGTCATCGCCGGCCTGTCCGAGGCGCTGGACCGCGACCTGTCGCGGCTGGAACAGCTGTTCCACGGCTCCACAGTGGCGACCAACGCGGTGATCGAGCGCAAGGGCTGCCGAACCGCGTTTGTGACCACGGCCGGCTTTCGCGACGTATTGGCGCTGCAACGCCAGCTCCGGCCGAATGTCTATGCCATCGCCTGCCGCAAGCCTGAGCCCCTCGTCCCGCTCAATCTTTGCGCTGAAGCATTCGAGCGCATCGACGTGCAGGGCGAGACGGTGACGCCTCTCGACGAAGCTGCCCTGATCGACACCATGGCGCGCCTCGTCGAGCGGGAGAAACCCGAAGCGGTGGCGGTGTGCCTGCTGCACGCCTATCGCGAGCCTGCGCACGAGCTTCGGGTACGCGAGATCATTGCTCGCCACTATCCGGACCTGCCGGTCGTGCTGTCCTCGGACGTTCTGCCGACCTTCCGCGAGTACGAGCGCGCCTCGACGACGGCGATGGCCGCGTATCTGGTGCCGCTGGTCGGCCGCTATCTCCACCGGTTGGAGCGCCACCTGGAAGAGGGCGCACCAGGCAGCAATCTGTTCGTCATGCAGTCCGCGGGCGGCGTGCTGCCCAGCAGCGGTCTGCACGGGCGCGGCGTCGAGATGCTGAACTCCGGCCCTGCCGCGGGCGTCATCGGGGCGACCCGCATGGCGCAGGCGATCGGGGACGCCGACGTCATCACCCTCGATGTCGGCGGGACCAGCGCAGACATCTGCCTGATTGCGCAAGGCCGGCCCAGCGTCACCTCGGAGACCCAGGTGGCGGGGCTTCCCGTTGGTCTGCCGAGCATCGACATCGCCAATATCGGAGCCGGCGGCGGAAGCCTCGGCTGGGTCGATGCCGGCGGCATGCTGCAGGTCGGTCCCCGCTCGGCAGGGGCGCAGCCCGGGCCCGCCTGCTACGGCCGCGGCGGCACCGTGCCGGCACTGACCGATGCGCTGGTGCAGCTCGGCTGGATCCGGCCCCACCGCTTCCTCGGAGGCCGCATGACGCTGTTGCCTGAGCGTGCGACCGCCGCCCTTGCGGATCTGGCCGCTCCCCTCGGCCAGGGTCCCGACGACATGGCCCGCGCCATGGTCGAGATCGGGGCGGCCAATGTCAGCCAGGGTGTCCGGCTCGTCTCGGTGCAGCGGGGACACGATCCGAAGGATTACACGCTCTACGCCTATGGCGGCATGGGGCCGATGCTGGGGGCGCTCTCGGCGAGCGAACTGAAGATCCGTCGCGTCGTGGTGCCGCCCTATCCGGGCCTCTTCTCGGCATTGGGCCTGCTGGTCGCGGATCTCAAGCGCATCTATCGCGAGACCCGGTTCCTGCGGGTCACCGACAGCGTGGCCACGGACGTGGGGGCGGCCTTCGCACGGCTGCGTGCCCAGGCCGAAGCGGAATTCGCCGGCTTTGGCCGCGGCCCGGAGGAAATCCTGTTCGAGCACGAGTTGGAGATGCGGTTCGTCGGCCAAGGGTACGAACTGCATTCGAGCATTGCTCTGGACCGGCTCGAGACAGGGGGGCGCCGCTACGTCGAGGACCAGTTCAAGGCGGCGCATGAGGCCCGCTACGGCGCCGTCCTGGCCATGGACATGGTCGAGATCGTGACGCTGCGCCTGACGGCCTCCGTCCCCACCGACGATACCGTCATCGGCTCCCTGACCCGGCCGAAGACCGTGACGGCGAAACCGCACATCGACGAGAGCACGATCCTGTTCGAGGGCCGGACGGTACCGTGCCGCTTCGCGTGGCGGGCGGACCTCCCACCGGGCACGACTATTGAAGGAGCGGCCATCATCGAGGAGCCGACGGCGACGACTTTCGTCCCGCCGGGCTGGACAGCGCGGGTCGACGCGACCGGCGCCCTTATCCTGACGTCGGAGGTCTGACAATGTCCGCCAAGATCAGCCAGTCCACCTTCAACATCATCAGCAGCAGCCTCCACGGCATTGCCCAGGAGATGGGTGAGAAGCTCGTGCGCTCAGCCTATTCCACCATCATCCGTGAGGCTCGGGACTGCTCGACTTCGCTACTTGACAGGCAGGGCCGGATTATCGCTCAGGCGCAGTTCTGCCCGATCCACATGAACTCCTTCGGGAAGGTCTTCGAGGCTTTCGCCAAGCGGTTCGATCTCTCCACGATCAGGCCCGGCGAAGGCCTGATCACCAACGATCCATACAGCGGCGCGCAGCACCTGAACGACATCGTGCTGTTCACGCCCATCTTTCACGGCGGCAGGCTGGTCGCCTTCAGTGCTTCGCTCGGACATCACATCGATGTCGGCGGTGGTGCTGCCGGTCCGAACGCCTCGGCCTCCGATGTCTACTCGGAAGGGCTCCGCATCCCGCTCCTGCGCTTCGACACCGCCCGCGATCTCGGCGACGGCATGCTGGAACAGTTTATCCGGACCAACGTGCGGCCGCCGGATCAGGTCATGGGCGACATCTATGCGCAGATCGCCGCGAACCGCAGCGGCGAAGCACGCTTCGTCGAAATGCTGGAGCGCTTCGGCGAGGAGACGGTGTTGGCCTGTGCGGCCGAGTTGCAGGACTATTCCGAGCGCCTCGCCCGCGAGGCGATCCGGACGATACCCGACGGCGTGTACGAGGCCGAGGATTTCGTCGACGACAACGGCTTCACGGACAGCCCGTTGCGCGTCGCGGTCAAGATCACCGTCCACGGCGATAGCCTCGATATAGATTTCGCCGGGTCTGCCCCGCAAACGAAGGGCATTATCAACTCGCCCCTTGCCTCCACGATTTCGGCCGCCCTGGGGGCGATGGCCATCGTGCTCGGCGGCGGCGACATTCCGGTGAACGACGGGCTCTATCGGCCGGTCGGACGCATCGACGTTCCGTTCGGCAGCTTCCTCAACCCGAGTCAGCCGGTCGCCGTGCGGGCTAGGAACAACCCCTGTCACCGCGTCTACAACGCCATCATGCTGGCGATGTCCGAGGTCGTACCGAACCGGGTCCTGGCCTCCGGACACGACACGACCAACGCGATCGGCCTCGGACACATGTCGGAAGATCGCTACCACGTCTACATGGAGGTCGTTGGCGGCGGCTGGGGAGCCTCGGCAGGTGCGGACGGGGCCGATGTGGTCGATGGTTACGTCGGCAACTGCTCGAACGTTCCGGTGGAATCTCTCGAGGCCGACTACCCGTTCCTGCGCATCGAGGAGTATGCGCTCAGGCGGGACTCTGCCGGCGCCGGTGAGCGACGCGGCGGTCTCGGCGCCCGCCGCGTCTATCGCATCCTGGAGGATGACGTCACCTTCAACTCCTACTCCGATCGCTTCAAGGTCGCCCCCTGGGGTCTCCACGGTGGCCAGTCGGGCCGGCATTCACGGTTTTTCATCGAGCGGGAGGGGACCTCGATCCCCCTGCCTTCCAAGGGCAACACCACGCTCAGAAAGGGCGACCGGCTGATCATCGAGACGGCCGGAGGCGGAGGATTCGGCCCGCCAGCGAAACGGGATCGGGAGCTCGTCGCACGGGAGGTTGCCGGGGGGCTCATCAGCCGCGAGGAGGCCGCCAGGATTTACGGCCCTTAAGGAGGCCGGCCTCTTTGCCGCCGGCGCTGGACAATGCAATAACAAAGGAGGCTGCACATATGACACGACACCTCGTCGCGGGCGCAACGCTCGCCCTGCTCGGATGTCTCGGTAGTTTTCCGGTTGCTGCCAAGATCGAGAAGCCGGTCATCAAGATCGGGATCCTCAACGACATGAGTGGTCCTTACGCCGATCTCGGCGGTCCAGGCTCGGTTGTCGCGGCGCAGCTCGCGATCGACGATGCCGGCGGCAAAGTCAACGGCGCTGCAGTTGAGCTCGTCTCGGCGGATCACCAGAACAAGGCCGATATCGGCTCGACCGTCGCGCGGCGCTGGTTTGACGAGGAGGGGGTGGACGTGGTCGCCGACGTGCCGGTCTCCTCGGTCGCCCTCGCGGTTCAGGAGATCGGCCGGCAGGCAAAGCGCATCACGCTGATGCAAGCGACAACGTCTGATCTTAGCGGCAAGGCCTGTTCGCCCTACAGCACGGCGTGGCAGGACGACACCTACGCCTATTCCAAGGCGACCTCACAGGCCGTGGTTGCATCGGGCGGCAAGAGATGGTTCTTCATTTCGGCCGACTACTCATTCGGTCACACGCTGGAGCGGGACGCCGGCAAGTTCATCACCGAGGCCGGCGGCACCGTGATCGGTGCAGTCAGACATCCGATCAATACCAGCGACATGAGTTCCTACCTGCTGCAGGCCCAAAACTCTGGAGCCGATGTCATCGCGTTTGCCAACGGCGGTGGCGATTTGATCAACTCGATCAAGCAGGCCAACGAGTTCGCCATTGCGGAAGGCGGGCAGAAGCTCGTCGGGTTCCTTCTCTACCTCACCGACGTCCATGCTCTGGGCCTGCCGGTCACGAAAGGCCTGTTGTTGTCCGAAGGGTTCTACTGGGATCAGAACGAGGCGGCGCAAGACTGGTCGAAGCGCTTTTTCGAGAAGACGAAGCGGATGCCGACCAAGCAGCATGCTTCCGTCTACGCCTCGGTCGCACACTACCTGAAGGCCGTCAAGGCAGCCGATACGCTCGATGCCGACGCGGTGGCGGCGCAGATGCGGGCGATGCCGGTCGATTACTTCGGCCATTCCGGAACGGTTCGGCAGGACGGCCGTGTCGTCCACCCGCTGACGCTCTACGAGGTGAAGTCCCCGGCCGAGAGCAAGCAGCCCTGGGATTACCTCAAGCCTTTGCGGGAGATCACGGCGGCGGAGGCCTTCCGGCCGATGTCCGAGGGGGGATGCAGCCTCGTGAAATGACGGCGGCAGCTGTCGGGCTATGGTCGTCGCACCTTTCTTCGACCCGCGCGCCGCGGAAGGTCCCGAGGTCGAGAGTACAGCTGCACCTTTGGTCCCGGGCCCTTGCCGGCACTACAGGCAATCCCGGATCGCCGCGCTCGGAGTAAGAATTATGAAATCGGAACTTTACATCGATGGCGAGTGGCGGGCTGCGGCGTCAGGCGGGACGATTGCGGTCATCGATCCCGCGACCGAAGAGGTCTTCCATCACGTGGCGGATGCTGGCCCGCAAGACGTTTCACGAGCCGTAACCGCCGCACGCGAGGCTTTTGACGGTGTCTGGGGGCGGACGACTGGCCGGGAGCGCGCCGTCGTGCTGCGAGCCATCGCCAGCGCGATTGCCGAGCGGCGCGATGCCCTCGGCACACTGGAGGTCCGCGACAATGGCAAGCCCCTGGCGGAGGCGCTTTGGGACATCGACGACGCAGCCGGCTGCTTTGCGTATTACGCCGATCTTGCCGAAGATCTCGACGGCCGGCAGGACGAACCGGTGGAACTCCCCGATGCCCGCTTTACCTCGCAGGTACGGCGCGAACCGGTGGGCGTCGCAGGTCAGATTATCCCTTGGAACTATCCACTCCTCATGGCGGCATGGAAGGTCGCACCGGCCCTCGCCGCCGGTGCGACCTGCGTCCTCAAGCCCTCCGAATTGACTCCCCTGACCGCTCTCGAACTCGCCGATATCGCGCATGAGGCTGGCCTGCCGCGCGGCGTGCTGAACGTCGTGACGGGTTCTGGCCAGGCGGGCGCCGCGCTTGCCGAACATCCTGGCGTCGATAAGCTCGCCTTTACGGGATCTGTGTCCACCGGGGCGAAGGTCATGGCGGCGGGAGCCCATGACATAAAGGCGGTTAGCCTGGAACTCGGCGGCAAGTCGCCTTTCCTGATCTTCGACGATGCGGACATCGAGAAGGCCGTCGAATGGATCATGTTCGGGATCTTCTGGAATCAGGGCGAGGTCTGCAGCGCGACCTCACGTCTCCTGGTACAGGCCGGCATCGCCGATGCGCTGATCGAACGGCTTGCAGTCGAAGCAGCCCGAATTCCTATCGGCCACGGCCTCGACCCGAAGACGTTGCTCGGACCCCTCATCAGCCGCGGACACTATGAAAAGGTGGCCGGTTACATCGCGGAGGGCCGCCGCGAAGGTCTTCGTTGCATCACCGGAGGAGACAGGCCGGAGCACCTGCCGAAGGGATATTTCCTGCAACCCACGATCTTCGACGATGTGCCCGAAACCTCACGGCTCTGGCGCGAGGAAATTTTCGGGCCGGTCCTCTGCATCCGACGGTTTCGGACCGAGGAGGAAGCCATCCAACTGGCCAACGCCTCCCCGTTTGGTCTCGCGGCTGCCGTCATGTCGGCCGACGACGACCGCTGCCGTCGCGTGTCGCGCGCGCTTCGCGCCGGAATCGTCTGGGTAAACTGCTCGCAGCCGACCTTCACGCAAGCGCCATGGGGAGGCGTCAAGCGCAGTGGCATCGGCCGCGAACTCGGACAATGGGGTCTTGATAACTATTTGGAAGTCAAGCAGGTTACGCGCTTTGCCAGCGAAGAGAATTGGGGATGGTATATCAGGTAATTGTAGCAGATAATAACATTTAGAAATAATACATGAAGCAGAGACGCGGCATTTGTCGAAGTAACAACGCAGCGTTGAGACGCGGCCATGATAACATGGCACGAGCTGCTATTGAATTTGTGGCCGGTGGATGAACGAGATGTATGAAAATCCTGCTCGTTCACTGGTTCAGGCGGTCAGAGCAAGGCCGGCCGCCTCGCGCTAGGTTTGTGAAGGTGCAAGCGCGAACGGCGCGATCCTCATAGGCTCGTCAACCTGACAACACCCTTCCGGCCCACCCTCATCGCCATGAGGACATTTCATTGACCGACATCACCCGCACCAAGCCGGCCGACACCCGTTCACAAGGGGTAATAGCCAAGGATGGCTTTTGTCTCGAAACACTCTTCCAGCCCAAAGGCGCCGTATTCGCGCCCGTTGCCGGATTGCTTGTAGCCGCCGAAGGGGGCATGGGCATCCCAGGCGGGATGATTGATGTGGACCTGTCCGGACCGGATTTGCCGTGCGACCCGCCGGGCGCGGTCCAGGTCGGACGACTGGACATGACCACCCAGCCCGAACACCGTGTCGTTGGCGATCACCACGGCCTCCTCCTCGGTTTCATAGGGAATGATGCAGAGGACCGGGCCGAAAATCTCCTCCTGCGCGATCCGCATGGCGCTGGTCACCCGGGAAAAGATGGTGGGCCGAACGAAATAGCCGGCGTCCAGTCCCGCAGGCTTGCCGGGGCCGCCACAGAGCAGTTTGGCGCCTTCCGCGATGCCGACCGCGATCATCTGCTGCACGCGGTCGAACTGTGCCCTGTTTGCGATCGGACCCAGGGTGCTCCGCGGGTCCCGCGGGTCGCCGACGATGATCGTCTCCACATGGCGTAGGGCCAATGCCTCCACCTCGTCCAGCCGGTCGGCCGGTACGATCATCCGGGTCGGCGCGCTGCAGGATTGCCCGACGTTGCGGAAGGCCGACGTGATGCCCAGTGGCACCGCCCTCTCGAAATCCGCATCCGGCAGCAGGATGTTGGGCGACTTGCCGCCCAACTCCTGGACGACGCGCTTGACCGTGACGGCCGCGGACTGAGCCACCAGAATCCCGGCCCGCACCGATCCGGTGATGGAGACCATGTCGACGCCGGGATGGGCGGCGATGGCGGCACCCACCTCCTCGCCGGTGCCGTTGACCAGATTGAAGACGCCCGGCGGCGTCCCGGCATCGTGCATGATCCGGGCGAACAGCAGGGCACTCAGGGGCGAGAGTTCGCTGGGCTTCAGCACCACGGTGCAGCCGGCAGCAAGCGCGGGCGCCACTTTGGCGGTTATCTGGTAGAGCGGCCAGTTCCAGGGCGTGATCAGGCCGCAGACGCCGATCGGTTCGCGGACGATCGCCGTCGTCCCTTTCCGGATGAGGACATCATAGCCGTCCAGGACCTCGACCATTGCCCGCAGGTGGGCGATGGCCAGCGGCACCTGCGCGGTGCGGGCGAAGCCGATGGCGGTTCCCATCTCCGCCGTCATGGCGAAGGCCAGTTCCTCGGCGCGTGACTCCATCAGCTCCGCGATCCGCTGCAGCAATGCTCGCCGCTCCTCCACCGGGGTCATGGAGAAGGTGACGAAGGCCCTGCGGGCCGCGGTCACGGCCCTGTCGACATCCTCGGCCGTGCCCGCCGCGATGGAGCCGATGACCGCTTCGGTGGCCGGATCGACCACATCCACCGTTGCGCCGGAGGAGGGAGCGACCCATCGGCCGTCGATGTAGAAGTGCCGCGCTTCTCCCAGGTCCATCTTCGCTCTCCTCTTGCGGCCGTCGCGGACCGCTCCGGTGTCCGGGCCGGCTCTCAGTGCAGAATGTCCTGCAGCTTGTAATAGGCGCCGACGAAGGGCAGGAACCAGGTGGGACCGAAATGGCCCGGAATGGCCGGCCAGTCGAAATCGCGCAATGGATTGGCGGCAGCGTTGCCGCCCATGACCTTGGCCATGATCTGGCCCATGTGGGTCGACATCTGGGTGCCGTGGCCGCTGTAGCCCATGGAATAGAACAGGCCGTCCCATTCGCCGGCCCGCGGCAGGCGGTCCGCCGTCATGTCCACCATGCCGCCCCAGCAATAATCGATCCTTGCATCGGACAGGTCGGGGAAGATCTCAAGCATCGACCGCCGGAGGATGGCGCCGCTTTTGGCGTCCGACTGGGGATTGGATTTGGCGAAGCGCGCCCGGCCGCCGAACAGCAGCCGGTTGTCCGGCGTGATGCGGAAGTAGCAGACGAAGTTTCTGGTGTCCGTCACGTTGCGGCGATGCGGCAGCAGGGAGTCCAGGCGGGTAGCCGACAGGGGCTCGGTTGCGATCAGAAAGGCGCCGACCGGCACGATGCGGCGGCGGAAATAGGAGAGGGGGCCGACCGCCGAGGTGCCGGTCGCCAGAAGGACCTGCTTGGCGGTGACCGAACCGGACGGTGTGGAGAGCCGGTGCGCGTATCCGTTCAGCCGCTTCATGGCGATGACCGGCGTGTTCTCATGCAACCGCACTCCCTGGCGTTCGGCGGCCGTCGCCAGACCATGGGCGAACTTGCCCATATGCATGGCGGCACTCTTGGGAAAGATCAGGCCGCCGAAATAGCGGTCGCTGCCCAGTTCGCTCTTGAGGTTCTGTCGTGAGACCATATAGCTGTCGGGATCGGCGCCACGCGCCATCAACTCCTGCGAACGCGCGAGCTTGTCGTAATGCGCGGGCTTTGCCGCCACCTTCATCTTGCCGACGCGCTTGAAATCGCAGTCGATGCCTTCCTCGCCGATGATGCGCTCGACGGTGTCGACCGCGGCGTCGTAGCTCAGGTAGAGCCGTTTGGCGGCATCCGCGCCCAGCCGGTCGACCATCGCGGCATAATCACCGGCAAAGCCGTTGTTGCACATGCCGCCGTTGCGCCCGGATGCGGCTCCACCCAACTGCCCGGCTTCCAGAAGGATAACCCGCGCGCCCTTCTTCGCCAGGGCGAGCGAGGCGGACAGTCCGGTGAAGCCGCCGCCGACGACCGCCACGTCATAGTCGCCCTCGACGGGTCCCTGGTCGGAACCGAGGAATTTGGGCGCGGTGTCGAGCCAATAAGGTGTCAGTTTCATCGCATTCGCCTCAACCGAAGGACTGGTTGGCAACGCCATGGATGCGCACCGGCCCGGATACCGGAGGGTGCGTGCCCCAGCCCGAACCCAGCCCGAGCGCGGCGCTCAAGTCCTGCCGGCGATAAGGCCGGCCGACCGCTTGCGACAGTGGCAGCACGCCGTCGAGGTCAGCGGCCGTCACGGCGCGCAGTATCGTGGGGGCAGCGGCGGGGATCACTGTTCCAACTCCTTCAGGGACTCCACCCGTTTGATGGTGTGCTGGTCCCGGCTCCGTGGTGCTGGGCAGCGGCCCGGACCGCGACGGCGTCGATTTCGACCAGATAGCCGTAATGGAGTTCAGGCACCGGCACGACCGATCGCGCCGGTCGGGCCTTCCCCAGCATTTCCGCGTAGATCGAATTGAAGCGCGGCCAGTTCGCGACGCCCACGAGGTAGACGGTCACCTTCAGCAGGGTCGCAACGTTGCCGCCGGCGGCCTCCACCACCGCGATCATGTTCCCGATCGCAAGGCGGGCCTGCCGGTCGAAGTCCGCGTCCGCGTGATGGGTGCCGTCGGGCGCGATGGGCAACTGGCCTGAAACATAGATGAGGTCGCCATGGCGGACGCCCTGCGAATAATGACCTCCGGCCGGTGCCGCGCCGTCGGTGGATATGGGTGCCACGTCCAGGCCCTGTGTTTTTGAGTCCGTCATGTCACCACCCTCCGAAACGGGGCCAGACGGCCTCGATTTTGTCGCTGCCGCTTCGCACCACGTGATAGGCCCCATGCTGGGCCCCCGTGGCGCAGGCGTGATTGGGGAGGATGCGCACGCGCGTGCCGATCGGCAGGTCGGGCAGCCGGGCGTCCGACCCTGGACGCAGGGCGATGATCCCGTGCTCCTGGTTGGCGTCGGACAGGATCAGGTCGCCGAACGGCTTTCCGTCGATATCGCAGACGAGGCCGTAGCCCTGGTCGATCCTCTGCTTGGCGGTTCCCCGGTCGCGGGACATGGCCATCCAGCCGGCATCGACCAGAATCCAGCCCTTTTCCGGCTGATGGCCGATGACCGTCGCAAGCACGGAAAGCGCGATGTCGTCGATCCGGCAGACGCCGATGCCCGCCATCACGAGGTCGAAGAAGACGAACACGCCGGCGCGCACCTCCGTCACCCCGTCCAGCGCTTCCGCGAAATGGGCGGTGGGCGTCGACCCCACGCTGACCACCGGACAGGCGAAGCCGGCCTCGCGCAGCAGGGTCGCGGCCTGCACCACGCTGGCGCGCTCCACCTCGGCGCAGCGGCGCAGGGCGTCGTCCCCGACCGCGCCGTAGCTCGCCCCCGCATGGGTCAGGACGCCGCGCAGACGGCCGCCATCCTCCAGCGTCCGGGCGATCCGGATCAGCGTCGCCCGGTCGTCGGGCAGAACGCCGGACCGGTGTCCGTCGCAGTCGATCTCGATAAGGGCGGGAATTGCATCTCCTGCCCGTCGGGATGCCTCGGCCACGGCCCGCGCCTGTTCCACCGTATCGAGCGTAACGGCCAGATCGACGCCGTTGGCGCGCAGCGCCAGGATGCGGGCGATCTTGTCCGGAGAAACGCCCACCGCATAGATCAAATCCCGGACACCAGCATGGGCGAACTGTTCCGCCTCCTTCAAGGTGGAGACCGTCGCAGGGCCCGACGGGGACGTCATCACCCGCTGCGCGGCGTCGACGGATTTCGCCGTCTTCAGATGCGGTCTCAGCGTCACGCCCAGGCGGTCGAGCCTCTCACGAAGTCGGCGGACATTGCGGTCCATACGGTCCCGGTCGAGAAGGAGGCAAGGCGTGCCGACCTCTTTCAGGTCTAGGGTTTGGGAGAGGTTTCGCATCGGGGCATCCAGCAGGGACAAGGTCCGTTCCGCAGCTCAAGGCCGCGATAGTCCTTGCATTCTACGACGCGCCATGTAGCATTCAATTAACGATATCTACATGAAGCATTAAGGCTTGGGTTAATGCTTACGAGCGACGATCTCGTCTTCTTCGGCGTCGTTTCCAACTCCGCCTCGCTCGCCGATGCCGCGAGGACGCTCAATGTCACGCCGCCTGCCGTCACGCAGCGGCTGAAAGCGCTCGAGCAGCGCATCGGTGTCCGCTTGATGGACCGCACGAGCCGCGGCCTGGCCCTCACAGACGAGGGCGAACTGCTGGTGGCCGAAGGGGCTGCCATCATCGAGGCCATCGAAGGGCTTGCGGAGTCGCTCGACCGCCGGACGACGCGGGTCAGAGGCCGGCTGAAGATTGCGGCACCCTATGGGTTCGGACGGGAGCATGTCGCACCGGTTGCGGCGAAGTTCGCGCGACAGCATCCGGAAGCCACTGTTGCCCTGGAGCTGTCCGACCATCCCAATATGCTGACGTCCGACAGCTGGGATGTCGTGATCCATATCGGTACGCTCATTGCTGCCGAACGGCTGGTCACGACGCTCGCGCCGAACGGACGTATGGTCTGCGCCTCTCCGGCTTATCTTGCGGAACACCCACCCATCGAACGCCCCGAAGACATCCTGCGTCATCGCTGCCTCGCCCTCAGGGAGAATGACGAGGACGTGACGCTATGGCGCTTTTCCCATTCGACAGAGGGCACCAGGACGGTCCGCATCAAGCCGGCGATGTCCACCAACGACGGCACGATCCTGCGGGCCTGGGCGATATCGGGACTTGGCGTCATCGTCCGGTCGGAGTGGGATGTGGCCCAGGATCTCGCCGCCGGCCGACTGGTCCGGATTCTGCCGGAATGGGTGTGTCCGGCTGCGGATGTCGTCGCCTTGCTGAGCGCACGTCATGGACGCAGCCCGAGGTCCACGGTGTTTCTGGCGATGATGCGTGAAGCCTTGAATCCGCCACCCTGGCGCCTGCCCGACCACGGCTCCCCAGGCTGAAGAGCGAGTGGCGTCGCGCAATTTGCGATCCAAACCTTTCCCATTGTTAGCCAATTGATTTCGTTGACGTTTGTTGAGGTTTTGGCGGCACTCTTATTGTGGATCAGAGTCGCTCAACACTGAAAATCTTCAATGAAGAATTTCAGGAGAAAGCGACGCAGGCCGGACGGGAGCTGGGCGAACAGCGGCACCAACAAGGCGGCACGCGCGGCCTCGCCCCGAGCGTGCTCCGGGGCGGCCAAGCGCGCGTTCGGCGGCGAGCAGGGTGGGGACCAGCTCACGCTCCCCAGGAGGTCAGCGTGTGACTGCCACGAACAGACACTTAGACCTCGTCCTTGAACCCTATGTGCATTCTCGACTCATCGTAAGCACGTTGCGCCTCTGCCAGCTTCGTTCCGTTGGCGAGTGACCAGCTGTAAAGCGCGGCGAAGGGTTCGCGCAGCGAGGCGCCGAGGGCCGTGATCGTGTACTCGACGCCGACCGGCTGCGTCGGGAGTATTTTGCGGCTGATGAGACCGTTCCGCTCCAACCGTTTCAGGGCATCCGAAAGCGCCTTGTGGGTGATGCCGTCGAGGCGACGTTTCAGGTCGTTGAACCGCGCCGGCTGCGTGCACAGGACGCTGAGGATCAGCACGGTCCACTTGTTGGCGATCTGTTCGAGGATCGGCCGCGTCACGGCCACGTCGAGCGGCAGTTCAAGCGCATCTGCAGGCATGGGTATACGCCTCCATATCTAGGCACTACCAGGTGCGTTCTTGTTCCTAGATATAAGAATGATACCTTGATGTCATCACTTCCGATGTGAGGACATATGGGCAGGCTTTCAGGAAAGATCGCGGTCGTCGTCGGCGGCCATGACGGCATCGGCGGCGCCATCGCGCAGCGCTTCGCAGATGAGGGCGCCACCGTCTATGCGACCAGCCGCCGTGCCGAAGAGGGCGACGTAGGCCACGGTGCCGGCACGCTGCGCGCGCGCCGCGTCGATGCTTCCGACGTGACGGCGCTCGCCGCCTTCTTTGAGGCGGTGCGCGGCGAGGCCGGACGGGTGGACGTGCTCGCCGTCAGCGCCGGCATCTCCGAGTTCGCGACCCTCGATACAATCGACGAGGAGCATTTCGACCGAACGTTCGGCCTCAATGTGCGCGCGCTTCTGTTCGCCGCCAAGGCCGCGATCGCGATCATGCCGGACGGCGGTTCCGTGGTGCTGGTGGGCTCGATCGCCGATGAGATCGGCACCAAGGGCTATGGCGTTTACGGGGCGACCAAGGCGGCGGTGCGCTCGTTCGCGCGCACCTGGGCCAACGAGCTTGCTCCCCGCAACATCCGCGTCAACGTCGTGGCACCGGGACCAACCGACACCGCCATGATGGCGGCGACCTCCGACGAGGTGCGCGAGATGCTGACGACGCTGATCCCGCTCGGCCGCATGGGCCGGGCCGACGAAGTGGCCTCCGCCGCGCTGTTCCTCGCCAGTGAGGAGGCGAGCTTCATCACCGGGGCGGAACTGCCGGTCGATGGCGGAATGGCGCAGGTCTGATCCCCGCCAAAACGAGAAAGACGCACCATGACCCATTCCCTAGCGTGGATGGCTCGGCCCCTCGCAGCCGCCTTCCTCGCCCTCGCCCTCGCGCTGCGGTCGGTGACGGCGCAACCGGCGGTCCTTGGCGTCAACGCCGATCACCTCGACAGCTTTCCGGATTTCGAGCGGCAGATGCGGGGCTGGCTCGACGCCGGCCAACTCCGTGCGCTCGGAACGATCGTGGACGGGTTGGATCAGGCAGCCACCGCCTTTGCCGGCTTGTTCGAAGGATACGACACCGGCAAGCTGGTGGTCAGATTGTCGGAGTAAGCTGGTGTGACCCGCTACTCAAATGGCCTTCCGACAAACCCGGAGCGATTCACCTCGACAGCTCAAGCGAAATCCTGCCCGCACTGGCGACACTCCTGAGGGGTCCCGGTGCGCCCAATCGGAGCGCATTCAGGCGCTTAGACAAGATACAAAGTCACGACCGCAAGCGCCGAGAAACAATTTTCCTGTCATGCGTGTACAATAACATGCCAGAAAATCATGTTGTCGTTTTGTGTATTCTAGGATTCCACTAAACCAATTTATGATTCCTTCCGGAGAAACGGGTCAGACCCCGCCCATCACCAGCCCGCCATCCACCGTCAGCGTCTGCCCGGTCATGAACCGGCTCCAGTCGGAGGCGAGGAACAGCACCGGCCCGGCGACATCCTCCGGTGTCGCGATGCGGCCGAGCGGCGTCAGGGCGGTGATGCGGTCCTTCACCGGTTCCGGGGTCGACCGGCTGGCGTCGGTGGGATAGACCAGCCCCGGCGCCACGCAGTTGACGCGGATGCCGAACGGCCCCAACTCCGCCGCCAGGGTGCGGCTGAAGCCGACCAGCGCCGCCTTGGCGGTGGTGTAGTCGTGGTAGGGGACGGTCGGCCGCGCCACGAGATCGGTCGCCATGTTGACGATGCTGCCGCCGCCCCGTCGGCGCAGGGCCGGCAGCACCGCCCGGCAGACGGCATGGGTGCTTTTCAGCGCCCCGTCGATCTGGGTCTGGTAATCGTCCCACCCGGTTTCCCAGAACAGCCGCCGTCGGTCGGGGTCGAAGACATAAGGCGCGAAGGCGTTGTTGACGACCACATCCAGCCCGCCGAACTCCGCCACCGCCGTCTCCACCATCCCGGCCACCGCCGCCGCGTCGGTCACGTCGGCGCGCAGCGGCAACCCGTCGCCCCCCAGCGCCCGGCACTCCGCCGCCACCGCTTCCGCCGCCTGCTGGTTGCGCAGGTAGTTGACCACCACCATGGCCCCTTCCGCGGCGAAGGCGCGGGCGATGGCGGTGCCGATGCCGCGGCCGGCGCCGGTGACGAGGATGGCCTTGCCCTGGAAATCCATGACGGTCCCGTTACTGCTTGGGTGGGATCAGGTCGGTGCGCACCACCGTACCCATGTCGAGCGGATGGGCGATCAGGCCAAGCTGGTGGAAGGTGTCGGCGCCCTTCTGCATCACGCCGGGATCGAAGGCGCCCAACCCCTCGCGCTCCGTCGTCTCCGACACGGTGGAGGCGTTGCGCAGCTTGATGATGCCCAGGTTGACCGCCTCGTCCGACCCGTTGATGGCGCGGGTGACGGCGATGCGGGCGGCCTCCTCCGGGTTGGCGATCATCCAGGCGGCGCTGTCGCGGTAGGCGGCGAGGAAGCGGGCGAGCAGCGGCTTCTTGCTGCGGTAGGTCTCCTCCGTCACCACGAAGATGTCGCTCGGCAGGTTCAGGCTGTCGCGCACCTCGATCACGTTCACCTCGGGCAGCCCCTTCAGCCGCGCGACGTAGAGGCCGGTGTCGGTCGCCGCCGTGGCGTCCACCTGCCCCTGGATCACCGGGGCGAAGTTCAGCAGCCCGGTCACCTCGATGGTCACGTCCTTCTCGCTCAGGCCAACCTGATGCAGAAGCACGGCCAGATTCTGCCGGGTGCCGCTCGACAGGCTGTAGACGCCGACGCGCTTGCCCTTCAGGTCCGCGGGCCTGGTGATGCCGTTGGCCTTGGGCGACACCACGTTGAAGACGTTCTGCGGGTAGATGTCGTAGATGGCGACCAGCTTCTCGCCCTTGTCCAGCGCCAGATAGAGGGCGGCGGGATCGGTGAAGGCGATGTCGGCCTTGCCGGTCAGCATGGTCTGGATCGCCGACCCGCCGCCGGTGCCGGGCACATAGTCCAGCGCGATGCCCTTGGCCTTGAAGAAGCCCTTGTCGGGTTCGGCCAGCAGGTTGGTGATCTCGCTGATCGGCTGGCTCCAGCCCGCCACCGTCACCTTGTCCAGTGCCCCGGCGGTCGTTTGGGCGAGCGCGCCGGACATGCCGCCCAGCAGCAACGCCCCGACGAGGGCGGACACCCCCGCCGCACGAGAAAACAATTCCATTCCCCGCCCCATTCCCGGTTATCCTTTCGCCTGTCGAGACAACAGCCACCGCTCGATCAGCAGAGTGGCTTGATACACCAGCATGCCCAGCGCGGTGATGATCGCGAACAGGGCGAACATCAGCGGGGTGTCCATCATCCCCTGCGCGGCGATGATCGAGGCGCCCAGCCCCTGACGCCCGCCGATGAATTCCCCCACCACGGCGCCGACCAGCGCCAGCACCACCGCCACCCGCAGGCCGGCCAGGATCACCGGCAGGCCCGAGGGAATCTTCAGCCGCGTCAGGGTGCGCCAGCGTCCGGCGCGCAGCATGCGGAACAGCTCGCGCTTGGCGGGATCGACGCGATCCAACCCCGTAAGCGTGTTCTCCAGCAGGGGGAAGAAGCAGATCAGCGCCGTAATCGCGACGGTGGAGGTCATGCCGAAGCCGAACCACAGGATGAACAGCGGCGCCAGCGCCAGTTTCGGCACCACTTGGCTGGCGATGACGTAGGGGTAGAGCAGCCGGCGCAGGCCCGCGACCTCCGCCAGCGCCACCCCGGCGACGAAGCCGACGAGGCAGCCGATGCCGAGCCCCAGCGCCATCTCCGCCGCCGTCATCGCCAGATGCGGCAGCAGCCGTCCGCTCGCCAGACCGCTCCACAGCGCCGCCCCCACCGCCGAGGGCGGCGGCAGAACCAGCGCCGGGATGCCCGACCAGCGGCAATAGCCCTCCCACCCCGCCAGCAGAAGCAGCGGCAGCAGGATCGCGGCGATGCGGGTCTTCATTCCGCCGCCTCCGCCCGCCGGAGCCCGGCCGCGCCATCCATGACATGGCGCAGCTCGCGGCACAGCGCGTTGAAGCGCGGGTCATAGCGCAGGTCGCGCGGGCGCGGGCGCGGCAGGTCGATGGAAAGGCTGTGGTGCAACCGCCCGTCCGCCATCACCGCCACGCGGTCGCCGAGATAGACCGCCTCGGCGATGTCGTGGGTGACGAACAGCGCGGTGGTGCCGCGCTGCGCGCACAGCCGCAGCAGATCCTCCTGCAACTCCTCGCGCGTGAGGGCGTCCAGCGCGGCGAAGGGCTCGTCGAGCAGAAGCAGGGCCGGATCGGCGATCAGCGCGCGGGCCAGCGCAACCCGGCTCTGCTGTCCGCCCGACAGCGCCCGCGGTCCCCGACCCGACAGCCCGGCCAGCCCGACCCGTTCCAGCAGATCCAGCGCATGGGCGCGGTCGTCGGCGGTGGCGCGGCGGTGCAGCGTCACCGGCAGCAGCACATTGTCGAGTACCGTCAGCCATTCCAGCAGCGTCGGCGCCTGGAAGACGAAGCCCACCGCATCGCCCGGCCCGCGCACCGCCGCCCCGTCCAGCCGCACCCGCCCGGCGGCGGGGGCGAGCAGCCCGGCGGCCAGCTTCAGCAGCGTGGTCTTGCCGCAGCCGCTGCGCCCCAGCAGGCAGTGGATCGCACCGCGGCCGACCGTCCAGTCGACGCCGTCGACGATGGCCGCGCCGCCGTAATCGAAGCGCACGCCCTCGAAACTCAGGAAGGAAGCCGGGAGGGACGGCGGATCAATCGGCATAGCGTGCCAGCCCCTCCGCCAGCGCTTCCGCCGAGCGTTCGATCTCCGTCACCGTCACCAGATCCAGCAGGTTGAACCGGCCGTCATGATGCCAGCCCGCCTCCGGCGCGGTCATGCCGCCCAAGGCGCAGAGCCGCGTCACTCCCGCCGCCCCCAGCGGTCCGGCCAGCCTGAACAGCTCCTCCGGCGCCGCCGCGATGCCGGCGGTCTGCAGCACGGCGCGGTGCGGGGCGACGCGGCCCGCCACCTCCGCCAGATCGTCCACCGCCACCACGGAAATCGTCCGGTTCAGCGCGGTCGGCGCCAGCCCGTCCGGCGCGTCGGTGCAGGACACGCACCAGCCGCCCGCCGGATCGGACAGCAGCAGATGGCCGGACCCGTCCAGGCCGCGCATCGCCTGCCCGTCGCGCCAGCCGGCGACCTCCCCGGCCTCCGCCATCGACAGGGCGCGGCGCGGGTGCTTGCGGGCCTGTACCGCGAGTTCCTGGGCAAGCAGGGCGGCGAAGTCCTGCGGCGACAGCCGGCCGCCGCGCTCGACGAACAGGGTCTGCGGCGAATAGCAGCCCTGCTGGTCATAGCGGGCGATGTCGTGGGCGGCCAGCCGCGCCGTCTCCCCCGCCCGCCGCGGGTCCAGGGCGGCGCGCGACACCAGCGCGAAGCTGATCTTGTGGCCGTAGAGCAGGAAGCGGGTGGCCACCGGCACCCGGTCGCGGATCGCCGCCAGCGCCGCGTTGCCGCCATAGGCGACCACCGTGTCGGCCTGGGCCAGCCATGCCCGCTCCGCCGCCGCATCGCCGCCCTTCCACCACACCACGGCCAGACAGTCGCCCAGTTTGGGGTCGATCTCCGCCAGCAGCTGCGCGAACCAGCCGGCGAACAGCGGCTCGGCGCTGGGCAGCTTGCCCACCGTACCGGACTTGACCAGCAGGCCCGAGATCAGGCTCCACAAGGGCAGCCCCGGCACGTTGCCAGCCCAGACATGCAACAGCAGGTCGGGGCCGAAGGCGCGGGTGAAGCCACCCTTGGCCGCCGGCTGGAACTCGTCCAGCACCAGCGGGTTGGCGAAATCCTCCGCCAGGAAGCGGCGCAGCTCATGGGCGCGGAAGGTCTTCAGATAGCCGGTGAGCCCCAGCCTGACCATCTCGGCGTCATAGCCGGTGATGACCGGCAGCAGCCGTTCGGCCCGGCGGCGCCACGGATCCCCGCGGTCGAGCAGCCGCTGGATCGCCGCGTCGATCACCGCGACGATGTGCGCCGTCGGCAGCGTCTTCAGATAGCCGCGCGCCGCCGCCCGAACCGTCGCGGCGACCCGCTCCACCTGCCCGGCGTCCAGCACCGGCACCGCGACACGCAGCGCCGTAGCGCCCGACCCGAAGGTCAGCACGCGCCGCTCCACCGCGTCCGGCGGCAGGCCGGGCAGATGTCCGGCGAGCTCCGGTTCGGCGCCGAGGTCCAAGGCTGCGTTCCCCATCAACCGCGCGCGGCGGTGAGGAAATCCTCCACCGCCAGCGAGCAGCCCTTGGCTTGCGCGCCGGCGACGCGGCCCAGCAGACGGAAGCCGCCGTTCTCCAGGATGCCGGCATCCTCCGTCAGGATGGCGGCGACGGAGTTGACGTGGGCCAGGTCATGGTGAACCAGCACGCCCATGCTGCCGGGCGGCACGTCCCGGCCGGACAAGGGATCGACGACGCGGCTGCGGATCCAGTGCGGGCCGGATTTCAGCGACGGGCAGACCGCGTTGCCGTCGTCGTAGAACTGGGTGCTCAGCTCCGTCATGCCGTACATGTTGATGCAGCGCCCGCGCGGCACGCCGAAGAAGGCCGTCAGTTGACGATAGAATTCATCCGGCTCCAGCTCGCGCGACTGACCCTTGAAGCCGCCGGTGTCGAGGATGCGGCTTCCCTCCGGCAGGGCGAAGCGGCGACCGTCACGCGCCATGGCGTCCATCAGATGCACGAAGCCATAGCTGGCGCCAAGCAGGGCGAAGGGCTGCCCCGACCGTTCGGCAGCACCCAGCCGGTCATAGAACCCGGCGACGTCGATGCCAGCCTCGCCGATCCAGTGGCGGCTGTCCGGTGTGCCGCACTCCGCCCGCGCCAGCTCCAGGTAATGGGCGAGCGAGGAGTTCGGCATCGCCGTCTCGGTCGGGAACAGGATGCCCATCGCCATCCGCTCCCCCACTGCCCCGGCGTCTTGCATGAAGCGGCGGCGGAAGTTGAGCAGCATGGAGCGGTCGTAGACCGTCAGGGTCGTGTGGTGGATCTGGCCGCGGATGCCGCCCTTGGTCGTGCCGCTGGTCATGAAGATGCGGGCGGACTCCTCCTCCGGGCGGCAGCTGAGCGTCAAATCCTTGAAGGCGTTGATCGGCACCGCCGGGATGTCGCGCCAGCTCTTGACCCCGCGCGGCGTCCGGCCGCGCTGCATGGCGAAGCGGCGATAGGGCTGGTTGTGCTCGAACTGGTGGGCGAAGACCGCCAGCGCCAGGGCATTGAAGGCCTCGTCGGCCGCCGCCCCGGTTCCGATGTCGGCCTCCATGAAGGCCAGGACCTTGTCGTAGATCGCGCTCACCGCCACCCTCTCCATCCCGTTTCTCTCCAAGCGGCACCGACCGATGGAGCAACAAACGAATCCGGAATGAGCCTGTGGGGTATGGATCTGCGCGTCGGCCGCAAAGGCCTTCTCGTCCCGCATCCCTACGCCGGCATGACCCGGATCAGGTTCGAAGGGTTGCCGCGTCGCCCGGACGCAAGCGACCGGGCCGGCGGGTGTCTCAGCCTCCTGAACGAGGCTCCCCTGGGAACGGAACGGAGCCTAGAAGACCATCGCGCCGTCTGTCAACGGCGGGGATGCCGGCCGCTCCAGCCGGTTGCCGGCTCTCTGGCGGGGCATTGCCCGTGCAGGGGCACGACCGATCGCCATCCTCCCCGGTCGGCTCGACGTTGATGCGGCGGCCACAGGATACAGCCCGGTGCTATGGCATCCCGGGCTGTATCCTGTGGCCGCGGCCGTGGGTGCGGGCCCATTGGGCGGCGTCGACGATGGTCGCCTCTGGAACCGGCTCCAGCTCGGGCACCGGCAAGGAGCCCAGATGCTCGGCGTGAATCTGGCCGTCGTTGACCCGAAGGATCAGGTTGGCGCGGCGCAGCGTGGACAGGCGGTGTGCGATGATGAAGGTGGTGCGCCCGCGCATCAGGTCCTCGATCGCCTCGGTGATTGCCGCCTCGGTTTGCTTGTCCAGCGCGCTGGTCGGCTCGTCCAGGAAGAGGATCGGGGCCTGCTTCAGGAACGCGCGGGCAAGGCAGATGCGCTGGCGCTCACCGCCCGACAGCATCAGCGCCCGCTCGCCCACATGGCTGTGGTAGCCGCGCGGCAGCGCGGCGATGAACTCGTGCGCATGCGCCCGGCGTGCCGCCTCCTCGATCTCGCTCATGCTGGCGTCGGGCCGGCCATACGCGATGTTCTCGGCGATGGTGGTGGAGAACAGCGACGGCTCCTGCTCCATGATGGCGAACTGCCGGCGCAGGTCGCACAGCTGGTACTCGCGCAGGTCGACGCCGTCCAGCCGCACCGAGCCCGTTGTCGGGTCGATCAGGCGCACCAGCATGTTGACCAGCGTGCTCTTGCCCGACCCCGTGCGCCCCACGACGCCCACGCAGGTTCCCGCCGGAATGTTGAAGGACGCGTTGCGCAGCACCTCCGGCCCGCCGGGATAGGAGAACGACACGTCGCGGAACTCCACCGTGCCCTGGGCGCGCCGGAGGGGCAGGGCGTCGGCCTTCTCGGGGATGGAGGGTGGCGCTTCCAGCAGCTCGAAGGCGCGCTCGCCGCAGGCGAAGGCGGCCTGCTGGGCGACGATGTGCTCGGCGATGCCCTTCAGCGGCTCGTAGAGCTGGGCCATGTAGGCAAGCAGCACGACGAGGTCGCCGACGCTGAGGGTGCCGGCCTGCACGCCGCGCACGCTGATGTACAGGATGGCCGCGGTGCCCAGGCCGATGGCGAGCGCCAGCACGACGCGGAAGCAGGCGTCGATCACCATCACGGCCATCTTCGCCATGAAGCAGGCGCGCCCCTGCTCGACGAGGCGCTGCACCTCCTGCTCCTCGCGGCAGGTGGTGAGGACGATGCGGCGCGCGCCGAGCACCTCGTAGGCGAGCTGCACGAGCCGGCTTTCCAGCTCGCGCACCTTGTGCCAGCGGTCGCACAGGGGGCGCTGCTTGAGCACGATCAGCACGATCAGCGGCACCGCCGTGCACAGCGCGACAGCGGCCATCTTGGGATTGATGAGGGCGGTGACCCACACGATCCACAGGACCGAGCCGGCCTTGGTGATGAGCGGGATGACGCCCCAGATGGTCATGGCCTGGAGCGCGGGTGCGTCCTGGCTGACGCGGAAGACCTGGTCGACCACGCCGCGGTCGTCGCCGCGCGAGGGCGACTGGTGCAGCGCGTTGCCCAGCACCTTGCCGCGGAAACCGCGCACCATCTGGTCGGCGATGGTCTCGCGGTAAAGCCATTCGACCACCGTGTGGAGGATCGTCACGAGTGCGATCAGAACACCGGAGATCAGGCACAGCGCGAGCACCGTCTCCTTGTCCCTGACGAAGTCGGCCGGCAGCCATTTGGCCAGGGAGGAGGGGAACGAGGAGTCGCCGAGGACGCTGTCGAGGATGATCTTGATCGGTATCGGCGCCAGAAGCCCGATCGGCGTTGCCAGCAAGCCGAGCACGACGATCGCCACGAGTTGTGGATACCAGGGACGAGCTTCCTTGAGCGCGCGCCAATAGATGGCGCTCGGCAGCGTCTTCTTCGACATGGCTTTCCGGTCACACGAGTTGACGTATGCGCCCGGCGCATCGCTTCTACGCTACAGGCGTATAGGAACAACTTCGCTCTTCGATGCGAGTTCCATCCATCATCCTTTTGAGTGTGCGAACACGGGGGAGCCAAGCTCGATATAAAAGGGGGTAGGGCACGCTGGGATCCGCGCGCTCAACGTCCGGTAAAGGCGGGCTGGCGTTTCTCGATGAAGGCGGAAATGCCTTCGCGGATGTCCTGCGTGGCGGCCATCCGGGCGAATTGGCTCGCCTCCACCGCCAGCCCCTCGTCGATGGACAGGTTCAGCCCGCGCGTGGTGGCCGCCAGACAGGCGGAGACCGCCAACGGCGACTTGTCGACGATCCGCGCCGCCAGCCCACGGGCGGCGTCCACCAGCTCCTCTTGCGGCACCACCATATTGACGAGGCCGGCCGCCTGCGCCTCCCTCGCCCCGACGGGGTCGCCAGTCAGCAGCATCGCAAGGGCCCGCTTGCGGCCGATCAGGCGCGGCAGCCGCTGTGTTCCGCCGTAGGGTGGCGGGAAGCCCAGCCTGATCTCCGACTTGGCGAACAGCGCGCGGTCACTGGCGACGGCGAGCGGCACCGCCTCGGTGATCTCGCAGCCGCCGCCGAAGGCGAGACCGTTCACCGCGGCGATGATCGGCTTGGGGAAGGACTCCAGCCTGCTGGTCAGCCGCTGGCCGCGCCGGACGAACTCGCGCAGCGCCGTCTCGGGGCCGGCGAAGACCGCCTCGGAGAAGTCCAGGATGTCTGCCCCGGCGGAGAAGGCGCGGTCGCCCGTTCCGGTCAGGATGACGGCGCGCACCGAATCGTCCGCCTCGATGTCGTCGAGCAGCGCGTGCAGCCGTGCGATGGTGGCGAAGTCGATGGCGTTCAGCTTGTGCGGGCGGTTCAGCGTGAGGGTGGCGACCGCCCCCTCGACGCCCATGAGCACGATGTCGGTCATGGCGATGTCTCCTGTCTTGTCGTCAGGCGGTCTGGTTCCAGACCGTCTTCAATCCCGTGTCCCTGTCGAGTGCGTGCGGGGACCGGTCGCAGATTTTGATGTATGGGAAAGACGCGCTGTTGCGCGCCGCCAATGAAGGCTCGGCATTCCGGCGGAAATACTGGCCATATCTGCGACAGTTCTTATTGATATTCATCAAGTCTAACGGCTGCCATTCCTTGTGTTCCGGAATGGACTGTGGATCATTGATGGATATCTGGCAAACGACTAAACTTCATCGTCGGGTGAGGAGAAGTGGATCGGTCACGGCTGTGGCACTGTCGCGCCGCCGTCCACGGCGAGCCCGGTTTCCAGTGCGAGTTCCGCGCGGATCCAGTCGCGGAACGCCCGCACGTCAGGCCGCGTCAGAGACTCCTGGGCGCAGACCAGCCAGTAGGAGGTGGACGCCGGCACGGCCGGTCCCAGCACCTCGGCCAGTGCGCCGGACGCGAGGTCCCGATCGACCAGGGGACGCCGGCCCAGTGCGACGCCCAGCCCTTCCATGGCCGCATTCAGCGCGTACTGGACGGTGTCGAAACGCAGTCCGTTGGCGGTGTTCAATCCATTCAGGCCGCGTGCCTCGGCCCAGTACGCCCACTCCTGGCTGACCTGGGTGACGTGCAGCAGCGTCGCGGTGGCGAGGTCGCCGGCCCCCGCGATGGACGGGGCGAGCGACGGGGCGCAGACCGGCACGAGGGATTCGGTGACGAGGTGGAGCGCTTCCAGACCGGGCCATGGGCCGGTCCCCATGCGGATGGCGAGGTCGATCCCGTCGCGGGGGAACTCGACCTGCCGCAGCGAGGTGTCCAACGTGATGGCGATGCCCGGATGCCTTGCCTTGAAGCGCCGGAGCCTGGGCATCAGCCAGCGCAGCCCGAAGGTGGGGGCGGCGCTGATGGACAGCGTCCCCCGGGCGCCGCGACCGGGGACCGCATCGGTCGCCCGGGCCAGAATGTCGAGCGCGGCGCGCACCTGCGGCAGGTAGGCGGCGCCGGCCTCGGTCAGGCTGACGTAACGGTTGCCCCGCGCGAACAGCGGCGTGCCCAGCCAGTCCTCCAGCGACTGCACGGAGCGGCTGACGGCGCTGGGGGTCAGCAGCAGCTCGTCGGCGGCGGCCCGGAAGCTGCCCTGACGGGCCGCCGCTTCGAACACGCGCAGGGTCGAAAGGGGAGGGAGTCTGTATGCCACGTGTGACGATCCGCCGTCAGGGCTGCTCGCTTGTCGGCATGCGCTGCCCGACCGCGAGCGGGTTGAAGGCGTTGATTGTAGCAGCGGCGCAAGTCTGGTCGCAGACCTCCTTTTCGAAGACCTGTTCCGTCAGCCCCGGATTGGGTTGGGGTGACGTGCCGCGAAGTCCGACGAGTCAGCGCAAGTCAAGTTCGACCCACAGGCCCGGTTCGTGGCGTACGGATAGGACCACGCCATTGGGCGTCTGAAAGCTGGGTTTGCCCGCCGCGCTGCCGAGCCAGGGGTCGTCGGCACGGATCACCCGGCCGCCGCACCGGTCGTTCAGCGCATCAAGAAGTGAACCGAACGGCATCTGCCCCCATCCCACTTTCTTCGCGTCCTCCTCGTTGGTCGGGATGAACGCGGCGAGATCCTTGCTTGCCATCAGCTCCAGCCCCTTCTCCTTCAGCGTGGCGTTGTCGCTGCCGTGGTGCCCGACCTTGTAGTAGACGGTACGGGCCAGCAAGTCCGGCCCGGTCACCGTGGCGGAGTCTACCGTCCAACGCGTGTTCTGCCAGCTCAGCCAATTGCCAACCTGGGCGTCGGCAGCGAACAGGAGCACGCGCCCGCTGTCCTTGAACTCGAAGGCGAGCACCAGGCTCGTGTTGTTCGTCCGGTTGTCGAGTTGCATGGCCAGATCGGCGCTGACGCCCAGCCAGTCCAGGTCGATCCTCCGCCACGACTGGTCGAAGGCCGCGGCTTTCGGCGTCTTGGGCTGCCTGGACTGCATCGCCGGCGCCGGATCCGCCATCGGTCCGAAATAATGGGCGCGGGCGAACCCGGCGATCGCCTCCGGGACGTCGGGCGGGACCGCGGCGGCGGCCGACGCGGCGATCCGCTCCAGCTCGGTGCCGACGTTCGGATCGAAGGGCGAGGCGATGTCCTCCCCGTCGGCGATCGACGCACCGCCGGCCGCGAAGGCGCCCGCCAGCGCACTGGCGATCGGCCAGCCGCTGCTGGCCGACGCATGGTACATCTCGCTCGACCGTGCGGCGATGCCGAGCAGGGCCGGGTCGCGGGGCGGACCCAGGACGTAGATCCGCAGGTTCGGCAATCCCGGGATCTCGATGGGAGGGTCGGTCGGCTCGCAATAGCGCACCCGTTCCCCGGCAAGGGCGACCGCGGCGTCGCGCGTGGCGCGCACCCGGTCGCCCTTGGCGCCGAAGCTGAATCCCATCAGGGCGTCCAGGCCGCTGCGCAACGCGCTCAGGTTCTCGCTCAGCCCCCTGGCGCCGTCGAGGCGCTGGCTGGTCAGCTGAAGCGCCGCCAACGCCTGTTCCTTGTAGCGGTCCAGCTCCCGCGCCTGCGGGTCTCCGCCGTTCTCCGTCCAGGCCAGCCAGACCTCTCCGAAGGTGAATTCGGCGAAGCGCTCCCGCGCAGAGAGGAAGCCCGAGGTGTGGTCGGTGTGCTCGTGGGTGACCACCACCACATCGATGTGCTTGCCGGTGCGCTCGGCGATGTCCGCCACCACCGCGTCGATCCTGGCGGCGCCACCCTTGACCGAGCTGTGCACGCCGCAGTCGATCATCATCCAGAAGGTGCCGCCCTCCGCCTTCGGGAAGCCGAGGAGGTGGCAGTCGCCGATGCCCTGGCAGTAATGCCGGATGGTCACGCCGCCGGCTGGTGTGGACTTGATGACCGCTCCGGCGCCCGCCCCGGTGTCGCCCTGCGGGCCGGAGCCGGAGGGGGCCCGACGCGTCGTCGTGGTCTTCCGTGTTCCTGCCATCTCAAAATGCTCCCGTGTCGGCGTGCAGCATGGCGAAGGGCTCGCCCGGCGCGTTCCCGAAATAGAGGGAGCGGAGCGGGGAGAGGATGCCGCCCGACACCGTTTGGCGCTGGCGGTCCTGGCGGCTCTGGCTGTCGCTGTTCTTGACGATGCAGTAGCGCACCTCCCGGTGCCCCTCGCGCGGGTCGATGATCAGCGTGGCGCCGCCGCGGAACCAGAACCAGGCGCCGTCCGGCTTCGCCGGGTTCATCGGGATCGCCTGACGCTGCTGGATCGTGGCGATGACCTCCGTCCGGAACGACCCGTCCGGCGCCACGCGCCGCGACGGCCGGATGCTGAAGACCTCGAAGGTCGTGGCCCCGTCGGCGGACTTGAGGATCTTTCCGTCATCGCTGTAGCGCGGCACGTCCCGTTTCAAGCCGAAGGCCGCGCACAGCGCAGGGTCCTTGGCGAGGATCTTCTTCAGGTTGCCCCACACCTTCCAGCGGTTGGATTCGATCGAGGCGTACAGGGTCGACCGGTCATGCACGCGGTCCCAGTCGAGCTTGAGGTCATCGAAGACGGTTTCGAGCCATGGCGGGCTCTGCTCCGCCATCGTGCTCCAGGCAAGGGTCTCCTCCGATACCGTGCGCACGTCGCGGGGCAGGATGTCGCTGGCGCGGAACGCCTCCATGAACGCCACACGGTAGTGGAAGCGGTCCTCCGGCACGAGGTCGCGGTCGGCGGTGATCAGGGCGCGCAGGTACTCGCCGAAGGTGATGTCCACCGCGGGGCAGTAATCCAGCGCCCGGATGCACATGCGCAGCACGTGGCGCGCCGTCTTGCATGCCTCTTCGGTGAGACGGCCGACGAGGTCGGGGTGCAGCGCCCCCTCCGGCAGCACGCCCGTGCCGCCGGTGGCGATGCGGATCAGGTCGGCGGTGCGGTAATCGACGATCTTCAGGAACGCCTGGTACACGGCGTACACGAGGATGGAGCCGCGGGCGTGCACCTCGGTGGTCGAGGCGTAAGACAGCTTGGGCACCTCCCCCGCCAGATAGTCGCGCAGCGGCCCGCCGCGCCGCGTGCCTTCGCCGAACTGCTTCGCCAGGCCGCCCAGAAGACGTGCGGCATCCAACCGGCCACGCGCCTGCGCCACCTGGAAGCGCACCAGCTCGGGAATGGTGAAGTGCTGGAACAGCGCGACGATGTCGGCGAAGGCCTCGTGGAAGGCCGGCACGTCGGGATTGGACGCCTCCTGCAGACGCCCGTGCAGGCCATCGAGCAGGGCGTGCGACATCTCGTGCGCGACGATGTCGCTCGACAGGCAGGAGAACACCATCGAACCGGGCGCCGTGACGTCGCCGGGCCGCGACGCCGCCGGGAAATAGCCGAACAGCAGTGCGACCTTCTCCGGGCTGTAATAGGCGTTGTCGGTGCGCAGCGCGTGCGGGTAGATGCGCAGGCGCGGCACCGCGTAGGAATCGCCGGGCCCGCCGTCGGCAGCCTTCGTGCGGCGTGGCGCCCACAGCGCCTTGCGGCCGAGCGCCTCCTCGAAATGGCCGATGGTGGTCATCGCCACCGCGTAGACCATCTGCTGGTGGAACTGCGGATTGCCTTCCGACGGCGGCCATCCGTCCTGTGCCAGCAGTTTCGGCTCGTTGAGGTCGACCGGATCGTAGAGCCGGTTGGACGCCGGGTCCAGGTCCACCACCTCCAGATACTCGCCGACCGGGCCGGGGTGCAGCGGCTCCTCCCAGGGAACGCTGAGCACGGCCTCGTTGACCGCGACGGAGGACAGCGACTTGGCCACGGAGGGATCGAGCGCGTAGGCCCGGAGGCGGCGCCGGGGCGGTGGCGGCTCCTTGGGCTTGCGCTTGACCGCGGGTGCCGGGGCGAGCGGCGCCCGCACCGGTGCCGCCGACTGCGGGCGCCCCAGCATCTGTTCGAGTTTTGCCTTCAGCGCCTGCGACGGCTTGCCTTCGTCGAGCGCCGCTTCGAGGTAGCGGCGGCAGGCCGCCGGGGAGATCCGGCTTCCCGGAAGGTCGCAATCGCCGATGGCCGCATCGACCGACGCGACCCGCTGCGCCATCTGCGTCAGTTCGAGCGCGAACATCGCCTCACGTCCGGCAAGCGGCCCCGGTGCGATGCTGACGCCGCCGCCCAGGATCAGGTTGATCCAACTCCAGCTCGCTTCCGCCGGGGGCAGCCGGGTCAGTCTGGCGGCGGCCTTGGCGAACGGCACAGCCAGCGCGGCGTCCGCCTTGAGCACGCCCTGGCCGATCTTCTCCTGGGTTTCCGCCGCGTCCATGGCCGCGGTCGACTTCGCCGCCGAGGTGAACAGCGCGTTGCGCACCGCCTCCACCCGCATCCACGGCTCCTTGAGGGCCATGACCTCGTCGAAATTCTCGGCCAGCCAGAGCGCGGCGGCGGCGGCGATCTGCGGGGTCGCGGACGAGGTGCCGGCGCCGTCCATCGCGACCAGGCCGGGGCAGCCGATGACGGCCCACGGCACATTGGGCGTGAAGGCGCCAAGCGCCGTCGCCATCTTGCTTTCCGGGCCGTAGTTGCCCTGCATGGTCCCGTTGTGCAGCCCGGCGTAGGCCCGCCCCTTGGCCATCACGCCACAGGCGGCCAGTACCCGGCGGTAACGCGCCGGGAACACGATCGACTTCGGAGACGGACTTCCGGCGAAGTTGTTGCCGGCGGCGGTGACGAGCAGCATGCCCTCGTCATAGGCGCGGTTGACCGCGTCGGTGAGCGCGGCCGAGCTGAGGCCGCCCATGCTCATCGAGAGCACATGGGCCCCGTTTTCGATGGCATGGTTGAAGCCCTGCACCATTGTGCCGGTGGTGAAGCGGACGACCCAGTCCGCGATACGGATCGGGATGACCCGTGCGAACGGTGCGCCGCCGATCGGCCCCTCGTACTCCTTCCAGGGCGCCACCCCACGGTTCGGCGGACCGCCGGCCAGCAACGCCAGCGTCGCCGTCCCGTGACCGCGGTTGCTCAGCGACGCTCCCCCCGGGATGGTGTCCACCGCGCTGTCAGGCGGGCCCCCCGCCACGAAGTTCTTCTGCAACTCGATGTCAAGTCCGGACGGCTTCGTGATGTGATCGGGGTCGTAGCCGGTATCGAGGTGGGCGATCGTCACCCGGCCGAGTTTCTCCGCCAGCGCGTTGCCGAACCGGTCCAGCGCCTGGGCGAACCCGGAATAGGCGGCGGCGTGATTCCAGCCCGCGTCAGGGCCGGTCTCCTTTCCGCCGCGGTCGTCCTGGTCGGTGAAGACGCAGGGATTGGCCGCGGCGCGCAACATCCCGGAGGTCGCGTCGTCCGGCAGCCATTGCTGCTCGATGTCGGGCTCGACGAACTCGACGCCGGACGATCCCGCCGCGAACCGCGTACCCGGTGCGACCAGCGCATGGGCGGCGTCCCACGGTGTCTCCCGGTCGGCCACATCGACGCCCAGCCACGCCGCTCCGCTACCGCCTGCGATCCCCTTCGAACCATTTCCATGCTCCGGCGGCAGCCTGAGGATCACGCGGGGCGTGGAACCTTTCGCCCCGAAGCTCTTCTTGCCGCCGTTGGCGAATGGGGTGACGTCGCCGCGGACCTTCACCAGCAACCGTGTGCTCGCCATCCGTTCCCCCGCATCGACGATGAAGAAAAAGGATGGCGTGGCTAACAATTGGAATTCAACATAAAACCGCAATCTAAAATGTCAGGTTTGGCGGGAATAATACTCCTGTATGTATCAGTCGTTTTTTAAAATTCTCGCATCCAGATATGTTTCGACGCGATACAATCCCTCCGATTTGGCTCCGACCCGATATACGCCGGATCCTGGACCACCTCGCCATCGGGCAGGCGGGCCAGCCGCAGGAAGGCATCCTGCGCCGCATCGCCCGCCGTCTGCGGATCGCCGATCCGCCGCGCGATGGCGCGCTCCACCCGCAGCCGATGCGCTTCGAACAACTCGGCGATCTTGCGCGTCCAGGTGCCGACGGCGCCAGTCATCGGGCGCGCCAGGAACGGGTGTGGGTGAGAAGGGAAGGGCGGAGTGTGTCGGTCACAGATGCGTGGGCTGCCGGATGCAAGGAACCGGCATCCGTGGGGTCATCGTCCGGGACGCCGGTTGCCGTAGCGCGTCAATGCGCTTCCAAATCCGCGAGTCCGGAATTGGGGAACAGGGCGTCGATGAAGCCGAATTTCGACATGTCCACGATGCGCTGGGGATAGAGAAAGCCGTCGAGATGGTCGAACTCGTGCTGGAAAACCCGGGCGTGGAAGCCCTTCGCCTCGCGGACGAGCGTCGTGCCGTCTTCCAGCGTGCCGCCATAACGGATGTGCGTGCAGCGCGGAACCATGCCGCGCATTCCCGGAACCGACAGACAGCCCTCCCAGGATTCCTCCACCTCGTCCGTGAGCTTTTCGAACCAGGGATTGATCAGCGTGGTGACCGGCACCGGCGGCACGTCCGGGTAGCGTGGATTGGAGTCGAACCCGAAGATGATCACCCGCAGATCGACGCCGATCTGCGGCGCAGCCAATCCCGCGCCGTTGGTGGCATGCATGGTTTCGAACATCTCGGCGATCAGCGACTTCAATGCCGGGTCGTGAATGTCCTCGACCGGCCTCGCCACCCGCTGGAGCCGGGGATCGCCCATCTTCAAGATCTCACGCATGGTGTGTCCGTCATTCCGATCCGATCGGCTCAGTGAGGCATGGAGACCGGCCGCAGTGCAAGCGCGGCCTGCGACGTGGATCAGGAGACAGGGGAATCCGTCATTTGCGGCGGCGGGGTCCCACCCGTCGGAGACGCAGCCATGCTATGCCGATGCACCGACAATGGCCTCGCGCAGGTCGTCGGCGAAGGGCCCGACCATGCCGGAGACCGCCGTGTTGGTCATCGCCACCACGCTGAGGCGCCGGAGCGGATCGACCCAGAAATGCAGCCCGAATACGCCGAACCAACCCCAGCTTCCCGGAGACAGCCGGACCCCGGCAGCGACGGGATCCCGGACGATGCCGACCCCCAGACCAAAGCCCCATCCCGGGCCGGGAATGAAGACGTCGGCCCCACCAACCGCGTGGGTGGTCAGGGCGGCGACGGTTTCGGGCCGCAGGATGCCGCCGCCGCCGGTGCGCAGCGTCTCCAGCAGCTTCAGATAGTCCGGCGCCGTACCGACCATGCCGCCGCCGCCGGACAGGAAGGATGCGGTGTCGAACAGGCGGGACGGCACGTATCTCAGCAGGCCCGGACCGAAGGCCAGCGTGTCATTGTCGGCCATCGCCGCCGGAAACGGTTCGCGGTCGATATAGGGGGTGCTCAAGCGGTCCCGGGCGGCAGGTGCGAATCCGGTGTCGGCCAGACCGAGCGGGCCGGTCACCAATGCGGACACGGCTTCGGCCAACGTCCCGCCATAGGCACGCTCCACGACCGCACCCAGAATGTCGGTCGATACCGAATAGCACCAGCCGCAGCCGGGGGGGAACAGCAGGGGCGCGGCCGCGATGCGGCGCAGATTCTCATCCATCGAGACGCCCAGCGCATCGAGCCCGTCCGATACGCCAAGGCGGTGATAGGGACCATCCGGCGGCTGCAGGAACCCATAGCCAAGCCCCGCGCTGTGGCTGAGAAGCTGGGCGACGGTGATGACCGGGGTCGTGCCGCCGGGCAGGCGGGGGCGAAAGTCCGGCAGCCAGTCATGGACCGCACCGTCAAGCGACAGCATGCCCCGCTCGACAAGCGCCAGGGCGGCGCAGGACACGATGGGCTTGGTCAGGGAGGCCAAACGGAAAATGGTGTCGGCGGCCGCCGGCTTCGCATCTTCGCGGCAGGACCATCCGGCTGCGATCTCCGCGACGGTTTCCCCCTCCCGCGCGACCGCGACCACGGCGCCGACGATGCGGCCCGAGCCGACATGCCGATCCAGAACCGCGCCGAGGCGGTCGGTCAGGCCGGGAGCGGCACCATCCCCACTGAGTGACTTCATTGCCGGGATCCTTGGAGTGTTGAAGCGGAAATTTCCGCAAAGCGGATGTGCGGTGTGCAGAGCAATCGGCATGCCATTCACACCCCCGGCTGGAAGTCGGAAAAATTCATTCGAATCAACATGGTCGGAGAAAAGTTTCCCGAGACGACCGTTGGCCGATTCATGAATTGCGCAAATTGGCGTTTTCTTTCATGATTTGATAAAAGTTATACAACAGAACAATTCGCGGGAGGATCATTGGAGTCCATGGACGGGCATAGCGTGCGTCAAATCTCCCTGGCGGAGGCATCCCGCCAGTCCGGAAAGCTCATGAGCCGCGGGTGCAGCGACGAGCTGGATGCGTCGGCCGCTCCGACCATGCGCGAATTGACGGAGTGCCTCTATTTCTCGATCGGCGACGGCCGCATCTGGCTGAACGACCGCCGCATGCTGCTGTTCGACGTCGCCAACCTCGGCATGATCCGGCGCGAATTGATGGATGCCATCGGCGTCGAGCGGGCGCGCGCCCTGTTCACCCGCGTTGGCTACGCCCAGGGCGCCCGCGACGCCGACCTGATCCGCCGCCGCTGGCCGTCCGGGGATCTGACCCTGTCCTTCGCCGCCGGTCCGCGCATCCACACGCTGGAAGGCTTCGTCAAGGTCACCACCCGCCGCTTCGAATTCGACATCGAGAAGGGACACTATCTGGGTGAGTTCATCTGGCACGATTCCGCGGAGGCCGACGAGCACATCACCCATTGCGGCGTCAGCGGCGACCCGGTGTGCTGGATGCAGGTGGCCTACGCCACCGGATACACCAGCCGGATCTTCGGCAAGCTGATCCTGTTCCGCGAGGTGGAGTGCCGGGGCATGGGAGCGCCGCTGTGCCGGGTCATCGGCCAGCCGGCCGACGCCTGGGGCGACGCCGCGCTCGACATGGAAGCGCTCGGCATGACCTGGGAAAAGCCGCGGCGGCCGGGCTGGAAGGCCGCCCCGTCGCCCGAGCCGCCGTCGACGCGGCGGGAGGCCGGGGATGACCGCGGACCGGTGATCGGCCTGTCGGCCAGCTTCATGGCGGCGCGGCACATGCTGGAGCGGGTGGCTTCGACACGGGCGACCGTGCTGCTGGTCGGCGAGTCCGGCGTCGGCAAGGAGCTGTTCGCCAGCACCCTGCACGACCTCAGCCCGCGCCGCGACGGACCCTTCGTCGCCCTGAACTGCGCCGCCATTCCCGATACGCTGGTCGAATCCGAACTGTTTGGGGTGGAGAAGGGCGCCTATACCGGAGCCGCCGCCGCAAGGCCGGGCCGCTTCGAGCGGGCCGATGGCGGCACCCTGTTCCTCGACGAGATCGCCTCGCTCAGTCTGGTCGCGCAGGGCAAGCTGCTGCGCGCCCTGCAGCAGCGCGAGATCGAACGGGTCGGCGGGGTCAAGACCGTCAAGGTGGATGTGCGCGTCGTCGCCGCCACCAACGTCGATCTGCGCGACGAGGTCAAGGCCGGGCGGTTCCGCGAGGATTTGTTCTTCCGACTGAACGTCTTTCCGATCGCCCTGCCGCCGCTGCGCGAACGCCGCGACGACATCCCGCTGCTGATGGAGCATTTCCTCGACCTCTATGCCCAGGAACATGGCCGCCGGCCGCCGGGCTTCACCCGCCGCGCCACCGAGGCGCTGCTCAACTACCGCTATCCCGGCAACATCCGGGAACTGCAGAACCTGATCGAGCGCGGCGTGGTCTGTGCCGCCGATGGTGAGCAGATCGACATCTTCCACATGTTCCGTCACGGGGAGATGGCACCGCCGACAGCCTATTCGCTGGAGCCGGACGGGCGGATCGGCATGCACGAGCTTGCCGCGGGCGGTTCGGAATCCGGAGATGTCTTTGAACGGCTGGTCGCCGATGGACTGCCGCTGGCGGATATGGAGCGTGGGGTGCTCAAGGCGGCGCTGGCCCGCCACAAAGGAAACGTGTCGGCGGCGGCACGGGCGCTGAACCTGACGCGCGCGACGCTGGAATACCGGTTGAGCAAGCATGGGCTGGCGCCGGGGCCGGAGAAGGGCGTTGCCGCCCCCCTCCCCCCCGGTACGGAGTGACCCGTCAGCCGCTTACGGTCACCACCAGCTTGCCGATCTGCTGGTTGGACTCGAGGTAACGATGGGCTTCGACGATGTCGTCGAGATCGAAGGTCCGGGCAATGGTCGGACGCAGCGAACCGGCGTTCAGCCCGAACAGGATGCCGCTGCGCGCCCGCTCCAGCCGCACCGGATCGTGGATGAGGTCGAAGACCAGATAGCCGCGCAGGGCGAGACCGAGACGGACGGCCGGGAAGAAGGGAAAGGGTGTCCGGTCCGCCGCCTCGCTGAGATTGCCGTAGAGGATCATCTGCCCGCCCGCGTCCAATGCCTCGGCCAATTGCAGGACAGCGGGCCCGGCGACGGGATCGAAGACCAGCCGCGCCCCGCGTCCGTCGAAATGCCGCCGCACCTCTGTTGCGATATCCTGTTCGCCGGAGACCAGTGTCAGGGCGGCGCCGGCCGCCCGAAGCGCGTCCGCCTTGCCGGGATCGCGGGTCACCGTCACCGGCAGGGCGCCGATCAGGTTGGCGATCTGAATGGCGGCGAGCCCCACGCTGCTGGAGGCCGCCGTGACGACAACGATGTCGCCGGGTGCGATGGCGGCGACATCCACCAGCGCACCCCAGGCGGTGAGATAGGCCATCCACAGAGCGGCGGCGTAGGTGGCGGACAGTCCGGGGGGCCAGGGGATCAGCGCCGCCGCCGGCACCACCGCCCGGTCCGCATACACACCGAAATCATTCATCGGGAAGGCCGGCAGGATGCACACGGCATCCCCGGGCGCCACGGAGGAGACGCCTCCCCCGACCTCTTCGACGATGCCGCAGGCCTCGCAGCCGATGCGGGCCGGCGGGCGCGGCACCTCCAGATAGCAGCCGGCGCGAAAGGCCGCCTCCGCACGGTTCAGGCCGATGGCAGCGATGCGGACCGTCACCTCTCCCGGACCCGGCGAGGGCGTGTCGAGCCGTTCGATCCGCAGAACCTCGGGACCGCCGGTCTCGTGAAAGCGAACGACACGGCCCGTCATACCAGCACCTTCGCGGCGGTGGCGTCGGCAGCAGCGGACGCCGGCTTGGCGCGCGGCAGCAGGAAACAGGCGAGAGCGGGCAGCAGGACCAGCGCGCCCAGCATGTTCCACAGGAACATGAAGGCCAGCAGGATGCCCATATCGGCCTGGAACTTGATCGGCGACCAGTACCAGGTGGCGACCGCAACCGCCAGGGTCAGGCCGGTCAGCATCACCACCCGGCCGGTGAACAGCAGAGAGCGGTAATAGGCGACCGACAGGCTTTCCCCCGCCCGCAGATGGGACAGCACGATGCTGAGGACGTAGAGGGCGTAATCGACGCCGATGCCGACGCCGAGCGCGATGACCGGAAGAGTCGCCACCTTGACCCCCATGCCCAGCACCACCATCAGCGCTTCGCAAAGGATGGAGGTGAGCACCAGCGGGATCACCGCCGTCGCCACCGCCCGCCAGGAGCGGAAGGTGACGAAGCACAGGATGATCACCGCGCCATAGACCCAGACCAGCATCTCGTGCATCGCCTTGCCGACGACGATGTTGGTCGCGGCCTCGATCCCGGCATTGCCCGCCGCCAGCAGGAAATGGACGTTCGGGTCGGTGTTGCGGGCGCCGTACTCCTCCACCGCCGCAACGACGCGGGCCAGCGTGTCGGCCTTGTGGTCCTGCAGATAGACGTAGAGCGTCAGCAGCGAACACATCTTGTTGAAGGATTCCCGCGGCGCGATGGTCTGGGCCACGCCAAGCGCGCCTTCATTGGGGATCAGCTCGAACCATTTGAAGTTGCCTTCGTTGAAGCCGACCCCCGCCAGCTTGGCGAGCGTCGCCATCGAGTTGGTGGCCTCCACACCGGGAAGCTGACGCAGCCGCCACGCCAGCTCGTCGACCCGCGACAGGGTCCGGTAGGCGGTGCACTGGTCATTCGGCGTCTTCACCATCACCACCAGGATGTCGGAACTGGCGGCGTAGTTGGCGACCATGAAGGCGCTGTCGCGGTTGTAGGCGGAGTCCGGCTGCAATTCCGGGGCGCCGGGATCGAGATCGCCGACCTTGAGGTCGAGGCTGACGCGGTAGCCGCCCACCGCCAGCAGGGCCGCCACCGCGATGGCCATGGCGGCGTAGCGGCGCTGGGTGAACAGGTCGAGGAAACGCCATGCCCAATGCTTGTTTCCGCTGTCCGGCCCCCCGTCTTCCTCGGCCGCCTCCTCGCGCAGGCTGCGGCCGGCGGCACTGGCGCTGACGCCGACATAGGACAGCAGGATCGGCAGCAGGATCAGGTTGGTGAAGATCAGCACGCCGACGCCGATGCTGGCGATCATCGCCAGATCCTGGATGACCTTGATGTCGATGATGATCAGGACGGCGAAGCCAACGGCGTCGCACAGCAGCGCCGTCAGGCCGGCGACGAACAGCCGGCGGAAGGTGTAGCGCGCCGCCACCACGCGATGGGTGCCGCGGCCGATGTCCTGCATGATGCCGTTCATCTTCTGCGCGCCGTGGCTCATG